>NZ_JAHOJD010000003.1:0-297157 GCF_019129655.1 Bifidobacterium sp. MSK.17.10 | reverse complement strand
TGCTCGGATACGGCTGCTCGCCGCCGTCGAACACGATCTCGCGGTACGGCTCGTCGGCGATCAGGAAGATGTCGTGGCCGTATTCAGTCTGCTTGGCGTTGAGCACCTCGGCCAGGCGGGTCAGCGTTTCAGCGGAATAGACCGCGCCGGACGGATTGTTCGGGGTGTTGATGAGCACCGCCGCGGTTCCGGGGTTGAGCGCCTTCTCGAACGCGTCGAAGTTGATCTGGAAGTTCTCGGTGTCGGCCGGAACGACGGTCAGGTGCGCGCCGGTGCCGTTCACATACGGCTGGTATTCCGGGAAGTACGGGGCGAAGGTGATCACTTCGTCGCCCGGCTTGGTCACCACGCGCAGCGCATGCGCCAATGCGCCGGCCGCACCCGTGGTCGGGAAGATGTAGTCGGCGGTGTAGTCCATGTCGAAGCGGCGGTTGAGGCTTTCGGCGATCGCCTTGCGCACCGACGGAATGCCCAAGGACGGAGAATAGCCGTGCAACGCCACCGGTTCGGCCGTTTTATACATGTCGATCACGGCGTCGGTATAGTCCTGCGGGCACGGCACGCTCGGGTTGCCCAGCGAATAGTCGAACACGTTCTCGTAGCCGATTTCGGCGCCACGCGCGGTCGCGTATTCGCTCAGCTCGCGGATTACGGATTTTCCGCCGAGCATGGCCTTGTAGGCTTCGTTGATCATGGAACAACCTCCCTGTCGTGCTGTTGCATACGTCTGACGCACCCTGAAAGAGCGCCGCTACAGACGTTTCTACCACCGAAAAGTAACGCAGTGTGGCGTATGGCTCACTGTGCGGCGGATTGCGGGGCTTGGTCGTCGTGAGACGCCTGCCCGGGCACGAAACCACTGCTGAAGATGCGCTTCCAATAGCCCAGCATGTCGGTTTTGGACATGGACATGAACATGCCCGTGGCCAACACCGCCAAGTCCTCGTTGAACACGGCGTCCATCGGCAGCTGCTCGTGGAGTTTCGGCCAACGGCGCAATACCGCCAGCATGCCCCCTACGGTGAAGTCGAGCATGAGATCGGTTTTAAGGTCGAGGTGGTCGGCGTCAAGCCCCAGCACGGAGATCAACGTGAGCCTGCCGAAGTCCCGCAGGGATTCGACGAGTTCCGGCGAGCTGTGCGGTCCGGCGAGCAGCGCGAGCCGGTCAAGACGCCGACGCTGTTCGGGCTCGCGTAGCAGCGCGGTGACATGCTTGCGCCATTCGTTGTCGGGATTGAAATTCGCGTTGGGCGCGCTGGGAAGCGGTGTGTTTTCCACGGCGTGCAGAATGGCGGAATCGGCAAGTTCCGGCAAGCCCGTGAAATGGTAGTAGAAGGAATTACGATTCACATCCGCCGTACGTACGATGTCGGTGACGGTGATTTTACGATATTCACGTTCGGATAGCAGTTCCCAGAACGCGTTTTCGAGACGTTCCTTGGCTGGCAGGATCTCCGAATCCCGGCGTGGACGTGGCATGGCTCCCCCTATTTTAACAGTCGTTCGCAAAGTCATTTCCAATACGCAACGCGCTTTACTATACAGTCTGTCTAGAACAAACTACACAACGTGTCGTATTTATGGCGATTGCCGGCCCGTCAGACGCAAACCAAGCCTCCGTTCGCCGACCAGCCACCCCCGGCCAGCATCGGCATACGCCACCCGCGCAATCTGCGTCTACCTGCGCCGCACCTTCGGATTACGGGCGAGCGCGGCCTGCAGCATGATGCCCAGCGCCTGGTTCAGGTTGCGTCGATCTTCAACGCTCAATCCAACATATGTGCCGAGCATTTCGGGGATGACCTTCGGTCCGGCCGCCATCATGGCGGAGATGCTGCCGGCTCCGGACGCCTCCAGCACCGCGAACAGCGCGTCCACAGCACGTTCGCGCTGTTCCTTGGACAGGTTGGACAGCCACCCGTTCAACGCTTTGTTGAAAGTCACCGAACTGTTGGCCACGTCCTCGACTTTGTCGAATTCGCCGCCGTGCATCTGCCAGGAGAACGCGAAATGCTGCATGATGCCTTCCACGTCGGATTTGACCACCATGCACCGTTCGGGGGTTTCCAGCACCATGCCCACCACCGATGAGTCCGGAACGATTTTGACGATGCGGTCGCTCACGCTTGCATATTCGAAGCTGTTCACCACAGATTCGGGGAATCCCGGCCCGTCCAGCGAGTAGATGCGTTCGACGCGGTCCTTCACCTCGTCCGATGCGTTCATCGCCGCATATACGGCCAGATTGCCGCCCTTGGAATGGCCGGTGAGCACAATCGGCACGTCCTTCCACAGCGCGGCGACTCTGGCCAGATAGTCGGCGGCGGTCGCTTGCGCCGGTACCGGATACTGGAAGGCCATGTTGAAATCTTCCTTCCAGCCGACCAGCGAATCGTCGGTGCCCCGGTACGCCACCACAAGCGCGCCGGACGGCAGCAGGTAGGTCACCGCGGCGAACTGCGTCTGCTCTTCGCCGTCGAACTGCTCGAGAAACGCCCCCATTTCAATGTCGGAGAACCGCGGATTCGAGGCGACGGCATGGTAGAAGTCGTGCGTCACCTGCGGATCGACCAGTCCCACGTTCTCGACGTCATGGTCGGGCACCGCCTGGTCGTGGTTCAGTTCGTCATCGGCGCGTGCGATGGTCACGCCGTTGAACGGGAGCTTGCGCAACATATGCAGCGAACGGATCGGCCGGCGTACGTCGAACTGCTTCACGCGATCGCGCAACGTGCCGTATTTCGATTCGACGTCATCCAATCGCGGCACACATTCCGGCACGTCGTCGTACGAAAGCTGCGCGAGCACGAGCGCGTCGGCCTCACGGAAGGGAAGCTCGCCGAAATCGCGCGTCTCCGTACGCGCGTAATCGATGATGTTGCCCATTGCACACCCCTTTCGCAGCCGTCGACATTCCGCATTCCATTATGCTTCCACAATTATGCGTCCGCACCGCACCATCCTACGTCAGCGAACGGGGATGCATCCGGATCATCGGCGCCCCGATGCCCTCCATTGCCCTTCTTATGTGTCATTTGTGCGGCACTCGTGTGTCACTTGCGCGGCACTTATGTGTCACAATTCCATTTTTCACGCCTTTTCGAGGATCGTGACACATGAATCGGCCGAAATGCGGCTCGGCAACCATCCCGACCAGCCGTTGCATCCGCCCATAGCCCCGCCTCGGCACGCGCTTCAGCCCGCCTCGGCACTCAACCCGCTTCAGCCCTCGCGCACCGCCTTCGCCGCGCTGACCGGAATCGCCTTGATCACCGCCCTGATGAGTCCGCGCGTCTCCCGATCGGTATTGCGCGCCGCCTCCACAATCTTCGGCAGCGAATCCGTCCAATGCTCCACCAAATCGGCGATATTGCCGTATCCCGCCGCCGCGAAGATCCCGTAGATCTGGTCGATGGCGCGCTCGCGCTGCTCCTGGCTTACGGTGTCAAGCCACCCGTCGAGGGTTCGTTTGATGAGCTGCGCGCCGGCCGTCAGCTCGTCCACCTGTTCGAAATCGCCATTTTCCGCCACTTGCCAGCTGTTTCCCATATGCTGCATGATGCCGATGGCATCCGCTTTGACGATGCGCACTGGCGCATTCGATTGCAGCAGCATGCCCACGACGGACGATTCGGGCACGGTTTTGCGGATACGCGATTCGATTGCACGGTACGACTGACCGCGCACCGTCGATTTCGGAAGGCCCGGCCCGTCATGGGAAAAGATGCGGGAGATCCGTCTGTTGCGACCCCGCACTGGCCCACCCAATGAGGGCAGCAATCCGAGCCGCCGCGCGCTCGCCAGCCACTTCGATGTCATCGTGCGCGATACGCATGGCCGCATACACGGCCATATTGCCGCCTTTCGAATGCCCGCCGAGCATGACCGCGGGCGAATCGCCCGACGAAAGGAAACCTTCCGACCTGTCCAGAATCGAGTTCACATACCGATACGCGGATTCCTGGGACGGCACCGGGCAACGCACCGCCATATTGAAATCCTCCTTCCATCCGACAAGCGTGCCATCGGTGCCACGGAAGGCTACATACAGCGAATCGACGGGCCCGCAACCCACGTCGAACGTCATCGCGGCGAACTGCTGCTGTTCGCGCTCGCTCAGACGCTCCGCGTACTCGCCGACACGCAACGCGCGGAAACGCGGCGATTCGCAGACGGCACGCAGCAACGCGAGCCGATACTCGTTTATATCGGAGGAATTCGAAACGAACATGTCGTCATAGCTTTCCGCACGCAGCAGCTCTCGAATCGGCACCGTCGCCACCGACCTCGCCTCGCCGAACGCCGGAACCAAGCCGGAAAGCCGCATATATGAGAGCTCAGCCAGCACCAGCGAATCGACATCGCCGAACGGCAGCTCCGCGAATCCATGAAACTCGCGCCGCACATAATCCACGACATTGCCCATGTCGCACCCCTTTTCGCTGGCCAACGCATCCTACGGAATCCATTATGCTCCGCTGCGGCCAGCCGGCGGATCAGGAATCATCCAGTCAATCGCAAGCGTTGTGCAACGTCCCCTGTGTAGACTAGGCAGCCATGGATCCAGTTGAAATTCTCATGCACTGGCTTGCCAAAAACTACAGCAAGCTCATCCTGCTCGCCGTCGTGCTCATCGTCGCCGCGCTTATCGACAAGGCGCTCACCAAGGTGGTGCGCCGCGTGCTCGACAAATCGCAGGTGCCGAACGCCTCCATCTTCGTCAACATCATGCGCGCGGTGGTGTGGGTGTTCGCCATCGGCACGCTGCTGCAGCCAGTGTTCGGCATCAATCCGACCACGATATTCACCGCTCTTGGCATCGGCGGTCTTGCGGTTTCGCTGGGTTTGAAGGATACGATCGCCAATGTGATCGGCGGCTTCGGGCTTATGCTTGGCCGCGTCATCCAGCCGGGCGATTACGTCAAGGTGGCCGGCATCACCGGCACCGTCAAAGACATCAACTGGCGTCAGACCATCGTCCGCGAACGCAACGGCAACGAAATGGTCATTCCGAATTCCATTCTGAACACCGCCTCGCTGGAGAAGCTTGACCCGTCGAACGAGTGCCTGGTGTCGGTGCCGTTCACCGCGAAGGCGGGCGTGGATGTGGAGCGTATGAAGGCCGACATCGTCAGCACCGTGGAACATGCGACCGTGGGGCTTGCCAACCCGCAATACAAGCCGGTGGTGAAGCTCAACGGCTTCACCCCGTACGGCATTGACGGCACGATTTACGCGTTTGCGAAAAACGATTTGCTGCTGTCCACGATGGCGGATGCGGTGGCGCAGTCGATCGCGCATGCCGATTATCTTGAGCACCGCGCGGTCGGCAGCGGCGAATAGCGGCAGCGGCGTGCGCAACGCAACGCACGCAACACAAGCTATGCAGGCAACAGAAAGGCCGACCGGGAACGTATCCCCGGCCGGCCTTCATAATCCGCGCGACTGCGGCTATAGGAACAGACTGATCGCCGTCAGCAGCACCGTGAGCACGATGAACGTGACCATGCCGACGTTGCCGTACACGGTTCTGGCGCCGGTCCCACGCGGCAGCTCCTCCGGCGCGATGTAGAATTCGGCTTTCCTGAAGTTACGGATCAGCAGCACGAATCCGGCGAGAATCACGGCACCGTACAGCAGGAAATAGACGAGCATGATCGCCAGCCCGGTGGCGTTCTGCGACGCCCACTGTTCCATCGCCGCCACATTGCCGTTTTCCGCGGCCTGAGACACCTTGTCCAGCTGGTCCAGGTCGACGCGCGTCAGAATCCACGGCGCGAGCACGCCGCCGTTGAAGTTGATGATCATGTGCATGGCCGTCGAATAGCGCAGTTTGCTGGTGCGCATGTAGATGTAGCCGAACATGACTCCCAGCAGGAACGCATAGAAGAACTGGAACAGGTTCATGTGGAACAGTCCGAACGCAAGGCCGGACAGCAGAATCGCCGTTTTCTCTCCGTATTTGCGGGTGTGGTCGATGAGCTGCTTGCGGAACATCCATTCTTCGAAAATCGGGCCAAGAATCACCAAGAACACGACATTCCAGATGTTCGTCTGCATGGCAAGATCGGCTACGCGGTTCGTGGCTTCACCGTCGGAAAGCGCCAGCGACAGCATACTGCCGACCATGCTGCCGACCCACATCATCGGCAGGCACATGAGCAGCAGCTTGAAGAACATGCCCGGTTTCATGTTGAATTTGCGGGTTTCGATGACGGTCGATTTGCCCATGAGCACCACCGCGACCGGCATGGCGATCAGATACAGCGGCACGTCGGAAATGAGGAACGTCATCCAATTCGGCATATCGCCGCCGGCGCCTACACCGCCCGCGACCGCACGCACCACGCCTTTGAGCAGGAAGACGCCCGCGTACCAGATGATCACCATCAGGCACAGGCTTGCGCCGATGCGCGAAAAGTCACGTTTCGCCCGATGAAGCCATTCGAAGAACGGATTGCGATTCGGCTGCGGAAACTGCTGCGAATACTGCAGCGGCTGCGGCGGAAATTGCGATTGCGGATATTGCTGTGCCGGCCCCTGCGGATACTGGGGGTACTGCGGCTGTTGCGGTTGTTGCGGAAACGTCATGGTCACCTTACGAACTTACGGCAAGCAAATAAAAAAGCTGATATTCAGCACTGTACTACCAGTTCTCTGAATATCAGCTTGGAATCTCAGCCCTGCGAATGGCTCGGCTCACGCGATGGGCGACCGTACGCAATAATCACGCACGGCGATCGCGCGCAATGACGGTACGCAACAATCGCGCGCAGCAACCAATCGTCAGACGGCGAGCGCCGGAATCGGCCGAGGCACGACCACGACCTGCGCTCCGATCGCAAGTCCTGCGGGCAGCTCGTTGGCCGGCAGCTGCACGGTGACGCGAATCGTGCCACCCATGCCTGCGCAGGCTACGCGCACGCCCACGCGGGCCAGCGCGCCGAGGAAATGCACCATCTCCACGCGGCCAAGTTCGCCGGCTCCGTGGACGGCATCGGCATCGTTGGTCAGTTCGATCGTCATGTTCTCGGGGCGTACCAGCACCGTGGAGGCGTCGGTGGCGGAACCGTCCAGCAGCGGGACGCGCTGGCCGAACACCACGGCCTCCTCACCGTTGGCGATTCCCGGCAGACGGTTGGTCAGGCCGATGAAGGTGGCCACGTATTCCGTGTCGGGGCGGCGGTACAGCGTCTGCGGGGCGGCGATCTGCTCGATGCGGCCGTGGTTCATCACGCCGATGCGGTCGGCCACGGCAAGGGCTTCTTCCTGGTCGTGGGTCACGAACACGGTGGTGGTGCCGGCTTCGAGTTGGATGCGGCGGATTTCGTCTCGCAGCTGCACGCGCACTTTGGCGTCCAATGCGGACAGCGGCTCGTCGAGCAGCAGCACACGCGGGTTCACGGCCAGCGCACGGGCCAGGGCCACGCGCTGCTGCTGGCCGCCGGACATCTGCTGCGTGTACTTTTTCGCCTGGTCGGCAAGTCCGACCAGTTCCAGTTTCTCCATGGCCTGGCGGCGGCGTTCCGCACGGTCCACGCCTCGGATTTCAAGGCCGAATTCCACGTTCTGCAACGCGGTCATGTGCGGGAACAGCGAGTAGGCCTGGAACACCATGGCCATGTCACGCTTGTTGACGGGCACGCCGGTCACGTCCTGGCCGCCGACGAGGATGCGTCCGGCCTGAATGTCTTCCAGCCCGGCCAGGGAGCGCAGCGCGGTGGATTTGCCGCAGCCGGAGCCGCCCAGCAGCACCACCATTTCGCCCGGATTGATTTCCAGGTTGAAATCGTCCAACGCCTTGACGGTCGAACCGGGGTAGATCTTGTCTACACCAAGCATCTGCACACCGCCGCCGCGCGCTTCGGAATCCTTGAGCACGGCCTTCGCCGCTTCGGTCACCACGTTGGGTTCGGTATCGGAGAACGCTTCCGAGGTATGGGCAACCACCGCCTTCTGTTCGGCGAGAGTCATGAGTTGTCACCTTCCTTGTTCCGACGCATCGCGCCGGAAATCAGATCGAGAGCCACCAGCAGAATCACGCCGAATAGCAGTGCCAGCAGCGACATTGCGGTGGAGATTTGCGAATTGGATTGGCCGAGCTGGTACAGCGCGACCTGTAGGTTCATACGGCCGAGCAGTGAGGCGACGGTGTATTCGCCCAGCACCACGGCTATGGAGATGAACGATGCGGACAGGATCGACTGCCACAGGTTCGGAATGAGTACGCGGAAGAATACGCGCGGCCATGAAGCGCCGAGGGACCGTGAGGCCTCGCATAACGTCTTCACGTCGATGGAATTGAGTCCCACCGCAAGCGCGCGGAAGGCAAACGGCATGACCAGCACCACGTAGGCGAAGCACAGCCAGATCGGGTTGGTGCTCAGCACGTCGGCGGACAGCCAGCGGTAGATCGGTCCCAGGCCAACCACCAGCACGATGGCCGGAATGGTCAGCGGCAGCGTGGCCACCCATTCGATGGCGCGTTCCAGTCTGCGCGAGCGGATGTGCACGATCACCATGGTGGGCACGAGCAGCACGAGCATGATCAGCACGGTCACCACGCACAGCGCGAGCGAAGCGCCGAGGCCGCTCCACAGGGTGCTCAGGTCGGCGCCGAGCGCGCTGCCGTCGCCGGTGAAGATGGCGATCCACGGGTCGAAGCTCCATTTTCCGGACAACGGGTGTCGGATGGTGAACAGGAACATGGACACCAGCGGCACGAACAGGAACAGCAGCGTCACCGTGAGAATGATGGTTTTGACGATGCGTTGCTTGCCGAGTCTGGCCGCACGCAGCTGCGGCGGCATGGTTTGCGATTCCTGCATGTTCTGCTTTTCCTCCGATTGCGCGCTTACGGTTTGCGTATTTGCGTTCACTGCCATCGTCCGGCCCTCTTTTCCACGGCGTGGCTGATCATCATGACCACCGCCACGACGACGATCATGGCGAAGGCGAGCACCTGCGCGAAGCCTTGCTGGTTCGGGTCCATTTCGTTGCGCATCGCGCCTTGGATCATCAGCGGCACGAGGATCGAACGCTGGGAGAACAGCGCGGCGGCCGTGGCGTATGCGGAGAACGCGGACGCGAACAGCAGCAGGAACGCGGAGATGAATCGCGGCGCCAGAATCGGGCCGGCCACGCGCGTCCAGTATTGGAAGGTGTTGCCGCCGAGGCTTTCCGTGGCTTCGCGCCACTGCGGGCGGATGGAATCGACCGCGGGCAGGAAGATGATGATCATCAGCGGAATCTGGAAGTAGCAGTAGATGGTGATCAGGCCCGGCAGCGAGCTGAGCCAGTTCGGATTCACCACGTAGCCGGTCAGCTGTTTGATGAGCATGGTGCCCACGCCGTTGATGCCGATGGTGGCGATGAACGCGAACGCCAGCATCACGCCGCCGAATTGGGCGAGTACCGACGAGATGGCCGAAATCATGCGGCGCAGCAGGCCGTTCGGCTTGGAGCCGATGACGAGGGCGTAGCTGGCGAGCGCGCCCACGATGGCGCCGATGACCGCGGATGCGACCGATACGAGTATCGATGTGCCGAATGCGGCGATGGTGTTCGCTTCGAAAAGTTTGTTGAAGTTCGCCACGGTGAAGCTGCCGTCGGCGGATTGGAAGGCGCCCACGATGACGATGACCGTCGGGGCGAGCAGGAAGCACGCGGTGTAGGCGAAGAACGGGATGGACACGGCGATGGTGCCGAGTTCACGCCTATGCGCGGCAAACGAGATGGCGGAGGAGCCCGCGCGCTTGGCGTGAGCTCCTGAGGTAAGCACTGCGGTCATGTCAGTTGCCGATGGTCTTGTCCCAGTTGTCCTGGAGCCATGTGGTGATGCGGGTGGAATCCTCGTTGGTGTAGCTCACCGGATCGCCGTCGATGGTGATGGCGTTCTTGAGGGTGGTCTGGTCGACGGTGCCGTCCTTCTTCATGGAGTCGAGCAGTACCGGGTTCGCGCCGCCCTTGAACCAGTCGTTCTGGGCGTCGGCGCTGTACAGGTATTCCTCCCACAGGCGGGCTGCGGCCGGGTGCGGGGCGTCCACGTTGATGGCCTGGTTGTAGTAGCTGACCACCTGGGCGTTCTTGAAGGTCTTGAACTTCCAGTTCACGCCCTTGGCCTTGAGGCTCTTCTGGTAGGAGGCCTGGTTGTAGGTCCAGTCCATCACCACGCCGGTCTGGCCGGAGTCGATGGTGCCGTCGGTCACGTCGACGGTGGTGAGGTTGCCGCAGTCCTTGAGTTTCTTGAAGAAGTCGAGGCCCGGCTGCAGGTTCTTGATGTCGCCGCCGGCCAGCTGGTTGATCATCAGGTAGCCGTTGAACGCGGCACCGGCTTCGGCCGGCTTGCCGTTGAGTGCCACGGTTCCGGCGAACTTCGGGTCGGTCAGGTCGTTGATGGACTTGATGTCGCCGTACTTGTCGGCGTTCCAGCCGATGGACATGATGCCGGTGTAGTCGGCGTAGTACTTGCCGTCCTTATCCTTGACGGAATCCGGGATCTTGTCCCAGGCCTGCACCTTGTACGAGGCGAAGTTGTCGGTGCTGGTGGAGGCCACGGCCAGGCCGAGGTCGTACACGTCCGGAGCGGCGTCGGTGCCCTTGTTGGTCTTGCCGGCGTCCACTTCCTCCTTGGAGGAGGCGTTCGGGTTCTGCTCGTTGATCTTGATCTTCGGATACTTCTTCTTGAAGCCGCTGATCACGTCACCGTAGTTGGACCAGTCGTGCGGCAGCGCGATCACGTTGAGCGCGCCTTCCTTTTCGGCAGCGGCCACGAGGCCGTCCATGCCGCCGAAATCGGAGATCGAAGTGGCCTTTGCGGACTTTTCGTCCACTTTCACGGTTTTACCGGTGTTGGAGGCGCTATCGGTGGAATTGGCGTTGCCTGATCCGCAGGCGGCCATGGAGCATGCGAGCACGGCGGCGAGCGAGCCGACGGCGATCTTGCGCAAAGCGTTCATCGTTTTCGTTTCCCTTGTTGTGTTGTTGTTCTTGGAATCGACAACATGGAAACGTAATGGCGTTACCTAACGTAGTGTCAAAGAATAAGTAAAGCCGAAGCGATTTTTAGGAATATTCCCGTTTCGCTTCGGCAAACTTACGATGAACTGGCCTTTTTCGTGTTGCTTCGTGTTGCTTTCTTTGCGCTTTTCAGCTTGGAATACGGCACGGCTTCGGCTCAGTTCGGCTGAGATTCAGGATTCAGCGCAGCACGCCTTCGATGAGCATGGTGATCAGGTCGGTGTAGCGCACGCCGGTGGCCTCCCATGCCTTGGGGTACATGGAGATGGACGTGAAGCCCGGCATGGTGTTGATTTCGTTGACCATCACCTTGCCGTCCTTGGTCACGAAGGTGTCCACGCGGCTCAGACCGGCACCGTCCACGGCGACGAACGCCTTCTTGGCGGTTTCGCGTACAAGGTTCAGCGTCTCTTCCGGCAGGTTGGCGGGCACTTCCACGTGGCTTGCGGCGGCGTCCATGTACTTGCTGTCGAAGTCGTAGAACTGGTCGTCGCCTTCGGCGCGCTTGTCGAGCACGATTTCGCCCGGCCAGCTGGCCTGCGGCGCTTCGCCGGCCTTCGGGCACAATACCGCGCATTCGATTTCGCGCGCGACGATGCCCTGTTCCACGAGGATGCGCCAATCGTGGCGGGACGCCTCGTACACGGCGGCCGCGAGTTCGGCCGCATCGCCCTCATGCTCCACCTTGGTCACACCGAAGCTGGAGCCGGCGCGGGACGGCTTGACGAACAGCGGATACTGCAAGCCGGCTTCGCTAACCTGCGCCATGATCGCATCGGCGTTGGCCTTGAATTCGGAAGCCTTGTCGAAGGAACGCGCGTCGAGCGTGATGCCGGGCGCGACGGGAATGCCGGCGGCCGCAAGCAGCACCTTCGTGTAATGCTTGTCCATGCAGGCCGCGGAGGCGAGCACGCCGCACCCCACGTACGGCACGCCCATCATTTCGAACAGACCCTGGATGGTGCCGTCCTCGCCGTACGGCCCGTGCAGCACGGGGAACACCGCGTCCACATGGCCGAACGGGGTCAGCGTACCGTCATCCTCGCGGGCGAAGAAGCCGTCCTGTCCGAGAGCCACTTCAAGCACCACGTCCTTGGCGCCTGGGGTTTTCTCCACGGTCGGCAGGCCTTCGTCCAGGCTCCATCCGAGCGGATTCTCACCGTTGACGATCCACTTGCCGTCCTTGGTGATGCCCACCGGAATGGCTTCGAACTTGTCCGTGTCCAGCGCGCGCAGCGCACTCGCAGCGGAGATGCAGGAGATCGAATGCTCGTCGGCCTTGCCGCCGTACATCACCACAATGCGCTTTTTTGCCATATCTATAGCCTTTATTCCTTAACTTTTATGACTTTTCAGGATTTTTGCCAAGCATCCAGCATACAAGCCGGCTGCTACTCCTCGGTGATGCCTTCGCCGAACAGTTCGGACAGCATCTGCGCGCAGGAGATGCCGTCGTCCAGCACGTGGCTCATGGCCGTGGCGAGCGGGGTCGGCACACCGTACTGCTTGCCCAACGCCACCACCGCGTCGGTGGTCGGCACGCCTTCGGCCACGCCGTTGCTCACCTTGGTGGCCTCTTCCACGCTCAGGCCCTTGCCAAGGTTGGAGCCGAACGTGTAGTTGCGGCTCAGCGGGGAACCGCAGGTGGCGATGAGGTCGCCCACGCCGGCAAGTCCGGCGAAGGTCTTCGGATCGGCTCCGGCCGCCTCGCCCAGCGCGGTCAGTTCGGCAAGGCCACGGGTTTCGATCATGGCCGCGGTGTTCTCGCCGTAGCCTGCGCCACGGGCCATGCCCACGGCGAGCGCCACCACGTTCTTCAGCGATCCGCACATTTCCAAGCCGATCACGTCGCGCGTCACGAACGCACGGAAGTAGTCGGTGGTGCAGGCGGTGGCGATGGTACGCGCGTTGTCGATGTCCGCGCAGGCGACCACGGTCGCGGCCGGCTCGCGGTCGGCGATCTGCTTGCTCAGGTTCGGTCCGGAAATGGCGGCGAAGCGTTCCGCCGGAAGGTCGAGCGTTTCCATGACGACTTCGTCCATGCGTTTGCCGGTGGTGCGTTCGATGCCTTTCATCAGGGATGCCACGAGCGCGGTCTCGGGGATGAGTCCCTTGAATTCGGTCAGTGCCACGCGTGCGAACTGCGCGGCGATGGCCACGATGACGATGTCGGCGTTGGCCACGGCTTCGGCGCGGTCTCCGGTGGCGGTCATGTTGCTGGGCAGCGTTTCCACGCTGGGCAGGCGCACACCGTTGTGGTGATGGTCACGAATACCTTCCACGATTTCCGGTTCGATGGCCCACATGGTCACGTTGTTGCCCGCGTCGGCAAGCACTTGACCGAAGGCCGTTCCCCAAGCGCCAGCGCCCAGTACCGTCACATTCGCCATGAATTTTGCTCCTTGGATTATTTGGGTTGCTTTTTGCGGCCGAGCGTATGCCACATCGGCCGCCGCTTTCAATCGACGTTGTCTTATGCTACCGCCGGCTACGCACACCGGCCGCGTGTTCCGGTCGCACGCGTATTTTGTTCGCCGCCGGAACGGGTGTGTGGGGGAAAATCAGTCTTTCACGCGACTCATGGTGCGGTAGTCCCAGTAGCCGTCGGGTGCCTGTTCGCCGCGGATTTCGGCCATGATTTCGGTCATGCGCACGCGGATGCGGCGGGTCAGTTCGTCGGCGCGGTCCGTCGGCACTTCGTCTCCCCAGGAATCGCAGCCGTCAAGCAGGTCCGCGTAGTCGAGCGCTTCGTCGTAGCACATCACCACGTTCTTGCGCGGCCACGGCCACCAGTGGTTGATGCTGGCCGCGCCCCAGGTCACGGCACAGTACAGCGGCACCTGGTAGCCGAGTCGGCGTGAGGATTCGAGGGCGATCACGCCCACGCCGTTTTTCATGCTCATCGGCCATTTCTGCGGATCGCGCGTCACGGTGCCTTCCGGCCATACGGTCAGCGGACGGCCGGAAGTGAGGATTTCCACGGACGTTTCCTCGATGGCTTTGGCCTTGCCCGCGCGGCGCTGCACCGGCTGCATGCCGACCAGTTGGAACCATTTGCCGATCAGCGGCCATTTGGCCATTTCCGCCTTGGCCATGTAGCGAGGGCGGCGGCCCTGATGGAACAGCGAGACCATCGGCACAAACACGTCATACATGGTCACATGCGTCGCAGCGGTGATGAACGGGCCGGTTTCCGGCACGTGTTCCAAGCCCCAAGCCTTCACTTTGCTGTGATTGCGCAGCACCACGTCGCAGCCGGCCAGCAGGCGATGCGTGGCTTTGGGGTTCTGCGCTTCGATTTCCGCGGTGTTGGCCTTGCGTGGACCGGTCGGGAAATCGTGGGTCGGGTCTACAAGATGATGCTTCCGCGCGAGTTTTGCGACTTGCTCGTCGCTCAGCGGCTTCACCGCGGAACGCGGCGACGGTTTTCCTTTGGATGCCATGGCTCCCATTGTGCCACCGCCCGCCGATACGTTCGACGGCGCCGCTTTCCACGACATTTTGCTTTTACTACCTCATACCATCGTTTTCTGCATCATTTGGCCGTCAAATGATGCAGAAAAGACGGGCGATGAGGCAGTAAAAGGAATATGCGGAAGATGTGGAAGGTATGGAAAGCAGGTTTGCGATTGCGGCAGCGGCAATCGCGGATAAAACAAAACCGGCACCCGCGTAAGGCGAGTGTCGGTGAAAGGTGGTATGCGTTCAGCGCGACTGGTCAATCGCGACTAGCCAGTCGCAACTGGTCAATCGCAATAAATCAGCCGCAGCCGATTCATCGAACCAATCGCAGCGAATCAGTCGAAGTCGGCTCCGAGGGCTTCCAACTTGCCGCGGAAGTCGGCGTAGCCACGGTCGATCAGGGAGATGCCCTGCACGTTGGACGGGCCCTTGGCTGCGAGCGCCGCAATCAGGTGGCTGAAGCCGCCGCGCAGATCCGGCACGTCGATGTCACGTCCGGTCAGCGGGGTCGGTCCGAAGATGACCGCGGAATGCTTGTAGTTGCGCTGTTGGAAGCGGCATGGCAGGGAACCGAGGCATTCGCGGTACAGCTGAATGGTGGCGCCCATCTGCACCAGCGGCTTGGTGAAGCCGAAACGGTTCTCATACACGGTCTCATGCACGATGGAAAGGCCGTTGGCCTGGGTCAGCGCCACGACGAGCGGCTGCTGCCAGTCGGTCATGAAGCCCGGGTGCACGTCGGTCTCGATGGCTACCGGCTTCAGATCTCCGCCCGGATGCCAGAATCGGATGCCCTTGTCGGTGATGTCGAATTCGCCGCCGATCTTGCGGAACACGTTCAGGAAGGTCATCATTTCCGGCTGGGTGGCGCCCTTGACGAAGATGTCGCCATGGGTGGCGAGCGCGGCGGACGCCCAGGAGGCGGCCTCGATGCGGTCGGTCAGAGACGTGTGCGTGTAGCCCTTGAGCTCCTTGACGCCTTCGATGCGGAACGTGCGGTCCACGTCCACGGAGATGATGGCGCCCATCTTCTGCAGCACGCTCACCAGATCCATGATCTCAGGTTCGATGGCGGCGCCGGAAAGCTCGGTCTTGCCTTCGGCGAGCACAGCGGCGAGCAGCGTCTGCTCGGTGGCGCCCACGGACGGGTACGGCAGGTGAATCTTCGCGCCATGCAGACCGTTCGGAGCGGTGATGTGGATGCCGTCCTTGTGTTCCTTGTCGACGTTCGCGCCGAGTTTGCGCAAGGTTTCCAGATGGAAGTCAATCGGACGACCGCCGATGTTGCAGCCGCCGAGCGCCGGAATGAACGCTTCGCCCAGACGGTGCAGCAGCGGGCCGGAGAACAGAATCGGAATGCGGGACGAGCCGGACAGCGTGTCCACGTCGGCCACGTCGGCGAGTTGCACGTTGGTGGCGTCGATCGCCACCACGCCGTTCGCGCCGTCCACGGTCACGTCCACGCCGTGCAGGCGCAGCAGGTCGGACACCACGTGCACGTCGCGGATTTCCGGAACGTTCTTCAGCACGGATGTGCCCGGGGCCAGCAATGCGGCGACCATGGCCTTGCTTACGAAGTTCTTCGCGCCACGCACCTTGATGGTGCCGTTCAACGGCTTGCCGCCTTCGACGTGCAGAATGTCGTTCTTATTGTCAGACACGCTCAACCTCTTTCGATTCCCTTTTGGATCAAGCTCAAAAAACACTGCTGCTTAGTTTGCCATAAGGCATGTAGCATGTTCGCGAAAAACGGAATTCAGCGCAGTGTCTCCTTAATTTCGCGCGCGAGATTCGCATCCCACATGGCTCCGGTGGCGCTCATCACGGCGTTCGCGCCAGCCTCACGGTACGCCTTGTAGTCGTCAGGACGGATCACGCCGCCCACGCCCACGATGGCGAAGTCGAAGCCGAGTTTTTCACGGATGGCGGCGAGCCTGCCGACCATGTCGAGACCGGCGCCACGAATGGCGTTGCCGCACACGCCGGAACGGTCACGTCCGACTCCCGGCAGCGCCTGGTTGCCGTTCGCGTCCACCAGGCGCGCGGAAATCGTGTTGATGGTGGAGAAGCCTTGCACGGTGCCATGTCCGACGGTTTCCCTGACCATGGTTTCCAGGTCGGTGTCGTTGGGAATGTAGGCGAGTTTCACGATGAGCGGGCGATCGCCGATTTCGTTTTTCACGGCTTCCGTGATTTCCCCCACCAGATGCGGGTCGTGGCACAGCAGGCGATTGTGACCTTCGTTGGGGCAGCTGGTGTTCATTTCCATCAGTCCGGCTCCGGTTTCCATAACCAGATGCGCGGTGGTGACATGGTCGGCGATGTACGCCTTGCGGTCCATGCCGTCCACGCGGGAACCTTGGAAGCTGGGCACGAGCAGCTGCCCGTCGCCGGCGGCGGCGATCGCCTTCTTCATGTCCGGCTGCCATTCGTCGGGGTCACGCGACGGCACGCCGAAACTGTTGGAGATCGAAATCGGAAGCTCATATCGGGTGTCGGCAAGCACGCCTTCATCCAGTTCGGCGCTGCCGGGAACCAGCGACCCGTCTACGTTCTTCGGATGCACGGCGAGCACGTTCGGGAAGGCGTTGCAACCCCACGCGCGGGAGCGGACCGTCTTGTACACCGCCAAATCGAAACCCATGCGGAAGGCGGCGGTGGTGAACCGCTCGTTCAGCAGCGGACCGGCGGGAATGCCAAACGGCAGGTTCACGCGGAAGCCGAGGAATTCCTCGGCCTGGTCGGACGACTGCGACTGGGTGGTCTGTGCAGACTGCGCGGAGGCGCCGGCAGCGGAATCGCCCTTCATCACTTCGGCGAACGCACCGAACGGCCCCTGCAGATAGTTGTCTTCATACGTGCGATTGACGTCGTAAAACGGCGCGAAACTCTGGCTCATACTGCTCCCCGAAATTGTTCTCGTGTCATGTTTTGGATATGCGATGCGAACACACGAAATGTCATGTCCACTGTAACGCGACACACGTCCCGCCTGCACGCCCCGTCTCACCTTGGAAACCTCCTTGGCTAGGACTTCCCCAGACGAGTTTGGGCTCTCGATCCAGGTCAAGTCCAGAGAACCGGAACGCCGTCATGAGCCGGTATGCTCGGCAAGACGGTACTTGCGTCCGCGTCCGACGCCTATTGGTTCAATAACACCGTCTTTCACCAGTGAGGCCAATATCTCCCGGGTACGGGTGAGGCCAAGCCCCAGCACCACAGCCAGATACGAGGTGGGTTGCGGTCCGCCGACCGTCAACGCATAGGTGATTTTCTCCAACTGGCTTTGCGGCCTGATCGCATTGCCGAAATCGGCAGGTAGGGCCACGTTCTTGCCGAATGTGCCGACCATGTCGTTCAAACGGTCAGCCCCGCGAGCGCCAATCCTATGGACCGTACCAGTGCCATGCTCCGAATTCCGCATTGTCGGCGACTCCGCACCAACAGGGCCCCCGCCATCTGCAGAGACTCCGGGAACAGCAGAAGCTCCGGCGATCATGGAATCTCCGGCGATCTTGCGCGGATACAACGTAAGCTGCACACGCCCCGGATCGTCGAACACTTCCAATTCCGGCGCGGCGGTTCCTGCGAACAGGCAGCCTTCACGCATCACGTCAAAACCACTGCCCGCCTTTTCTCCGATGCCAATCAGATTGAACATTTTCATCAACGTGGGATTCCGCGTATCCGAAATGCCGCCTTGCATCACCTCTTCGGAGGAAAGACGCAGGCTGCCGGGATTCGACAATACGATTCTGTCGTAATACTGGATGATCACCGTGCCCCGGCGAATGAAGTAATCGGCATGAACGAGCGTGTTGGTGACAGCCTCACGAACGGCCTTATCCATCGGATTGTCATCAATCCTATGCAAATCGGCATCAAGCTGGAACGGATGGGCAACAGCCGACCGCAGACGATTGACCACCTTGCCCCAAAAATCGTACAAGTTGCCCGACCACGTGTCATCGTCCGAAGTGAATCGGTCGTTCCACCGCTCCTGGTCGTCCATGACCTCGCGATAGTCCAGGAAATAGTAGGGGAATTCGGACGTGATTCGCCACGCCTCACCGAACATCAGCAATCCGGCTCGTGTGGGACGCACCTGAGAACCATCAAGCCGCAACGCTTCGATGCGAAGCAGGAAATCCTCATCAGACAATCCGACCCATGGATGACCGGGCCGTCTGTTCTTGAACTGCCGCCGATATGATGCGACGCTATCCGCGTTGAGCGCGTCAGCACCCATGCCTTCAACAATCGTTCTGTCCAAGGGAAGCAGGTCACTGTCCCGAAGCATGGCACGAACCGTTTCCTCATCGCACAGATAATCGCCATCGCCATTACGCCGGTATGAGCCCGTCATCGGATTCTGGCCCACGTACACGGGAATACAGTCCCTCGCCGCACGAGGAATGTCGATGGAAATAACATCTCCCTGCGAGGTATGGCGAATCACCACGTCGTTGTCGCTCAGCACAACGGCACTGACCTTCGATGGATCATGCACCATGTTCCAAAAATCCTGCGCCATGTTCCGCGCATCATCTACTCCGGTGATATACAAAGAATGATCTTCATGCTCGGACACGCCCAGCAGAATCAGCCCACCTTCGGTATTGGCGAAGGAGCTGTACGTCTCCCATAAACTGTGGGGCAGGCCGCCCTTGGCACGTTTCGCTTCCAAACGGTTGCCTTCACGCATCCGAGGAACCTCCCGGGACCACCAGGCATCATCGTGCTCGCTACCGTCCATTGGCCATCACCGCCTTACCTACCACGCGTTCTACGCTCGCTTTGCCGCCGCTTTGCCGTCGTATTATGATTTTACCACCGCTTTGCGCGCGCTTTGCCACCGCTTTGTGGAATTTGTTGTTGGCGGAAAGGTGATGGAAGGTAAACAAAAAGCCCGGCTTGGGTGCCGGGCTTGGGAAAAGTTAGATGTGGTTGCGGTCAGCCAATGATGAAATGGGCTACCGTCGCGATCGGCCAACGGCCCTGTCCTGCAATTATGGACTGCACTGCGCGCAGGCTCATTGCTGCCCTCGTTTCGGACTCGGGCAAGGCCCTGTCGGCAGTGCACTGCACTGCCGACCAGCCATCGCGTCAGATGATGCCGCGATCGGCCAACGGCCCTTGCCAATCAGGGTATTCACCCTCTCGGGCAGATTCGATCGGCTGTTCCGGCTCGCGCTTGACCGGCAGGGTCTTCGGCTTGAACGGGAACTTTTCGGCGCGCATCTTCTCGTATGCGATGATGTCGTCTTCGTGCTGCAGCGTCAGGTCGATGTCGTCGTAGCCGTTCATCAGACGCCAGCGGGTGTAGTCGTTCACTTCGAACGGCAACGTCACATCGCCGCAGGTGACGGTACGGTCTTCCAGGCTGACGGTCATTTCGCGGCCCGGCTCCTCGTCCAGCAGCTTCCACAGCAGCTCAATGGATTCCTGCGGCATAATTGCGGCCAGCACGCCGTTCTTGGCGGTGTTGCCGTAGAAAATGTCGGCGAAACGGGAGGAAATCACCACGCGGAAACCGTAATCGTGCAGCGCCCACACGGCGTGCTCACGGGAGGAACCAATGCCGAAATCCGGGCCGGCCACCAGAATCTTGCCCTGCTTGTATTCCGGCTTGTTCAGCACGAATTCCGGGTCGCGGCGCCACGCGTAGAACAGGGCGTCGTCGAAGCCGCTTTTCTTCACGCGCTTCAGGAACACGGCCGGAATGATCTGGTCGGTATCAACGTTGGAACGGCGAAGCGGCACGGCCACGCCGGTAAGGGTAGTCAGTTTTTCCATGTCAACAAATCCTTCGATTGCCTATCGATATTCGATTTCGATATTTCGATTACTTACGATTGCGTTCGCAGCTTCCGCTCGCAGCAGGCTCACAGGTCGGCCGGCGAGCAGATGGTGCCGCGGATGGCGGTCGCGGCGGCAACGGCCGGCGACGCCAGATGCGTGCGCGAACCCTTGCCCTGACGGCCTTCGAAGTTGCGGTTCGACGTGGAGATGGAACGTTCGCGGGCCACCATCTTGTCCGGGTTCATGCCCAGGCACATGGAGCAGCCGGCGTTACGCCATTCGGCGCCGAAGTCCTTGAAAATCTTGTCGAGGCCTTCCTTTTCCGCCTGCAGGCGCACGCGGGAGGATGCCGGCACCACGAGCACGCGGTGGATGTTGTCGGCCTTGTGGTGGCCCTTCATAATGGAGGCGGCCACGCGCAGATCCTCAAGACGGCCGTTGGTGCAGGAGCCGATGAACACGGTGTCCACGGCGATGTCCTTGATGGCCATGCCCGGCTTCAGGCCCATGTAGGCGATGGCACGCTCGGCGGCGGAACGCTCGGTCTCGTCGTTGAAGGAGGCTGGATCCGGCACCACGCCGGAGATCTTCACGCCCTGGCCCGGGTTGGTGCCCCACGTGACGTACGGCTCGAGGTCTTCGGCGTTGATGGTCACTTCCTTGTCGAACACGGCATCGTCATCGGTCTTCAGCGTCTTCCAATATTCGACGGCCTTGTCCCACATCTCACCTTCCGGCGCGTGCGGACGGCCCTTCAGGTATTCGAAAGTCACCTCGTCCGGGGCGATCATGCCTGCGCGGGCGCCGGCTTCGATGGACATGTTGCAGATGGTCATGCGGGCGTCCATCGACAGCTTCTTGATGGCTTCGCCACGGTATTCGATAACGTGGCCCTGGCCGCCGCCGGTGCCGATCTTCGCGATGATGGCCAGAATAATATCCTTGGCGGTGACGCCCTTCGGCAGGTCGCCTTCGATGTTCACGGCCATGGTCTTGAACGGCTTCAGGCTCAGGGTCTGCGTGGCCATGACGTGCTCCACTTCGGAGGTGCCGATGCCGATGGCCATAGCACCGAACGCGCCGTGGGTGGAGGTGTGCGAGTCGCCGCACACGATGGTCATGCCCGGCTGGGTCAGACCCAGCACCGGAGCGAACGCGTGGACCACGCCCTGGTCAGCGTCGCCGAGCGGGCACAGACGCACGCCGAAATCCTTGCAGTTCTTTTCCAGCGTGCTCAGCTGCAGCGCCGAAGTCTCGTCCGGATTCGGACGGTCGATGTCGACGGTCGGCGTGTTGTGGTCTTCCGTGGCAATCAGCTGGTCGACGTGACGCGGCTTGCGTCCTGCCAGACGCAGACCTTCGAACGCCTGCGGGCTGGTCACTTCGTGCATGAGCATCAGGTCGATGTACAGCAGGTCGGGAGCCCCATCGCTACCCTTGCGTACCAAATGATCGGCCCAGACCTTCTCGGACAATGTAGTTCCCATTGTGGGACCTCCTCAGATTTTTCCTCACTAATTTCCTCGCGGCTATTGCCTTGCCGCATTCTTCGTGCTATAAGCCTATGGGCTTGAAACGGGTTCGAGGTCCTTCATGCCGGTATATGAGATATGAACGAGGGACGAGCGCGGCAAACGCGGAAAAGTTACTTCCCGTCTTCTTACGGCATATGCGCAATCGTTGAAATTTCAGCATTTTCCCAGCTTCGCCAGCCGGTGGAAGCAAGGTAAATAATCTGCTTTACCCCAGTCGCGAACCACATACATTTTGCATTTCAATATGTGAGATGGCATAATTCAGCGTATGACTTCTTCTTCGAATACGAGCAACGCCATGCCCAAAACGCAGGCCATGAACGCCACGAACGAGGCAAACGGCAATTACGCAGCCACCCCGCAAAGCAACGAAATTCATTCCGGGGTCGGCGTGCTCGACAAGACAGTCAAGATTCTCGACGCTCTTGAATCCGGTCCGGCCACGCTCGGACAGCTGGTTTCCGCGACCGGTCTGGCTCGTCCGACCGCGCATCGTCTTGCGATCGCGCTGGAACGTCACCGTTTCGTTTTGCGCGACCAGCATGGACGCTTCGTGCTCGGATCGCGTTTCGCGGAACTTGCGGCCGCAGCCGGCGAGGACCGTCTGTTGACCGCCGCCGCGCCGATTCTGCAGACCCTGCTCGACCGTACCGGCGAATCCGCGCAGATCTACCGCCGTCAGGGCGATCAGCGCGTCTGCATCGCAGCCGTCGAGCGCGCGTCCGGCCTGCGAGATTCCATTCCGGTTGGTGCGATGCTGTCCATGGAAGCCGGTTCCGCGGCCCAGATTCTGCTGGCTTGGGAGGATTCCGAACGTCTGCATCAGGGTCTTCGCCACGCCAAGTTCACTGCGGCCAAGCTCACCGCCGTCCGCAAGCGCGGCTGGGCCGAGTCAATCAATGAACGCGATGAGGGCGTGTGTTCGATTTCCGCGCCGATTCGCAACGCGTCCGGCCAGGTGATCGCCGCCATTTCGATTTCCGGCCCGAATGGCCGTATGGGCGCCAACCCCGGCCGCCGTTACGCGCCGCTGGTCATGGCCGCCGGCAAGTATCTGACCGACGCGCTGATCAAGGCGTCTTCCGGCCGCTGACAGGTCCGCGACCAGTCGCATACGTAACGTAAAAAGCTGACGATGGGAAGCCCCGTCGCCAGCTTTTTCTTTTCGTATTCATTTCAAGTTGGAAGGCCAAAAAGCCGTCACCGGGACAGTCACCGGCGGAACAGCTACTTTCGGAACAGTGAGACCAGCTTGTTCCACGTCTTGCTCCACCACGTCGGCCTGTGGAGCAGGTCCATGCCTTCCGAATCGGGCTTCGATTCGCTGGTCATGCCGTAGGCGTAGGCCTTGCCCGCGCTGGGTTTGCCCACCAGCTCGTCGTATTCCAACAGCTGCGTGCGCGGCTCGTACGGGTGGCGGATGTCGAATTCGAACAGTCGAGCGGCACGCTTGGCCGGCACCGGGCCGTATGAGCCAAAACCGCTGGTCGGCGAGGCGACCATCATCATCTGCCGGTCACCGTCGGTTCCGACCGGCACGGAACCGACGAAGGCGTTGCGGTGGTCGTGCCCGGCGGAAATCGCAAAATATCCCGCCTTGTCAAGGATTGCGAATTCGCCGCTGTCGGCATCCGGGCAGCTGACGCCCTCCCCCAGATAGCTTCCGGGTTGCGTTTTGTCTTCGTTGAGCACGAAATGCCGCCCCGCGAAGTTGCGGTATCCTTCAATCGCGCGCGCAGCGGTGGCCGCGACCGGCTTGAGCAGGCGATAATACTGTTCGATCGGGAAATGCTGGAACACCATGCATGGCAGCGTGGACGGCGTCTTGCGCGGTTCGCGCGGCGAGTCCTGTTCATCTTGCCGGTCTTGTTGCAGCTGCTGCGATTGCGCCGCCATCAGCCCCGGCGCATCCGCCAGGAAGCGCAGCGCGGCTTCCGACGGGCTTCCGTAGCCGCCGGAACGCGCGTAATCGCCCGAATCCAGCAGGACCAAGCCCAACACGTCATACGTGCGATCGACGTCCGTCACCGACAACGCGAATGTGCCGGGCGCGCACGCGATCACGGGCTGTTCCGGCAATCCGAAGTCCTGTTCCATATCGCCAACATCATGTTTCACACCATGTTTCACGGCGATGCCCGTCGTGCCGTCGGCAGCGCGTTCCGGATTGATACACCCTGGGAATTCGCGGCAGATGCTTTCGATTTCGTCATTGTCGAGCCCGCACTGGAAGTCATGGTTGCCGAACGTCACAGCCCACGGCACGCCGCGGTCGGCAAGCGGGTGGACCAGTTGTTCGATGGTGGCTCGCACCAATTCGCGGGTGTGTTCCAATGCGGCCGCATAGCGTTCCCCGGACGCTTCGGACGATGCGGATGCCGGACGCGCGTCCCAGCGACGCTTGCGGGAGGTCAGCGCGTATGCGGAATCATATCCGGCGATCTGGTTGCCGTTGAAAATAACAAGATCGGGGCGTGTGGCGTCAAGCGAGGCCTCGATGAGGCTGATGGTGTCTTTGCTGACTTTCGGCCCGTCTTGGATGTCGGCGAATTGCAATACGCGGAATTTGCCGGACTGGTGGAATTGCAGGCGGCCAAGCCGTGCGGATACGGAAAGCGGTCGACGGTCCCCCTCTTCCGCTGGTTGGATGCGCGGGCGCGTGGCTTTGGCGGCATGCTGCAATTCGGTCATACTTCTAGGGTAATGCAACATTGGGCGATTACATGTGCGATTCACGCAGGGCGTCAGCAGATTGCGCTGCCACATCGCATCCGGCAAAATCCATCAACCCACCGCCCAAAGCGACGTGAACAGACAGGTGCGAAAAACAAAAAACCCTCGCATCTGCGAGGGCTCATTGGCTGGGATGCCTGGACTCGAACCAAGAATGGCTGAACCAGAATCAGCTGTGTTGCCAATTACACCACATCCCAATTTGGCAGGCGTGGCAACTTCGAAAAGTTGTCCGTCGTACCCCCGACCGGATTTGAACCGGTGTTGGCGCCGTGAGAGGGCGTAGTCCTAGACCGCTAGACGACGGGGGCTTGAGTTATCGCTGTGATTCTCAGCTAGGCTGTGAACCGCAACGAGTGATAAATATACGCGAAACAGCACAGTCGCGCAACTTACGGCGTGTCGCGCTATTTTCCGCCATTCCGCACCAGCCTTCCGCATAAACGAAAACCCGCCGAATCACTCCGGCGGGTTTCCATCATTCAGCTAACAGTCAGCAGCTCAACGGCTCACAGGTGCTCGCGCAGGCCCTTGAGTCGAGCCATGGCAACGTCCTTGCCGACGATTTCCATGGATTCGAACAGCGGCGGGGACACGCGGCGGCCGCTCATGGCCACGCGCACCGGGCCGAAAGCCAGACGCGGCTTGTAGCCGCCGTCTTCGACCAGCGCCTTGTTCAGCGTCTCGTGCAGGAAGTCGGTCTTCCAATCACCCTCAGCAACGGCGTCCAGCGCCGCGATCGCAGCGTCGAGCACGGCCGGAGCGGAATCCTTCAGCTGCTTCTTGGCGTCGGCGTCCGGCTCGATGTAGCCTTCGGTGGACAGCAGGGAGCCGACCATGCCGGCCACTTCGCCCAGCAGGCGCACGCGCGGCTGCACGAGCGGAGCAGCGGCGGTGAGGACCTCGCGCTCACGGTCGGTCAGCGCGTCCCAGGAATCGGCGGAGACCACGCCGTCACGCTTGAGGTACGGCACGGAACGGTTCAGGAAGTCCTGCGGTTCGAGCATGCGGATGTGCTCGGCGTTGATGGAGATGGCCTTGTCGATGTCGAAGCGGGCCGGGTTGGCCTTGACGTCACGCACGTCGAACTTCTCGATCATCTCGTCCATGGAGAACACGTCGCGGTCGGGGGCGATGGACCAGCCCAGCAGCGCCAGGTAGTTCAGCAGGCCCTCACGGATGAAGCCGTTGTCACGGTGCAGGAACAGGTTGGATTCCGGATCGCGCTTGGACAGCTTCTTGTTGCCCTGGCCCATGACGTACGGCATGTGGCCGAACAGCGGCATTTCCTTGGCCACGCCCAGCTCGATCAGGTAACGGTACAGCACGATCTGACGCGGGGTGGAGCTCAGCAGATCCTCGCCGCGCAGCACCACGTTGATGCGCATCATGGCGTCGTCGACCGGGTTGGTCAGCGTGTACAGCGGGTCGCCGTTCGGACGCACGATCACGTAATCCGGCACGGAACCGGCCTTGAATTCGATGCGACCGCGGATAAGGTCGTCGAAAGCGACGTCCTCGTCGGGCATGCGGATACGCAGGGCCGGCTTGCGGCCTTCCGCGCGGAACGCGGCCTTCTGCTCTTCGGTGAGGTTGCGATCGTAGCCGTCATAGCCGAAAGCCTTCGGACGGCCGGCGGCCACGTTGCGGGCCTCGATCTCCTCAGGAGTGGAGAAGGATTCGTAGGCGTAGCCGGCTTCGAGCAGCTTGGCTGCGACGTCCTTATAGATGTCGCCACGCTCGGACTGGCGGTACGGGCCGTCCGGGCCACCCACGTTGATGCCTTCATCCCAGTCGATGCCCAGCCAATTCAGGGCCTCGATGATCTGGTTGTAGCTTTCCTCGGAGTCGCGCTGGGCGTCCGTATCCTCGATACGGAACACGAACGTGCCCTTGGTGTGGCGGGCCTCAGCCCAGTTGAACAGTGCGGTGCGGACCATGCCGACGTGCGGAATGCCGGTCGGGGACGGGCAGAAACGCACACGAACGTTTTCAGGAAGTTCCGGTTTGGTATTTTCAACTTCAGTCATAGGCTCCATTGTGCCGCGCAAACCGGACGTGCCACGACCCAATCGCCGTTTTTCTTCCGCAGCGTTCCATACTGCAATATTTTTCCCTATCTTCACATCGGCAAAGGAGTAATGTATGAAGCGACTTTCTTTATTCTTTAGTCACCGTTTTGTGAAAGGGCACTCTAATGACGGACCCCAACCAATACAATCCGCAGGTGCCGCAGCCGGCAGCGCAGTACGGCCAGACTCCTGCCCCCGACTACGGGCAGCCGGCACCGCAGTACGGCACGCCGGATTACGGGCAGGCGCAGGCGCCCCAGTACGCCGCCCCGAACTACAACCAGGCACCTCAGTATGGTCAGGCTCCGCAGTACGGCCAAGCACCGCAACCGCAATACAACCAGGCTCCGCAGTACGCTCAGGCCCCTCAATATGGACAGGCCCCTCAGTACGGCCAGGCTCCAGCCGCGAATTACGGGCAGCCGGCACCGCAACCGCAGTCGGGCAATAGCTTCTTCGCATTGACCGCGCCGCTTGACATGCCCGCATATGGCTGCAACCTGGGCGAGGCGATCGTCCGTTTCTTCAAGAAGTACGCGGTGTTCAAGGGCCGCGCCTCGCGTAGCGAGTTCTGGTGGTGGTTCCTCACCTATACCGTCGTCACTTTCGTGTTGAGACTCGTGTTCCGCACGTTGAGGGACCTCACCGATTCCGGCGTGATCGCCACCGTCGGAGACTCGTTCTCCTCCATTTGGGGACTCGTCGTGCTTGTGCCGACCATCGCGCTTGGCGTACGTCGTCTGCATGACATCAACATGCGTGGCACCGTGCTGGCCATCATCTACGCGGTACAGGCGGCCGCCGGAATCTTCTTCGCCATCGGTCTGATCCTCATCATCGGCAGCAGTCTTTCGTTCAGGTCGTTGGAGGCAGGCAACAGCGTCAGCATCGGCGGCGTTGTCCTGCTGATCCTCGGCGTGCTGGCCTTCATTGCCAGCGGTGTGTTCTACTTTGTGCTGATGGCCCGCGATTCCAATCCGGAAGGCACGCGTTTCGACGCTCCTACGGCTTCCAACGCATGGGCTCCCGCCACGGGCGAGGCTCCGGCAGACCCGTATGCGGCGCAGGCCACCTCGTACGGCAACGTCCCGCTGCCGACCAATCCGGCGGCTGCGGCACCGGCCGCGCCGTACACGGCACCAGCGACTCCGGCCGATTCGTACACAGCTCCGGCACCGCAGTATGACGCCGCGCAGCAGCACGCCGCGCCGCAATACGCCGCACCTCAGCAGAATCCGCTGGCGGAGGCTTCGTCCGTACCATCTATGCCTCCGATGCCGGCTGTTCCGACCATGCCTCCGACACCGTCCATTCCGCCGATGCCGGAAGTGCCGGCCCAGTTCCAGCATCCGCACGAGCAGCCGAATACCGACGCTCCGGCGGATTCGGACGCTTCGGCAGTACCGAATGATTCGGCGAACGGCACCGATCAGCAGCTCTGATTTCGCTCTGATCCCCGCCTTATCGCCACACAAAACGTGGCACACCATAACGAATAACGAATAATCCCGGTATCCTGTGCAATCGCAGGATACCGGGATTATTCGTTTCAGATCATTCGTTACGGGTAGTGACGTCGTTGCGGATGTAACGCGTGGGATAGGCGACGGCCACGCGCAATTCGAGCGCAAGCACAAGCGCACGCAACGCAAGTACACGCAAAGCCTTCACCGTCAGACGTCACACGACCGCCCACAACACTTATTCCTCGGTCGGCTCCGAACCGGCCTCTTCCGACGAGTCCGAATCCTCAGACAAATTCGAGTCTGCAGACGAATCCAAATCCGCGTCGGAAGCCGCGTTATCGCCATCGCTCGTCAAATTGTATTTCTTTGCGAGCGCTTCCCTGCTTTTGCGCTCGTCCTCGTCTTTGGCGTCCTGTTCGGCCTGCTTCGGGTCCCACTCCAGGAACCTCATATGCCGCAGCCATTCCTGCCCCGCGAAGAAAGCGAGGTACTTGACGGTGGTGGAGAACGTCAGCGGGTTGAACGAGCTGTCGAACACCGACTGGGGCCGTCCGAACTGGCGGGCGGTGTCACGCAGACCAAACAGGTTGATGAGCTGTTCGGCGTTGATGAAAGTGGGCGGAATCGACAGCTGGTTGCGCATGGAGTTGACGAACAGCAGCACCGGCAGCACGCGGATGGCCTGCTCCTGCGAATCGTCGGTGCCATAGCACATGAGGTTTATCAGCGCGTCGAGAACCGTCATCGAGGCGAGGTAGCGTCTTGCGAATTCGTTGCGGTCCACCGTGGCCGACTGGCAGATGCCGACGTTTTCCGCCACGTCATCGTCGACTTCGAATCCGGAGGCGCTGCGCATAGTGCGTGAGAGGTTCTCCATGAGGTCTTGGATTTCCTTTTCGATTCGGGTCTCCACGTCGATGCCGAGTATTCTGGCGGTTTCCATGAACAGTTCGATGCCGTCGACCCCGTGGTAGGAGGCCATCACGTCATAGGCGCGGTTGGCATCCATCAGCGTGCGGATGATTTCCGGATCGACGCCGGGAAGCACATCCATGCCTTCGTATACGGCTTCCGCAACCGACTGGTCGACTTCTTCGGAGCGTTTCAGCAGCACCTGCGTCATCATGCCGGAGAACATCACCTGCAGGTTCTCCGCATATTTGACATCGTTTTCCAGTTCCTGGTTCGTTTGCAACGGCCACATCTTGACCAGATCGACACCGTAGTCAACTGCCATGGAGACCACGTGCGAGCCGTACATCGAGTCGACGACCTTCTGGTCGTATACAAAAGACATACTTTCTCCTTGTATATCGTGCGGCCGGCCCGAACCGCAGTCATCCCCGACCGCGATTGAGCCACCGCATGTTTTGGTTCACATTATTCGACGTCCGCCGCCGGATCGGCGTACGTAATGGACATTATTTTCCCGGTATTGCAATCGTAAGTGATGGAGGTGATAGAAGCGAGCGCGGTGTGGCGCAACAGCATGTTGTGTTCGGGGTGCCCCGTTTCCAGCATGTGCCGGTAGCTCCAAATCGGCGATTCGTGGCTGACCACCACGATCTGTTTGCCGGGATATTCCGCCACTTTCTCCAGGGCGAAGTCCTGCATGCGATGCGCGATCGACTGGTAGCTTTCGCCCCAGCTCGGCTTCCACAGGTTGCGTACCAGCTTCCAGTTGCCGTTCTTCCACAGCGCGCCTTCGCCGAAGCCGATACGCTTGCCGCGAAATTCGTTGCGCGCTTCGATGAGGCGTTCGTCCGTCTGCAGCTCCAGCGGTTCCTCGCCGCGCAATCCACGTACCGAATTCAGCGATTCGAGGATCTCCCCCGCCGTTTCGCGCGTGCGTTCCAGCGGCGACGAGTAGACGGCGGATACGGTGTTCAGCTGCGGGCTGACCGCGATGTAATGCGCGGTGGCCTGCGCCATGCGCACGCCCACGTCGGACAGGTGGAAACCGGGCAGCCGCTCGTACAGCAGGTGCCCGGGGTTCTCCACTTTGCCGTGGCGCACGAAATGGATGGTTGTCGCCGGCATATTGGCCGCCTTTCTTGCGTTTCGGACCTGCCGGCCACGTGCTGGCTCAGCACGTTTCGCCGGTCGCCGGCCCTGTGAAAAAATTCGTCGATTCGAATATTGGTTCCTGCCCTAATGTACCGCGTGTCACGACGGTACCTGCGCATAAAGTTGCCTTGGTCAACAAAGACACACAAACAACACGCACCATCCCACCTTTCTCCCCGTGTGCGGCATGTCAAACATGTCAATCGATTGACGTGTTCGGACGACTGGGGCAGCGAGCTGGTATCGGAAGCGGTTAACCAATAATTCAGGGGAACCACCACCATCAGTCCGCACGCGACGCAAAGCTGCGGACGTCACGAGCGAAACCGTGAGCGGAAAGGAGCGGCAAGCATGACCAACAATGTCCTCGTCGGCGTCAAAGACATCGGCCAACGTCTTTTCGGAGGGTATGCGGAGCTGCTTCGCATACCGCACACCGCGCGATTCTCCGTCGGATCGGTAATCGCCTGCATGCCGTTCCCAATGGTCGGCATGACGATCACGATTTCCGTGCAGCATTACTACGGCAACTATTCGCTGGCGGGCGCGCTGACGGCCGTGCAGGCGATCGCGCTGGCCGTGGCGAGCCCGGTGCTCGGCAAGCTGGTCGACAAATTCGGTCAACGGCAGGTGTCGATTCCCACAATCATCGTGTGGATGGTGGCGGCGATCGCGCTGGTCTCCTGCATCACCGCACGCGTGCCGTCGTGGATCCTGTTCTGCATAGTGCCGTTCATGGCCGCGATTCCGCCGTGGGGCGCGATGAGCCGTCAACGTTGGACGACGCTGCTCAAGGGCGATGCGGAGAAGACGAACCGTGCGCTGTCGCTGTCCGGCGTATTCGACGAGTGCATGTGGGTTATCGGCAATCCGCTGGCGTCCACATTGGCCGTGATCTCCGGACTGCTGGCGTTCTCGTTCACCGGCATGTGCGTGGTGATCGGCGCGCTGATGTTCCTGACGGAGCTTACGACCGAGCCGAAGTCGCAGACCCAGCTGGCCCGCGAGGCGGGCATGACCCGCAAGGAGTACCGCGAGCGCGAGGCCGCCCGGTCCAAGGCGCTGCAGGCCGAGGCCGCGGTAGAGTACGCGCGCAACAAGGCGCGTGCGGAAGGCAAGACGGCGGCCGAGGTGCAGGCTGCGATGGAGAAGGCCGAGGCGGAGGTGAAGGCCGGACGCAAGGAGTCGATCTGGGGTCCGGGCCTGATCGCGGTGTGCGTGACGTGGTTCGGCCTGGGAGCGTTCCAGTCGGCCGCAGGCATTTCGATCGTCGCGTTTGCCACCGAGGCGCATATGAAGCAGTTCACGGGATTCGTGTTCGCCTGCTTCTCGTTCAGCTCTCTGATCGGCGCGCTCGTGTATGGTGCGAAAAATTGGACGATTCCACTGTGGAAGCGTTTCTACTTCTGTCTTGCGGTGGTGAATCTTGGAATCGGTTCGTTCATGTTCGCCAAGCATTTATGGGTGATCATGATCATCTACCTGTGCATCGGCGTCTGCCAGGCTCCGACGTGGGTGAACGGCAACCAGCTGATGCTGCACCTGGTTCCGCCCACACGTTTCACGGAGGGTATGGCTTGGATGGGCGCAATGAATTCGATCGGCGGTTCGGTCGGTTCCGCGATCGCCGGACAGTTCATCGACCGCATGGGCTCGCGGGGCGGTTTCATTGTGGTGACGGCGTTGGCGTTGACGTCGCTGGCGATCGCGATGCTTGGTTTCAAGCAGATCAAAGAATCCACCGAACAGCCGACGCTTACCAACGTGAGTGTGTGAACCGTATAAACGAGCCGGCAATCCCAGGAAACGTACGCCAACCGCAGAAAGGCGCGTCCGAATCGCAATAAAAATCCGATTCGGACGCGCCTTTTCGTATGCCGTATACGAAACGCCGCCAGCTACTTCGGCCAGCCCTTCGGCGTGTGCTCCAGCGACCAGACGCCCAGCTTGTGCGAGAAGCTGTTCTCCCACTTGGCCTCCAGCTCTTCGGGAGTCAGGCGGTTCTCCTGCTTCTTCAAGCGGTTCATCGCATTGGTGTGCGTATCGTCCAGCAGCCACTTGCGGGTCAGGAAGTTCCACACCATCACCACGGCGGTGGCGATGAGCTTGCCCACGTTGGTGCGGATCAGGTATTCGGTGCTCTGCGACACGTAGGCATCGTGGTTCATGCCGTACGTGGAGATCCAGATGATGGCGTCGTTCATAAACAGGCCGATCACCGCGCCGACCACGAAGATGACGATCTCCATCCAACGCGCCATATCGTCGCGATGCTTGAACACGACCTTCATGCTGGCCACGTAGTTGAAGATCAGGGAGATGATAAAGGAGATGGTGGCGGCGAGCACATTATGCATGTGGAACAGGCCGACCAGAAGATTCAGGATGCCCCAGTCGATGATGAAGGCGATCACGCCCACAATGCCGAATTTCATCAGCTGTTCAATCAGTTTTTTCACACAGAATATTAAACACGCGCACGCAGACCACCTAGACTTGGGTGACGAAGGACATTATTTTCCAACGATTGCAAGGAGCAGCAATGCCAGTCATTCACACGCATGTTTCCGTTTCCACCACCCCTGAGCAGCGCGAGGCGCTGAAGGCCGCCTACGGCAAGGCCATCACCGCAGTTCCCGGCAAGTCTGAAGGCTGGCTGATGTGCCCGTTCGAAGACAATATGCCGATTTATTTCGGCGGTGACGATTCCAAGCCGGCCGCATACGTGGAAGTGAATGTGTTCGGCCGTTCCGTGCCGGGTTCCGCCTGGGAGAAGCTGACCGAGCAGATCATGGCCGCGCTGGGCAAGGAACTGGGCATTCCGGCCGACCGCACATACATCCGCTACACCGCCACGACTGACTGGGGCTGGAACGGTGGAAACTTCTGACGAAGTTCCACCGTTCCTTCGAGGTTTGCCCATATTGCAAACCTCTCACCTCACCTACGGGAAGCACGTCTAGGAAGCTCGCCTGACTACGGCAGGGAAATCGCAATATCAGCACCCCCGACCGCTCACAAAAGCGAGAAACGGGCCTTTTCTACGGGACGTGAGCGAAAAGGGGTATGAAAACCGGCAAAATCGTCAGTAATCATACCCCCTTTTGCTCATAAGAGAGAAAATCGCCCCATTCCGCAACTCGTGAGCAAAAGGGTGCGCACATGCAAGCACGCCCGCACCCACAAACGGACAACGTAAAGGTATCACCCACGAAAAAAGCCGCCGGCCCGAACGGGACCAGCGGCTTTGTATTTACGCCGAATCAACGATTAGCGAGCGCCCTCGACGGTACGGGACGTACCGCCACGCGGCGCAATCGCAAGAAAATCAGACGATCTTCGGCATCGGGGTGGTCAGCGACGTGGTGAGGTTCACGTGCACCAGGCCCGCGCCGGAATGCACTTCGACCTTCTTCAGCGTGACGGTGCGCTCGGCTTCCGGAGCGCGGTCGTTGTCGGTCATGGTGGCCGGAGACTTCACCGCGACCAGAGCAAGCGAGCCGAAATCGATGCCCGCGCTGGCGCACAGACCCTCGGCGGCCTGCAACGACTCGGCGAAACCGTCCTTCAGAATCACACGGTCGGCCGGAACGCCATACGCATGCTCGGCCACCCAACGCACGTTCTCCACCAAAGCCATGCCCTTGTGGCTGTGCGGTTCGGCCGGCATAGAACCGTTCGTCACGGCATCGACGAACGCATCGAGCTGCGGGGCGAGCGCGTCGCCACCGTCGCGGTACAGGTTGCCGATAATCGGGTCGCGGAATTCCAGTTCCTTGGCGGTGTCCTTGAGCGCTGGAATCTGATCATCCTCGCCATCCCACAGGTTGATAAGCGGGAACGTAGGAATATCAAGACCTTCGAGGCGCTGCACATGGAACGGGTAGCGCCATGCCAGATCCGGATCGTCACGCCACGTGGAAGCGCGGGTCACGACGATGGCTGCGGACGGCCACTGCGCGTCGTATTCGCGGCAGGCTATGTCAAGCCACTTCTGCGCGCCAGCGTCGGTACCATAGCCGGCTTCGACGATGACCACGTCATGCAGCGCGCACGCCATCTCCACGGAAACCAGCGTCGGAATGCCGATGGACACGTTGGCGAACGGGCCGCCGTGCACGTACACCGGAGAGCCGTTCACGGTCTCCGTCTTGGCTGGCTTCACGGCGTCGCCGAGGATGCCGGTGATACGCCACAGGTCAACGAATTCGCCGAAGGTCACGGCCTTGCCATCCTTCGTGCCGGCGACCATCTTGGCAACGCGCTCGGAGATCTCATCCATGGAACGCGACAGCACAACGATCTGCATGAGCTCGCAGGTCGGGGTGAGCACCACACGCTCAGCCACGTCGCCCTTTCCACGGTCCACTGCGATCTGGCGCAGGGAACGGGACGGCACTTCGGAGACGCGCGGTACGAGGATGGTGTCCAGCTTGCCGTCGTCAACAGCCTTCTCCGCAAAGGAGACCAACAGGTTCTGGGCGGCCTCGATGGCTCCCATTTCACCGCACAGACCCCAGTCGATCAGCTCCGGGTGGGTCAGGGAGGCCTTGCCGCCGCCCGACGCGCCACCCTTGGAACCGGCTGCGGTGATGCCCATGCTCGGCTGGCGCAGCACGGCTGCCGCGTCGATGCCACGCTCACGAAGCGCATCGATCAGCGCAATCGTAGTGGTGGTCTTGCCTTCGCCGCGGGACGCCTTCAGCGGGGTGTCGGCGGTGACGAGGACGACCTTGCCATGCTTGCGCGGCGCATCAGGATTCTTCTTCAGGTAATCGAGATAGCCGAACGCATCAATCTTCTGCACCAGACCGTATTGGCTGGTGAAATCCTCAATGCTGGTCACTGGGTTCCTTTCTTGGGAAAGCATTCCGCTGTATGGCGCACAACGTACGCGACAGACATCGCCTATGCAACGCGCGCCGGCACGAGCGGAAAAGCAAAGACGATCGCCATTCTAATAAGCACGCGCCACCAAAGAAAACCGGCTCCCGCACAGCGGACGCGCGCCGACCGTCATACGGAACTGTTTGTGGCGAACGCTGTGCGGAAGCCGGTTGCTACGCGGGTTTTCGTAGAATTTCTTGCGATTGCGCAATCGCAGAAAATATCAGAAGTCGGACATGTGGAAGCCGTTCTTCATGTTCATGCTGGTGGTGTAGAGCACGGAGTCGAGCAGCTTGTCGGTTTCCTCCTTGAGCTGCGCGGCCATGGTCTCGTTGGCGGCGGCGAGCACTTCGCGGGCTTCGCCGTTGCGCACGGCTTCGATGATTTCGTCCGGTTCCATCGGCTGCACGTCGCCGATCTCGTCTTCGGCGTCGAATTCGTCGACCACGCCTTCCACCAGTCGGTCGATCTGCTCGTCGGTGGCGGCTACCATGCGGTGGCCCATGCCGCCGGTCTTCTCCTGGTAGCGCTCCACCGCGTTGGCGGTGTCGGCGAAGCTGGCGTCGCACAGGGCCGCGATGATGCGGTTCTCCCAGTAGAAGTTTTCGGAGGTGACGCGCGTGGTAGTGTCCTCAAGGTACTTCGGCGTGGAGTCGACGTTCGGGAAGAACGGCACGAGCGTGTTGAACGGGTTGGAACCGTAGGCGATCCACTGCACGGCACGGTTGACCTGCGGGCGGTACGGGCGGATCTGCATGACGGACAGCTGGCTCTGACGGTTGATGCCGATCGGACGGAACATGTGGCGCGAATGCTGGTCGCCGAGCTTTCCATACGGATCGTACGGGGTGCCCTGATAGTGGGAGCTCAACACGTACTTCACGTCTTCGATGGTGATCTTGCGATCAGGCTGGCGAGCCCATGGAATGTCGTCCGAAGTCGGCTGGTGGTCGGCGTCCTGACCGTCCCACTGCTCGTCGTACGGGTTGAGGAAGCGCTGCATGTACCAAGCGCGCGGGGTGTTGTAGACGTGGTCGGAATCGGAGTGGGAGCCGAACGCGTCACGCGGGTTGAACGGGGTGACGTTCTCCACGGCCAGGTCGAGGTGGTTGCGTTCGATGAATTCACCGAGGTCCGCGGAGCACATATGCTCCTCCTGGTCGCCGAGCGCGTCGTCGAGGTCGAATTCGTCGATGCCGAGCTGGTTCGGCATGGTCACGTATGCCTCGTCCGGCACACGCTTGGCGATCCAGTGGTGGCCTCCGACGGTTTCAAGCCACCAGATCTCGTCCACGTCGGAGAAGGCGACGCCGTTCATTTCGTACGTGCCGTACTGTTCGAGCAGAGCGCCGAGACGTGCCACGCCTTCACGGGCGGTCTTGACGTACGGCAGTACGAGGGTGAGGAAGTCCTCTTCGCCAATGCCGCCGGGCACTTCCGGCTCGTAGCCGGCTTCGCCTTTCTTGCCTTTGGCTGGGGTGAGTTCCACGAACGGGTCGGCGCCGAGCACGCGCTCGTTGGTGGTGAGGGTTTCGGTGGCGCTCATGGCCACATTCGCCTCATTGACGCCGGCTTCGCCCCAGATACCTTCCTTCAGATCCGCGTTCGGCACGGCCGTGTACTGCAACGGCTCGTCCGGCAGATCCACTTCCACATGGGACAGCACGCTCTTATAGTGGCGCGGCTGCTCGTCCGGCTTGACGACGATGAAGCGCTTCGGGCAGAATTCGCCGTTCGCGCTGTCCTCATTGCGGGCGATGATGGTCGATCCGTCATAACTTGCGTCCTTGCCGACCAGAATCGTGGTGCATGCCATATATGTAGGTTCCTTTCGTTTGTTTTGTTTACGTTTGCGGTATTCTTTGGTATTTTCTTGCGATTACGCGGTTTGCGCCTTGCCGGCTGTTCTCGCCGGTTTCGCCGGTCACGCCTTGCCGGTCAGGAAGATAGCGCCTTGGTCCGCGATCGCACCGGAATTACGCAACGCGCGTTCCATCTCGTTGAGCCAGAAGCCTTGATTGAGACCATTAAGAGGCGCGGTGGTGCCCCATACGTGCAGGTAGTATTCGTGATCCCAATCAGGCGGATACGGACCGTTGTAACGCATGGTGACGGCGGGATCGCCGCTACGGCCTTTCAACAACGGCGATGCGGCGGACGTGCGTCCCTGCACCGTCTCGGGAATCATCGCGGAAACCGTGCGGGAAAAATCGGCCGGAATCGCCAATGCATGTGAATCGTTGAAATCGTACATCAGCGCGTCCACGGGCAGATTGGCGAGCGACCAATGGTTCCACTGGAAACCGCACACCGGAATGGAATCGGGATCGACGAATTCCCAATGCAGAAACTGCACGGACGGGTCGAGCTCGTCGATATAGAAGGGGAAGGAAACGATCGGAGTGCCGTCGATGCAGTTCTCAGGCGGCGCCGCCTTGGCGAACGCGTCGGGAATGACGGTGAAATCTGCGGAAATCTTCATGCTTCCAGTATCGCGCATGCGCGTGACGCGACGCGGCCGTATGACGCGTCTACGCCGGTGGCGCAATCGACGCAATCGCAGCAATCGACGCAACCCGCAACCGAAACGACCCCGTCCGCGCGGCGATCGCACGAAACGGGGTCATTCCGGGAAACAGGGCCTATCAGAACCGAATCGCTCTCATAGGCACATTTGCAGTGGCGGAACCCTGCGGCCGCGATAACGCAGCCGCAAAGTCCGGAATAGCCGAGCGAAAGAAAGAAGGGGGAAAAATCACTCGGCCGGCTTGTAGAAGTCGCCGTTGAGGGCTGCGGCCGCCTTGGCTTTGGCCTCTTCGAAGGTGACTTCGGCGAGGGAGGCGCGCACATCGTCCAGCGCCACCGGGGTCATGGACAGCGAGTTGACGCCGAGACCGGCCAGCACGACCGCCAGATCCGGATCGGCCGCGGCCTCGCCGCACACGCCCACCGGCATGCCCTTGGCGTTGCCCGCGTCGCAGATCATCTTGATGGCGCGCAGCACCGCCGGATGCCATGCGGTCTGATAGTTGGCCACGGAGCCGAGGGTACGGTCGGCGGCAAGGGTGTACTGGGTCAGGTCGTTGGTGCCGATGGACACGAAGTCGGCCACGTCAGCCACCTTGTCGGCCATCAGGGCGATCGACGGCACTTCGGCCATCGCGCCCACAAACTTTAGGCCGAAGCTCTTGCCGAGCTTGACGAAGTAGTCGGCCTCATGCTGGTCGGCGACCATCGGGGCCATGACCCACAGGTTCGCGTCGGTTGCGGCGTCGGCGGCGGCGAGCGCCTTGAGCTGGCCTTCGAGCACGTCCATGTGGGCGCGCAGGGTACGCAGGCCACGCAGACCGAGGGCCGGGTTCGGCTCGTCTTCCGGAGTCAGGAACGGCAGCGGCTTGTCGGCGCCGGCGTCGAGCATGCGGATCACGACCTTCTTGCCCGGGAACTGGCTGAGCAGCTCGGTGTAGGCCTTGGTCTGCTCTTCGACGCTCGGCGGCTCGGAGTTGCCGATGAACAGGAATTCGGTACGGAACAGGCCAACGCCTTCGGCGCCGTATTCCAGCGCCTTCGCGGCGTCGGACGGCTTGCCGACGTTGGCGAGCAGCGGAATCAGGTGGCCGTCCTTGGTGGCGCCCGGCTTGCCACGCAGTTCCTTGGCTGCGGCGGCACGGGACTTGGCGGCTTCGGCGGCGGCGATCTCGTCTTCGCTCGGGTTCACCACGATCTCACCCTTGGCTGCGTTGACGATGACGTTGGTGCCGTTCTCAAGTTCGGCGGCTTCGGCGGCGGAGACGACCGCGACGATGCCACGGGCGCGCGCCAGAATGGCGGTGTGGGAGGTCGGACCGCCCTGGGAGGTAACGATGGCCAGGGTCTTGCTCATGTCGAGCGCGGCGGTGTCGGCCGGGGACAGGTCTTCGGCGACGAGCACGAACGGGGTTTCGCTGACCGGCAGTCCCGGAGCGGGAGCGCCCATGAGGTCGGCGATCACGCGCTGGCCGACGTCATGCAGGTCGGCTGCGCGCTCGGCCTGGTAGCCGCCGATGGCGCGGAACATGTCTTCGACCGCGCCGAAGCCTTCCAGCACGGCGCGCTCGGCGGTCTTGCCCTGGTTGATGAGGTCCTTGATGGACTGCGCAAGGGACGGATCGGAGGCGAACATGGCGATGGCCTGCAGGATCGGGGCGGCCTGCTTGGCGCCTTCGTCGCCGTTGGCGGCCTCTTCGGCGCGACGGTTCAGGTCGGCGTTGACGAGGGCGAGCGACTTTTCGACGCGGGCGATTTCGGTTTCCGCGGAGATGTTTTCGGCGCGCGGAGCGTCCGACGGTTCCGGCAGCGGAGCGGCCATGCGAATGACCGGGCCGACTGCGACGCCACGACCGATACCAACACCCTTAATGTTCATGAGAACTCCTTTTCCTGTTTCCTTGGAAAAAATATGGATACGCAAACGATTGCAGGATTATGCCTGCCTTGCATAGGTGAGTTACTGCAATGATCCCCACCGTCTTTGCCGGTAAATCATTTTCAGCCTGCGATTAGTATACACGAAATTCCCGCAAAACAAAACCGGTAAACGTTTTCTGTGTTTCGTAAAAACTGTGCTATGATAATCGCAAGAAATGCAGATGCCGGCAAAAGCCGCATATTGCAATCGATATGCAAAAATCGATATACATCGACGTGTAAATATCGAGACGACCCAACGTAAGCAAACCAACCACCAACCACAACAAAGGAGACCATTATGGCAACCCGCAATCTCGTCATCAACGATCCGGTCGGCATTCACGCCCGTCCGGCCGCCATGTTCGCGCAGGCCGTCACCGCTTCCGGCCAGACCGTGACCATCGCCAAGGAAGGCGGCAACGCCGTTCCGGCCGGCTCCATCCTGTCCATCATGGGTCTGGGCATCAAGCAGGGCGACACCGTGGTCATCAACGTCGAAGGCGACAACGCCGAGGCCGTGGCCGACAACCTGGCCAACATCCTCGTCAACGCCGAGTGACGCACCGCGCATAACGCGCTGACGCACTGACGTACGAACGTTTCGACCGCCCGCCATATTCGACGGGCGGTCGTTCTATTCTTAATAGGTTCTTCGCGGCTCGAACCGGTTCATCAGACCAGACCTTTGACCGAGAAGCACACAGGGGTTCAGGGCACCCTCTAGGGCATTTTGAAAAACACTTAGGGAGCCGGCAAACGCAAGCCGGACACGACGGAAAGGACAGCGCATGGCAGGCAGAACCGACAGCGGCAGCTCAATCACCAACGTCGCGGCGACGGCCGGCGTGTCCATCGCCACCGTCTCACGCGTGCTGTCCGGCAAACGCGGCAAGGACGACGATATCGCCCGCCGCGTGCGCGAAGCCGCCAAACAGCTCGGCTATTCCGTCAACTACGCGGCGAGCGCGCTGCGCAGCGACGTGACGAAAACCATCGGCCTGGTCATTCCGAGCGCCACGGAACCGTTCTCCGCGCAACTGCTCGACGAGATCGAGCCGACCATCGACACCGAATCGCAACAGCTGCTGCTGGGCATCGGAGCCACGCAGGAAGCGCAGGCGGAACGCATCGAATCGCTGGCCAACCGCCATGTGGACGGGCTGATCGTGGTGCCCGCGGCCGGCGCTGACCTTGCCGGAACGCTGAACCAGTACGCGAACACGCTGCCGATCGTGCAAATCTGCGGACGGCAGACCGCGCCGCGCGTGTCCGTGGTAGGCATCGACGAAAACGCCGCGATGGAGGCGATCGTCAAACATCTGGCCGAGCAGGGCATCGCGTCCGCCGCATACATGGCCGGCAACGAGCTGTCTTTCGAATCGGCGGAACTGTTCGCCACATTCCACACGCATATGCGCACTTACGGGCTTGCCACCAGCGAAAACTGGAACCAGTTCGGCGAACGTACCGTGCAGCGCGGTTTCGATTGCGCCATGCGGCTGTTCAACGGGCCGCTCGTACAGCCGGAAGCCGTGGTCTGCGCCGACGATGCGATCGCGTTCGGCGTGATGGTGGCGTTCGACGCGTTGGGAATCCGCGTGCCGGAGGACGTGCTGGTGGTCGGCTACCATGATTCCGCCATCGCGCGTACCACCATGCCCCGTCTGACGTCGGTGCGTGCGCCGTTTGAGCGTATTGTGTCGGAATGCTTGCGATTGCTGGCTTCCGGTCCTGCCGGAGGCGCGGCGGAGACGGCTGCTGCGCCAGGCGGCAGCGTGCGCGCGCCCCGTGTCATGCTTGCCCCGCAGCTTATTGTGCGGGATTCTTCGGTGTTCCGCCGGTGAATCGCGAATCGAATCGCCGGTAATTACTGGAAATTACGAAAATCACGGAATCAGCGCGCAGAACAGCGCTTCGAACACCAAAACCGGATTGCCGTTGCCATTGAGCCTGCGGCGCGCGGTGGCGATGTCCTCCAGCCGGCGCACGGCCCCCGTACGGTCGAGCCGTACCGACAATTCCGTGATGGCGGAACGGTTTTCGAGGTTGATGAGCCCCACCGCGTCCTCGGCGTTGTTCTGCAGCACCGCCACGTCACGGTAGATACTGGCGACCGAATTGAGCGCACGGTCGAGCACGTCACGCGTGAGTCTGGTGGCGCGTCGTTTGAGCTCGTCTTTTTTGGCGATCGCATTGTATGCGCCACGCAGTTTCGGGGGTATGCGGTCTTTGGGTCCGAGCCCGTTGATGCGGCGGAAATCGGCTTCCGCTTCGGACGCTTTGACGTTGACTTCCGCTTCGGCCTGCGCCTTCGCGTTGTCGATGAGGTTGCCGGCCAATAGCACGGCATCCGACGCGCGATGCAAGCCGAGCACGCCGACGATGAGCTCGTCGCGGTCCGTCATGATGCGTTCGTCCTTGGCATACAGGCTCGCGATGCCGATGTGCCCCTCCGACAATCGTGCCGCACGCGCCGCGATATTCGGCTCGAAACCTTGCGATTCCAAGAATTTCGCCACCGCCTGGTTGGACGGTACGGCCAAGTTGACGATGCGCGTGCGCGAGCGGATGGTCGGCAGCACGTCTTGGGCGCTGGGCGCGCACAGCAGCCAGATGGTGTGCGGGCTCGGCTCTTCGATTTCCTTCAACAGCACGTTAGTGGTGCGTTCCATCATGCGGTCGACGTCTTCGATGACGATGATGCGCCACGGCGCGGTGCCGGGCATCTGCTCGGATGTGGTGATGATGTCACGCACCTCGTCGATGCCGATGGTCACTTTGTTGGTGGCCAGCACGCTCACGTCGGGGTGGGTGCCGGCAAGCACCTGCTCGGTGGTTTTGGTCGGCTCATCGTTCAGGCCATGATCGGGGCTTTCGAGCGCGGCGGCGAACGCGCGGGCAACGTTGGAACGGCCCGATCCGGGAGGGCCGCAGATCAGCCACGACTGCGCGATGGCCTTCGGGTCGCCGCTGGCGATGGCCTTCAGCTGTTCGACCACCTGCGCTTGGCCTACTATGGAGTTCCACACGCTCATGCGATACCCCCGTCAGCGGTGCTCACGGTGTCGAAATCGGCTTTGATACGCGCCCACACGTCTTCGATGGACTGGCTTGCGTCAATGACGTGGAACCGTTCCGGCTCACGTTCAGCCAAGTCGAGGAACGCGACGCGTGTGCGACGCTGGAAGTCATTGCCGGCCGCCTCCATGCGGTCTTCGGCATGCTGCAGCCGCGCATGCGATTGCGCCGGATCCATATCCAGCAGATACGTGCGTTCCGGCAGCAGACCGTTCGTGGCCCACATGCTCAGGTTTCGGATTTCCGCGGCCGTCAGCTCGCGGCCGCCCGCCTGGTACGCCAAAGAGGAATCGAGATACCGGTCGGTGATGACCACCGCGCCGCGTTGCAGAGCGGGCAGAATCACTTCCGCGACGTGCTGCGCGCGGTCGGCGGCGAACAACAGCGCCTCCGTACGCGGGGCGATGTCGGCACAATCGTTCTCATCCCCCGTATCCACGCCGTGCAACAGCATTTTGCGAATCGCCACGCCCAATGCGGTGCCGCCCGGCTCGCGCGTGACCACGCATTCGCGGCCCTGAGATTCAACATATGCGCGCAACCGTTCGACCTGCGTGGTCTTGCCCACGCCGTCAACGCCTTCAAACGAGATAAAAGTGCCCTGCATGCCTTTCACTGTACCGTGCGCCCCTGCCGTGCCCGGCCATTCGGCCCACGGCTTGGTGTCGCACGATGCCGATTGTCTTGCGGAACATCAGATCGTGCGACGTTTCGCGCGCCGCATAACGTCAGCGTGCGGGAACGACTTCAGGACGCGCGTAGCCTTCGTTGGCGGTCAGCCAGTCGACGTCAGCCTTCACGGTGGACGCGGTGGAGCCGATCTCCTTCGCTATACGCGTATTCGCCCAACCCTTGTCGGCCAGTTCACGCACCTTGGCACGGCGGTCGGCACGCGCCTGTTCGGTCGCGCTCACCTTCTTCGCGGATTTCGCTCCTTTGGCAGCGCCCTTCTTGGCTCCCTTCGCAGCCGTCTTGCGGCCACGACGCTTCGACGGCCCCTGCGCGCGCTTCTCCGCCAGCAGGCGGAACGCCTCGGCCGGTTCGATCGATTCGGGCGCATACTGCTTCGGCAGTGTACGGTTTGTCTCGCCGTCGGTGATGTACGCGCCGTAGAAGCCGTCCTTGATGGTCACGTGCTTCTGGGTTTCCGGATCGGTGCCCAAGTCGCGCAACGGCGGCTTGGCCGCGCCACGTCCGCGACCGCGTCCGTACTTCGGCTGCGCGAACAGTTCCTTGGCCTTCTCCAAGTCGACGGTGAAGATCTCGTCTTCGGAAGCCAGCGAACGCGTGTCGGACTTGCCGTCGGCACCGGTCTTGGTCAGGTACGGGCCGTAACGGCCATTGTTGGCCATGACCGTAACCGTTTGCATTTCGCCGGTTTCGGCGTTCGCCTCATCGTAGGAGCCGACTTCGCGCGGCAGGCTCAGCAGTTTCAGCGCGTCTTCCAACGTCAGCGATTCGGAACTCATCGTCTTGAACAGCGACGCCATCTTCGGACGGTCGGAAGCCGCCTTCTTACCGCCGGAACGCTTCGTCTTGCCCGCCTTGCCTGCGGCGGACTCGGCAGCGGTATCGCCGGCATCTTCCGCGCTCGGCATGACCAACGCCACGTACGGGCCGAACCGGCCATTGCGTACCTCGACGGTGCCGCCGGACGCCGGGTCCTTGCCCAGTTCACGCGGCCCACCGGAATGGTTTTCAATCAGATCGTGGCCGACCTCGACGGTCAGCTCATCCGGAGCGAGCGTATCCGGCAGCGAGGCGCGCTTCGGATTGCCTTCCGCATCCAGATGCTTCATGTCCTCAAGATACGGGCCATAACGGCCGACGCGCACGTGCAGGCCATCGCCGATATCGATGGTGTTGATCTCACGCGCATCAATCTCGCCAAGCTGCGCCACCTGCTGCTGCAGGCCCTCATGCGCCTCGTCGGCGGACTGGGCCGCACCATCGCCGGAACCGAAGTAGAAGCGGGTCAGCCACGCCTTGCCGGTCTCATGGCCACCAGCAATCTGGTCGAGGCCGGTTTCCATATCGGCGGTGAACTCGTAATCCACATACTTCGGGAACTTCGTTTCAAGCAGTTTGGTGACGGAGAACGCCAGCCAGGACGGAATCAGCGCACGGCCACGCTCGTACACGTACCCGCGGTCGATGATTGTGGAGATGATGCTCGCATACGTGGACGGACGGCCGATTTCCTTCTGTTCCAACGTTTTGACGAGCGACGCTTCGGTGTAGCGCGCCGGCGGCTGGGTCTCGTGGCCGTCCGCGGCAACGTCCACGGCGGCAAGCTCGTCGCCCGGCTGCATCGGCGGCAGGGAAACGCTGTCATCGATCTTCTTCGAAGCCTTCGCACTGCCGGTGGTCTTCGAGTCCACCTTCACGCCCGCCGCTTCGGCGCTCTTCTTCGCGTCGACAACGCTACGGCGGCCCTCGCCGGTGGCCTTCATGAAGCCGGGGAATTCGATGACGGTGCCGGACGCCTGGAACATGGCCTCGCCGTCGGATTCGGTCGGCGCGGACAGACGCACGGTGGCGGTGGAACCGGTCGCATCGGCCATCTGGCAGGCCAGCGTGCGCTGCCAGATCAGGGTGTACAGCTTGAGCTGGTCGGCCGGCACTTTGGTGGCGATTTCAGCCGGATCGCGGAAATGCGCGCCCGCCGGTCGGATACATTCATGGGCTTCCTGCGCGCCCGCCGTCTTCGTGGCGTACTGCTTGGGCGCATCGGACAAGTACTTTTCGCCGAAGTGCCGCGACACCGCTTCACGGGCGGCCGCGATCGCCTCCTGCGACAGCGTCACCGAATCGGTACGCATGTACGTGATGAAACCGTTTTCGTACAGGCCCTGCGCGGCACGCATGGTCTGGCGCGAGCTCATGCCGAGGCGATTGCCGGCCGTCTGCTGCAGCGTGGACGTGGTGAACGGCGGCACCGGACGGCGACGGTACGGCTTGGTTTCCATCGACGAGACGGTGAACGTCGCATATTCCAGCGATCGCGCGATCGCATTCGCGTGCGTTTCGTCCAGCTGCACGACGTTGTCTTTGACGCCGGCGGCGGTCAGCTGGCCATCATCGCCGAAATCCTTGGAACCGGCCAAACGACGGCCGCCAAGCGACACCATGCGAGAATCGAATGCGACATTGTTACCGTCGGCGTCGGGCGCTTCCAGCGTGGCGGTGACATCCCAATAGGGGGCACGCACGAACGCCATGCGCTCACGCTCACGTTCCACGATCAGACGGGTGGCCACGGACTGCACGCGGCCCGCTGACAGGCCCGGACCGACTTTGCGCCACAGCACCGGGGACAGCTCATAGCCGTACAGACGGTCCAGAATACGACGGGTTTCCTGGGCGTCCACCATGGCGGCGTCCACATCACGCGTGTTGTTCAGCGACGCCTTGATCGCTTCCGGCGTGATCTCGTGGAACACCATGCGCTTGACGGGCACCTTCGGCTTCAGCGTCTGCACAAGATGCCATGCGATCGCCTCACCTTCGCGATCCTCATCAGTGGCGAGGTAGAGGGTGTCTGCCTTCTTCAGCGCGCTTTTCAGGTCGGCAACGGTTTTCTTCTTGTTGCCGTCCACGATGTAATACGGCTTGAATCCGTCTTCGATATCCACGCCGAACTTGCCGTACTTGGCTTTCTCGGCCGCCGGCACCTGGCTGGGCTGAGCAAGGTCGCGGATATGGCCGACCGATGCCATGACCGTGTATCCGGAGCCCAAGTATCCGCCAATCTTCTTCGCCTTGGTAGGAGACTCCACAATAACGAGCTTGCTGCCGGTAGCCATAGCCACTCCTTATTACTAGTGTTTGCAACGCAATAATACTCACTGAATACGGAGAAATGGCAAACCGCCCGTGTGGCGCATGGACGGCAGCATGCCCGGAACCGGCTGTTTTCAGCGCTTCGGCGGCGCGGGCGGCGCTCCCACCAAACCCAGTTTCGTCAACGGCGAGGCGGTCAGCTGACGCATGGCGAGCGTTATGCCAAGCACCAGCGCGGAATCGGCGGCCGTCAGCAGCGCCGTGGAGGCGCACGCGCCGGCATTCGTCCATTCGGCGCTCATGGCGAGTCCCGGCTGAATCTGCCAGATGATATACGCGCCGTACAGGATGCCCAATACGCCAATCGTCAGCATCACACTGCCGACGATCTGCACGCTTGCCGACGAGACGCGCGTGCCCGGCTCATCCATGCTGCTGGCGAACGTGGTGGCAAGCGCCAGCAACGCCAGTCCGCCGACGATCAGCAGCGCCATAATCACGTCGGTCGGACGATGCCATTGCGCCGCGATCACCGACAATCCGACCAGCACCGTATACGCCCAACCAATCACCGCCACCAGCGCACGCAGCACGCGCGGCACGGCGCACAGCAGCATCACGCTTGCCGCAGCGGCAAGGATGACATGCCCGGAAGGCGCGGAATTATTAGGATTCGATTCCAAATTAATAAGATACGGGCGTGGCAGCAGCGGCTTCAACAGTTCGGCCGCGGCGAAACACAGGCCTCCGAATACAGCGAGCTGCGCGATCGACAGCCACCGTTTGCGCACGATCAGCACGGCAAACGCGATTGCCCCCATGATGACGCTGGTGGTGATGACCACTGCGGAAATGGCGAAGACGTGCACGACCGGCGCCAGCCAACCCGGCAACGCGGTATCGAGTTTCGACCAGACGATATCCTCATAGCTTTGGCCGTCCATGGTACGCACGCCAAGCCACCAGACGCCGGCGGAAGCGGCAAGCATCAGCAGACCGAACACCACGCACAGCACGATGCTGGACACGCGCGGATGGCGGGTCAGCGGATCCGCCTGAGCCAAGCCTTTGTTGACATCCTGCGGAGAAAGCACCGCCTCGACTTCGCGCATATCAGGGAACGACAACGATTCCAACGGTTCCGCAGGCGTTGCTGCCGTGGGCTGCTGAAGCATGTTCACAGGCTGCTGTGGATCTCGGACAAGTGGCTTGAATTCGTTGGTCATAGTCACCGAGAATACGGCATCGCCCCTACTGTGGGAACGAATCGGAGAAGATATAGAAAAACCTCCACGCACCCGGAAGAGGCCACTTACCCTTGCTGCATTCCTGCCCTGGGGGAGTTGGGTGACATACCGCCACGCGGAGGCTCTTGCCATATTACACCATGCCCGGACCTCGCCGCACCGACTAGACGCACGGGTACACTTGAGAAGGAATCGCACGCCACCCCTGTGCGTTTGCGTGGCTGCGATAAGCATCGATAACGTTTGGAAGGTTGTTTTCTTATGACTGATGCGGTGGAGTATCCCGATCTGGTGGTCGTGGGCGCGGGCCTGTTCGGCCTGACCGTGGCCCAGCAGGCCGTCGAGCATCTGGGCGTGGGGGTCGAGATCATCGACGTGCGCGACCATATCGGCGGCAACGCGTACAGCTACATGGACGAGGAGACCGGCGCGGAGATCCACAAGTACGGCGCGCACCTGTTCCACACGTCCAACAAGAGGGTCTGGGACTATGTGAACCGTTTCACAAGCTTCACGGACTACGTGCACCGCGTGTACGCCACGCACGACGGCGAGGTGTATCCCCTGCCGATCAACCTGGGCACCATCAACCAGTTCTTCCACGCGCACTACACGCCGGCCGAGGCGAAGGCCCTGGTCGACGGGCAGGCCGGCGAATTGGCGGGCACGGACCCGAAGAACCTCAACGACAAGGGCATTTCGCTGATCGGCCGTCCGCTGTACGAGGCGTTCATCAAGAACTACACGGGCAAGCAGTGGCAGACCGATCCGAAGGACCTGCCCGCGGGCATCATCAACCGTCTGCCGGTGCGGTTCAACTACGACAACCGGTATTTCAGGGACACGTGGGAGGGCCTGCCCACGGACGGCTACACCGCGTGGATGGAGCGCATGATCGACGATCCGCGCATCCACGTGACCCTCAGGACCGACTTCTTCGACGAGTCCCAGCCGTACAACAGGAAGGCCTTGGCCGCGGCGGGCGTGCCGGTGGTGTACACGGGTCCGGTGGACCGCTACTTCGACTACTCGCTCGGCGAGCTGAAGTGGCGCACGGTGGACTTCAGGGAGGTGCGTTACGACGAGGGCGACCATTTCGGATGCCCGGTGATGAACTTCTCCGACGCGGACGTGCCGTACACGCGCGCGATCGAGTTCAAGAACTTCAACCCGGAGCGCAGGGCTTCGCAGAACCCGGACAGGACCGTGGTGTGGGAGGAGTACAGCCGTTTCGCCGAGCGTGGCGACGAGCCGTATTATCCGATCAACACGGAGGCCGACAAGGCGTTGTACGCGAGGTACGAGGAGCTCGCGAAGGCCGAGCCGCTCACGGTGTTCGGCGGCCGTCTGGGCACGTACAAGTACTACGACATGCACAATGTGATCGACACCGCGTTGACCGCGTACGAGCAGCAGGTCGAACCACTCCTCAAAAAGTGACGCGATATACATTGCGCAACATATGATTCCCCGTTCGTGCTGCTGCGGTGTACGACCATTGGCCACCACCGCCGCAGCGTTCCGGGACAACAAAAATCCCTATGGCATTACCCCAGGCCATAGGGATTTTCATTATATGCTGATTCTGCCTACGAATCAGGCGAGTGGGTCGAGGCCTACGAGATGGGTTGTCATTGCCATCGCAAGTCTGCCGTCAGCAACGCACGCTATGCGCGCCACACATCCTTGCCGGCGGCCTTCGCGGCCGCCACATCGGCGTCAAGCTGCTCTTCGGTGCCTTCGACATCGCCCTTGATGAATTCCTCCACCAAGCGGCGAGCCTCGCCATCCTCATGCTGCACGGCCGGGGACTTCATGAAGTAGGAGCTCGGAGCCAGCACCGGACCGGCCAGGTGGCGGTCGAGCGCAATCTTGGCCGCGCGCACGGCGTCGATCACAATACCGGCGGAATTCGGGGAATCCCACACCTCGAGCTTGTATTCGAGGTTCAGCGGCACATCGCCGAACGTGGTGCCTTCCAAACGCACGAACGCGAACTTGCGGTCGTCAAGCCAAGCCACGTAATCGGACGGGCCGATATGCACGTTGTGCGGATCCATGTCGTGCGGCACCACGGAAGTGACGGCGCGGGTCTTGGAGATCTTCTTGGACTCCAGACGGGAACGCTGCAGCATGTTCATGAAGTCCATGTTGCCGCCGACGTTAAGCTGGTACGTACGATCCAGACGCACGCCGCGATCCTCGAACAGACGGGCCAGCACGCGGTGCGTGATGGTGGCGCCGACCTGCGACTTGATATCGTCGCCGACGATCGGCACACCAGCGTCACGGAACTTCTGCGCCCACTCCGGATCGGAGGCGATGAACACCGGCAGGCAGTTCACGAACGCACAGCCAGCGTCCATAGCGGCCTGAGCGTAAGCCTTGTCCGCCTTCTCGGAACCAACCGGCAGGTAGGAAACCAGCACGTCGACCTTCTTGTCACGCAGCACCTGCGCCACATCCACCGGCTCGGCGTCCGACTCCGTAATCATCTGACGGTAGTACTCGCCCAAACCGTCGTTGGTCGGGCCACGCAGCACCTCCACACCCAGATTCGGCACGTCCGCGAACTTGATGGTGTTGTTCTGGGAGGCTCCGATCGCCTCGGACAGGTCCTTGCCCACCTTCAGCGCATCGACGTCGAACGCGGTGACGAATTCGATGTCACGCACGCGGTAGCCACCGAAATTGTTGTGCATCAGGCCGGGAATCTTATCCTCGTCCTTGGTGTCCTTGTAATACTCAACGCCCTGCACCAGCGACGAGGCGCAATTGCCCACGCCGGCGATAGCCACTCGAATGCTCATCTGAAAACGACTCCTCTGTTATGCATTTCGCAGGTATACCAATCCCCAAGCATACCCACAACCGCATTGTAAACTGAAAAATCACTGAAAAACGGCCATATTACGGCAGTCGTCAACAGATTGTCGATTTGTAAAAAAGCTGCGCAAAAACATGTTTTTCCAGTCGGACAGCACCATCTACACCCTTGTTTTTCAGGTCGTTCGGCTACGGTGGAAACCATGGTTTCACGAACACGAAGTGTCAGCTCACGCTCAAAAAGCGCCCGCAGCGGCAGCGCAACGTCCACGACGCCACGGGTGGGCACCACCTACGGGGTCCATGGAGAAGTGCTGAGCAAGCCGCCCCAGGGGCCGAAGCACACTTCGCATCGCGCACCCAAAAAGACCAGAAAACACAAGCATCTCGTGCTCAAATGGGTGCTCGGCATCTTCGCGGCGCTCATCGCGGCAGGTATCGGCCTGTTCGCCTACATGTACATCACCACGGAAATCCCGCAGCCGGAAAAGTTCGCGCTGGCTGAAAAGACGACCGTGTATTACAACGACGGCACCACGCCGATCGGCAGCTATGCGGAGCAGAATCGCGAAATCATCAGCTGCGCAGACCTGCCCGACTACGTCGGCAACGCGATTGTGGCTTCGGAAGACCGCTCCTTCTATACCAATAAGGGCATCGATCCGATCGGCATCGCACGCGCGTTCTACAACAACCTGACCACCGGTAGCAGGCAGGGCGGTTCCACCATCACCCAGCAGTATGCGGAACGCTATTATCTGGGCGAAACCACCTCGTACGTGGGCAAACTGCGTGAGGCGTTCCTGGCGGTCAAAATCGCCCAAGCACAGGACAAGAGCCAGGTGTTGTGCAACTACATGAACACCATCTATCTCGGCCGTGGCGCATACGGCATCCAGGCAGCGGCCAAAGCGTACTTCGGCAAGGACGCGAAGGATCTGACGCTCTCCGAAGCGGCCATGCTTGCCGGCATCATTCCCGCGCCGAGCGTATGGACCCCCGACGTGAATCCCAAGCAAGCTGAAAAACGTTACAAGCGCGTGCTGAACATCATGGACGAAGACGGCTACATCACGCCGGACGAGAAGAAAGCCGCGAAATTCCCGCAAACCATCGAAATCCAACAGAACAACCAGATGTCCGGACCGAACGGATACCTGTTGACGATGGTGCAGAACGAACTCGTCAACACCAAGGCGTTCAGCAAGCAGGACCTGGAAACCGGCGGCTACAAAATCGTCACCACCATTGACAAATCGAAGCAGGACCTGATGTTCTCCACCATCAGTCCCTCCCAAAACGGCATGCAAGGCATCGTGCCCGACGGCATGCAGTTCGGCGCGCTGTCGGTGAACCCCAAGGACGGTTCCATCATCTCGCTGTACGCAGGAGACGACTACCTGACCAAGCAGCTCAACAACGTCACCCAGGCAACGTACGAAGTCGGCTCCACCATGAAGCCGTTCGCATTGCTGGCCGCCGTCAACGAAGGCGTCAGCCTCAACACGTACTTCAACGGCAACTCGTACCGGACGTTCCCGGGCATCACCGAAACGGTGAGCAACTACGGCGGCGAGAATCTGGGATACGTGAACCTGTACACGGCGACGGAACAATCCTCGAACACCGTGTACATGGATCTGCAAACCAAGCTCGGCGCGCAGAAAATCGCCGAAACCGCACGGCAGGCCGGCGTTGACGATTCGTCTTTGGATGGTTCCAACCCGTTCACCGTGCTCGGCAACAACGGCCTGACCCTCAAGGACATGACGCAGGGATACGCCACACTGGCCAACCAAGGCAACAAGCCGACGCTGCATATCGTTGCCCAAGTGCAGACGGCGAACGGCACCGACCTGTACAACGCGCCGACCTCGGCGGAGCAGACGTTCGAAGCGAACAACGCGAATCTCGTGACGAAGGCGCTTACCGGCGTGGTCCAGCGAGGCACCGCCACCGAGGCGCGTGCCACTGGGCACACCATTGCCGGCAAGTCAGGCACCGCAAACGATTCCAACGCAGCGAGCTTCATCGGCTACACGCCGTCCATGCTGACTTCTGTGGCGATGTGGTATCCGGACGACAACGGCAACCCGCAGGAGATTCCCGCATTCGGCAGCTGGACCGGCGGCAGCGATTACCCCGTGCATCTCTTCACCGAATACATGAAGCAGGCACTGGCCGATACGCCGAACGAAACGTTCCCCGACGCCACCGATAACGGCAAGGTCGGCGGACCGGACGGTACGTGGGGCACCGGCGCGCAGAAGACCTGGACTAGAAAGCAGCAGACCACCGTGACTCCGCGCACCGAGGAGAACACCCAACAGACCACGCCGAATCAGACCGAGGAAACGCAGAATACCGGTCAGGGCGGTGGCGACGGCGGTAATAGTGGCGGTATCCCCGCTAACGGCGACGGTAACGACACCAACGGTGGCAATGGCGGAGGAACCAGTGGCGATAATTCCGGTAATAACGGCGCCAATAGCGATACATCGCAGCAATAGCAGTCGCTGACTGCGATTGCCGTCGCGGTCAGCGAACACGCAAAGGGGGCTTCCCGGTTATTCCGGGAAGCCCCCTTGGTTTTGCCGCGTGCACACGCGGGCGCACGGTCGTCAGCGTCGTTCGTCAGAATGCATGCACATACCGGGCGAGACGGTCGTATTCGGCGCGCGTCAGCGAGGCGACGCCACCGTGCTTCGTATGCGCGGTGAGGAAGTAATCGTCCGCCTGCAACGGCATCCAGCCCTGATCGAGATCGCGGCTGACCATCGGACGGTATCCGATCGACGGAATCACGTCCACGAACAAGTACCATTCGTCGTCCGGTCCACCGTTGTTGTGGTGGTTGGCGAACACCGCAGGACCTTCCACGCCGCCGGGGTTGCCGTCCGGCACGTAGCCTGCGCCAATCCGGTCCTGCACCTTGGTCCAGGTCGTTCCCGGCTCCCACCAGCGCTTCGCGTCGGTGCGGTCCATCCAGATGCCGGTGCCATGCGCATTGTCTTTGGTGATGCGGTACGTGCGCACACCACCATCAGGCAGCGGACGTTGGATCATCGTGGTGTCGATGGCGTCACCGTGGTTGTCGATGAACACGCCACCATATTCGAACGTGTCCTGCGTGAAATCGGTGGTGGCGCCCCACAGCACGGTGCAGTAGACGTTCTTGTCGTCGTGAGCCTTGTCCGCATCATTGAACACGGTGCTGGACCAATACATGACGAATGCGCCGCGCCCACCGTGATGGCCTTGCGGATAGTAGTCCGGCACCCAAAGGCATTCGCAGGCCCAGGCCATGCCGAGCTCCAGATGGGAGCCGTCCGGCTTGCGGGACACGTCGAGCATGCGCGGCTCGCTCCAATGGAGCAGATCGTCGGATTCCCAGATGATGAGATTCGTGCTGGCGTGGTGGCTCCACTCGTACCAGCCGCCGCCGTCGCCTCCGAACACACGCAGATCGGTGGCGATGATATACCACGTGCCGGTGTCGGGATTGCGGATGATATGCGGATCGCGCACGCCTGTGGTACCGAGATGCGAAGCCAGCACAGGCTTTCCATCGTTGAGCGGCACCCAACGGTGCGGATTGTCACCGTCGGATATATCCATGTAAATCTTCTCGGCGTAGCCGTCCGGATCCTCGATGAAGTGGACGAGCAGATAGCCGTAGTCGTCGGTTGTGTCGGTCATGGTCCCACCTTGTGGTTGTGAATGAATGAATTGGATAAGTGAATTGCGTGTTCGATAACGTACCGCGTCAACATGCGCGGATACGAAAAAAGCCGCCGCCACGAGAGCGACAGCTTTCTTCGGGAAGGAGGATTAGCCCTGATGCGTGCGGGCCCATGTGCGGATCGCATCCTGCTGCGCCGCGATGGCCTTGTTGCGGGCCAGATAGATGACCAGGGTGATGGAATACAGTGCAAGGCCGATGAGGTCCATCGTGCCCAGGGAGAAGACCACCACGATTGCCAGCCAGATGATCACCCACCGGCTGGTGGTGCCGGGAGCGAGACACCGCATGGACATGATGAAGCTGACGATGCCGATAATCAGCACCAGCAGCGCGTAGATGCCCACCACCGTCGAGGCGTTGTCCACCGCGGAATAGTCCGTTTTCAGCAAACCGTTATGTTCCAGCAGATCGTAGGCTTGGCCTTTGAACCAGCTGGTGAACATGAACAGTGTGATGGACGCCATGATCACGTTGTAGGCGGCGGCGATGGTCATCAGCACTCGTTCCGCCTTGCGAGCCAATGGTGCCGGCGGCTGCATGGTGTTGCCTTGCGGATTCATATCGGTCCTTTCCGTGGTGTGGCCTCATCCGATGTGCGATGCGCAGCTCGGGAAAGATAAAATCACAGGCCCGTCCGTTTGGGGACGGACCTGTGCATTATCTCACTCGGCCGGTATCAGCCCTTGAGGCCGGAGGTGATGTTCAGGGACTGCAGGAAGTACTTCTGCGCGAACAGGAACAGCAGCAGGGTCGGGATGATGGCCATGCAGGTGGCCGCCATCAGGGAGCCCATCTGGTTGTACTGGCCCATCTGGTTGCTCAGCAGCTGCAGACCAGCGGTGACCGGCATCTTGTTGATGTCGTTGAACACCAAGGTCGGCCACAGGAAGTCGTTCCAAGCGCCGGTGAAGCTGAACAGGAAGATGACGATCAGAATCGGGCGGATGGCCGGCAGCATGATGCGGGTGAAGATCTGGAAATCAGTGGCGCCGTCGATTTCGGCCGCCTCGTCCAGTTCCTTCGGGATGCCCTTCATGAAGTTGCGCACCAGGAAGATGTTCGCCACGTTGCCCAGGCCAGGGATGATGCAGGCCCAGTAGGTGTTGACCCAGCCGAGGGAGGCGATGATGCGGTACTGCGGAATCATGTTGACCACGGCAGGGAACATCGAGATGAGCAGCAGGACGAAGAACAGCGTATCGCGGTACTTGAAGTTCAGACGGGAATAGCCGAAGCCTGCGAGCGCGACGATGCACACGGACAGCACTGCGAACACGGTCGAGATGATCAGCGAGTTGCCCAGCCAGTTCAGGACCGGGTAGCTGGCGGATGCCTCGATCAGCGTCATGTAGTTGTCAAGCACCCACTTCGCGGGCAGGAAGTTGAACGCGTTGGAGGTGAATTCGGCCACCGACTTGAACGAAGTCGTCACGGTGTAGATCACCGGAAGCAGCCAGACGACTGCCAGCACGACGAGCACCACATAGACGGCGATCAGCGACGGAGAGACCTTTTTGGTTTTGTTTTCAGGAATTGCCGCGCTTGCGACATTGACTGTGGTTGCAGCGGACATCTTCAGTCCTCCTTATTCATGAAGATCAGCTGGATCGCGGCGATGGCCATCAGGATGATGCCCAGCAGCAATGCCATTGCGGAAGCCATGCCGGCGGCCGCAGGGCCGGCGGGGAACGCGAGGTTCCTGATATCCATCAGCAGCACCTGGGTCTGGTAGTTCGGCCCGCCGTTGGTCAGCATGACCGGCTGGCCCCACACGTTGAAGGCGCCCGTGGTGGTCATGATGGTGGTGTAGAACAGCGGCAGCTTGATTTCCGGCAGAGTGATGGAGAAGAAGATCCTGACCGGACCGGCTCCGTCGACCTTCGCGGCTTCGTAGAGGCTCTCGTCCACGCCGGAGAGCGCGGAACGGTAGATGACGAGGTTTCCGCCGATGCCGGCCCACAGCACGAGCACGAAGATGGTGATCCATGCGTACGGGTTCTTGCCGAGCCAGTTGATGTCGGTGTGGAAGGTGGTGTTCAACAGGCCGAACTGGGAGTTGAAGACCATGCGCCAGACCAGTGCGCCGGCGGCGATGGAGATCAGGCCGGGGATGTAGAAGATCGCCTGGAACAGACCGGCGCCCTTGAGTCCCTTCTTGCTGAGCGCCACGGCGAGCAGCAGCGGCACGATGATGGTCAGCGGCACGCTGACCAGCACGAAGAGCAGAGTGTGGCCGAGGTCACGCCAGAAGATCGAGTAGAAATAGGTGCTGGGGTCGAAGATCTTCGCGAAGTTCTGCAGGCCGACGAACTTCGGCGCACCGACCATGTTCCAACGGGTGAACGCCAGTCCAATGCCGAAGATAATCGGGATGATGCCGAAGACGGCGAAGATGATGAAGTGCGGAGCGATGTACGGCAGCGCGTGCCAGATGGAGTTCTTGCGCTTCATGGATGATTTTGCGGATCCGATCGTAGATGCCTTGCTCATCACGATTCCTCCTGAATCTCGATTTGGCCCTGGGCCATGAGGTCGAGGGTCTTCAGACCTTCTTCAAGACCAACATTGCCGTAGACGATGTCGTTGTATGTGCCCCAACCAGCGGTCGCATAGCCTCCGTAGAGGTAGTTGGAGGTCTTGATGTAGTCGCGTTCCTTCTTGCTGTTGGTGAAGGACGCCTGGATCAGCTTCTGGTACTTCGGGTTGTTCAGATCGCGGTATGCCGGCGAGATGGAACCGACCTCAGACCAATCCATCCAGTGCTCGTACACGTACTTGACAAAGTCGGCGGCGGCTGCGGATTTCGCCGCGGAGCGGTGCGGATCCTTCAACTGCATCCAGTTGCACTGGTAGAAGAAGTTCACCGGATTGTCGGCGCTGTACTGCAGGGTGTTAGCTTCCGCGATCTTGTCGGCGCCCAAGGTGTTGGACATATTGCCCTGCGCCCACGTGCCAAGCTGCGCGAACACGGCCTTGCCGGAACCGAACGCCTGCTCGCCGTCGACGTCCATCGGGGCGATCACACCGGCGTCGTACGCCTCCTTGAGCTTCTCCATGGGCTTGCGCCACACGTCCTTGGTCAGGTCGTCCATATCGTTCTCAAGCGTGCCGCCCGCGCCGTACAGCAGGGACATGAAGGCCCACGGCAGATTGCCGTAAGTCAGCGCGTAGGTGCCCTTGGGCAGCTTGCCCTTGAGGTCCTTGATCTCGTCGATGGTGACGAATCCGTCGTCGAGGATGTACTGCAGGTTGTACTTCTTGACCAGGTCCTTGTTGTAGTAGATGGCCATCTGGTACAGATACAGCGGAATGCCGTAGGCCTTGCCATTGACGGTGACGCCCTTCCAAGTGGCGGGCAGGAAGCTGCTTTCCTTGAGGTCCGGGGCGACCTTCTGCCAATCGTCCATGGTGTCGAGCAGACCTTGGGACTGCAGAACGGCGGTCTGGAACTGGTCGCCGATGATGATGTCGGGGATGTTCTTGCCGGTCTGCATCACGGAATAGATCTTCGTGGTCAGATCGCCGCCGTTCATCGGCTGGAAAACGACCTTGTAATCGCTCTGGGCGTTGTATTCCTTGACGATGCGCTGCATTGCAGGACCGTCATCGCCCACCAGATTGTTCCAGAAGTAAATGGTCTTGCTTTCACCCGAAGAGGCACCACAGCCTCCGGCGGCAAGCACAAGTCCAAGTGACGCACACACGGCTACGGCAGCCTTGGCAAAGCGCCGCAACCCGGTAAGATGCCTGGATGTAGACATTGTTTCCTTCCTTATTCCTCAACGGACCATCGCCGGACCGCTCCTCGTTGCAATCCGAATGGGAAGAATCCTTTTCGATTGAGCCTCCCTGCTCATTTGCAACGTTGTAATTTTGATTATACAGCTATTTTCATCGTTGTACAAACGGTAACACGCCGACGACAACAGCCAGCTTTATGGATGGGGTTATAGACGGGGTGCCCCCTCCGGCCACGCCCCTCAGTGGCCTACGGCCGGAGTTCCCGCAAGCGGGCCACCATCAGCGGGCAACACGTCCGTGGTAGTGGGGGTCCACAGATTATCAAGTTCCGGCACGCCGAAATCCGGACCGTCGGCGGTCCACTTGACCACACCGACGCGCGCGTGGCGATTCGGGTCGAACAGCGGATCGCCCTTGATTTCCGTGTAGTTGCGGCAGTGGTAGATCATCAGGTCCTCGGTGCCGTCCTCGGACTTGGTGAATGAATTGTGGCCCGGACCATACTGACCGTTCTCGGCGCAGGTCTTGAACACCGGCACCGGGCTCTTAGTCCAGGAGGCCTTGTCCAGCAGATCGCTGCCGCGCTCGGCGGTCAACAGCCCCACGGCGTACGGAACTCCGGTGCCGGAGGCGGAATACGTGATGTAGATCTTGTTCTCATGGAACAGGAAGGCCGGTCCTTCGTTGACCAGGAAGTCGATGCATTCCCAGTCGTATTCCGGCTTGGTCAGCATGACGGGCTCGCTGCCCAGCGTCCACGGATTGGCCATCTTGGCGATATACAGATTGGAGTTGCCTTCGATGGCGGGATCCTTCTGCGCCCATACCAAGTACTGCACGCCATCGATCACCTCGGTGGTGGCGTCAAGTGCGAAGGAGTCGATCGGGGTGATGATCTGGCCCTTCTCCACCCAGTTGTCGGAAGTTGGATCGTCGTCGGTGTTCTCCAGCACGAACATGCGGTGCGTCGGCAGGCCGGATGCTTCGAAATCCGTTGCGGCGCCTGCGAAGTAGATATACCATGCGCCATTGATGCGGTGTAGTTCGGGGGCCCAGATGTAGATGCTTGCCGGGCCGGATTCGTGCTTGCGCCACACCACCGTCTCCGGAGCCTTCTGCAGATCGTTGATGCTCGACGCGTGCCGGATGGCGATGCAGTTGTATTCCGGATCGGAGGCGGTGAAATAATACTCGCCGTCAACCTTGAGCACCCAGGGGTCTGCGCGCTGAAGCACGATCGGATTGTTGTAAACAACCATGTTTAGTCCTTCTCAATCCGTTGTTCCAGTATTTACAACGTTGAATATATCATTCTTACATCGTTGTAACAACTTGGGCGCGTCATTGTCGGAAGATGCTTGGATGCGGTGCTGCCGCTGGGCATGGGCGTCCATCGTTTGCGCCATTCATGCCAATGTCGGTGCCGCCGTCGGTCATGGGTGCTCGACACGCTCAAGGCCGTTCGGCCAAGCTTACGGTCGAGCGCCCATGCCCGGCGGCGGCACCTTTGGGGAAGAGCCAACCGATGGGTACGGCAACGAGGGCCGGACGGAAAGTATCCCGGTACGCCAGGAAATTTGCCGCAGGCAGACGAACGCTTAGAGAACGAGGGAATCGGCGGGGAGTTTGGTGGATTGGCGCACGACCAGCGATGATGTGACCTTGCGGAAGACCTTCTCCCCCGGTTTGTCGGCATTCGGGTCACGGCCGTCGATACGCTCCTTGAGCACTTTCACCGACAGACGGGCTACCGCTTCAAGTCCCGGCGCGATCGACGTCAGCGCCGGCGACAGGTACTGTGAATCGTCGGAATTGTCGAAACCAACCACGGAGATGTCGTCGGGAATGTGCAAGCCGTGCATCTGAATCGCGTGCATCACGCCGGAAGCCAGCATGTCGTTCAGCGCGACGACGCCATCGACTTTGACGCCGGAATCCAACAACGCGTTCATGGCCCTCACGCCGTCACTACGATGCCACATGCCCGATTCGACGACCAGCCGATCGTCGAATTCGACGCCGGCCTCCTCCAGTGCCTCAAGATACCCTTGGTAGCGCAGCGCGGCGGAACCGACTTTCTCCCCCGGATGAACGCCGACCACGGCCACGCGGCGGCAACCGGTCGTCAGCAGATACTGCGTGGCCCGCTTCGCGCCTTCCACGTTCTCGGTGGCGATGTGATCCACCTGGTCGGTGAAGATGCGTTCGCCAACCAGCACAAGCGGATAATCGACCTTCAGCCGCTCGACGTCATCCTGTCCAAGCTCCAATGGGCTGTAGATCAGGCCGTCGATCATCGTCTGCTGGGACCCGTGCAGCGCTTCCAACTCGCCATCGCGCGAATATTGCGTCGGCTCCACGATCACGCGCAGACCGACTTTCTTCGCTTCTTCGATGACCAGCGATGACAGCTGCGCGAAATACGGCATCTGCAGATCGGGAATGGCCAAGCCGATGATGCCGGTCTGCCCTCGGCGCAGGTTGCGCGCCGATACGTTCACCGTGTATCCCAGTTCCACGATGGCTTTGTTGACCTTGTCGCGCGTGGCCTGCGAGACGAATTCGTAGTCGTTGACCACGTTGGAGACGGTTTTGATCGACACTCCGGCCGCCTTGGCCACCTCACGCATGGTCACGACATGCTCGCCGTTTCCCCCCGTTCGCTTCGGCATATATACCCCTTTTGTCATTCAGCGGACTCAGTCGGCATCGAAGAAACCAACCTCCATCGTTACACCAGCATAGTCGGGGTCGAGTTCCTCCGCCGTTTGCATATCCAGGATGGGCATGCCCTCCTTGGACCAGTGCACGCGGCGCACCTGGGCGTCGCGGCCACCATAGCGGCCGTGCTCGTATTCGGCGTTGTGGAACACGTAGATGAGGTTGCCGTCCTCGTCATGCGACCACATGCCGTGGCCGGTGCCGAGCTGCCAACGCCCGTTGTACATGCCGGACTTCTGCAGCGGATAATCGAGCTTCGTCCATACGCTGGCGTCGGTGAGATCGGCCCCCTGTCCGGCCGGGGCGGTGACCAGGCCGGTCGTGTAGTCGATGCCGACCAGCGAGCCCGAGTAGATCAGGAAAATCGTTCCGTCATGCACGATGGCGTTCGGTCCTTCGGCGATCATGTTGTCCCATGCGAATTCCGGCACGACGATCTGCTTCGGCTTGCTGGTGAGCCTCGCCGGACGAGCCGGGTCAAAGCTGGCGATCCAGATGCTGCCGACCTGCTGCCATGCGTAGTACCAGCGGCCCGAATCGCACAACACGGTCATGTCAAGCGAAATGCGCTGGATCGGATTGAGCGTCTCGCCATCCGGGTCGAGGATAGGCTCGGGCACCGTCCAGTTCTCCGGCTCGCGCGGATCAAAATCCGTGCCGTCGGAATGCTGCTTGAGCTGCATGATGTGGCAGCTGCCGGTCCACATGTCCGGTTTGCCGGCACGATCGTTGGGGGTGCCGTCGGGATTGACGCGCGGACCGTCGAAGCAAGGCATGAACAGGACCGACAGCTTGCCGCCGATCACATGCAGTTCCGGCGCCCAGAAGCAGCCGGTCATCGGACGATCTTCGCTATTGAGATCGCCGCATGCGAGCAGATCGATCTCCTTGGCCCGTCCACCCGCGGCGTCGGAAAGCGCTTCGATGGAGTCGGCGATGCGCAGCGGCATATGGGTTCTACCGTCGTTCGGATCCACGCAATTGCCGTCGGTGTCATCGGTGGCGATGAACATGAACATCGGCTTGCCATTGAAATCCCACGCGAACACCGACGGGTCGGCACGCTCCACCGCGAACGGCACCGGATAGACGCTCTGGCGGATCACACCTTCGACGGTACGGGTCTGGCCGGCCTTGAGCGTTCCCTCGGAGGTCTCCTGGGCGATGGCCTCAAGCTGGGCCATGTTCCAATCCACCGCGCGTGCGGCCTGCGAGCCGTCGCTGTAGGCCAGCTCCGCACGGGTTGCGGCCAAGGCCAGAACCGCATTCCGGGCATCCTCACCATGCAGGCCCGCATCGATTCGCTGGGCGGGCACGGACGTTCCGGTATTGCGGATGCGGCCGAAGCGCTCGATCAGGCGCTCGGCCTCCGGCTCACTGATGGCGATGCTGTTGCCGACGACGGCGTTCGGAATGCCGCAATCCCCGGTCTGACGCAACGGCTGCGACGACGCCGATTCCACGACATCAAGCGGCCTGCCCGAACCGGCGGCGGCTACGATATCGGCCGTCCGCGCGGTGCGTGCCTTGCCATCGTCACCGGTCCAGGAGACGACGTAGCACGCGTCCGCGGCGTCGAAAGAGACGGACGGGCGATTGACCCCACCGGCGGTGCGCAACAGCACCAGCCCCCGCTGGTCGAACGCCGTCAGATCATCGCTGATGGCGAGCAGGAATGCCGACCGTTCGGAACCATCCGGCTCACCGCCGCGGGCGGTACGGGTCGCGGCGATGGCGAATCGTCCGTCCGCAAGGCGGAACAGGAACGGATTCTTCAGCGATTTCAGCGTGATATCCATACCGGGCATGACCACGCCATGGGCGACGGCGTCGGTGGCGGGGCGAGGCGCGTCGAACGGGTCGGCGGCGAAGCGCGCCGCGGCCGTGCACGCACGGCGGGACTCCGCGGTCGCGGCGGCGATCGGCACACCGGCCGCGAAGAAGATGCCATAGTTTTCGTTCAGCGGCTGCCACTCGGCGTCATCGCCGGAACGTAGCGCCAAATGCATGCTGTAGGCGATGTCCTCGTTGTTCGCCTCTTCGCGTCCGGTGGCTTCGCGTGTATAACACAGCAGGGAATAATTGGCCGACATGGAAGATCCTTCAGTAAGCAGATACAGGTTTTATAACGATGTACTATACCGTGTTTTACATCGTTGTACAACTTGGTGTGGCGGCCTTGTGACACCCTTCATCCGCGGAGGGGGAAGCGTCACGGAACGCGCTCGTCATACTTGTGAGCGGGCGCATCGCATGGCACATGACAACGACGAGGGGCTTCCCGGTTACCCAGAAAGCCCCTCGAATCATATCCGGCGCGTTTGCTCAACGCGTCCGTGCAATCAGCGCAATCAGCGCTCGGAACGGTTGATGGCCGAGATGATGGCCTTCAGCGAGCTGGTGACGATGGAGGTATCGATGCCGACGCCCCACACGATGCTCGTGTTGTCTTCCTCGCCGATCTGGCATTCCACATAGGAAGCGGCCATGGCATCGGTGCCGACGGACATGGTGTGCTCCACGTAATCCATCACCGAAGCCTCGATGCCAAAGTTGCTCACGGCGTTGAGGAAGGCGGCGATCGGACCGTTGCCGATGCCGGAGACCTCACGCTCCACCGGCTCGTCGATACCAACGTTCACGCCGCGGTCGAGAATCCTGGCCTTGAGCACGGTGTCGGAACCATCCTCGCCGGAGGAGACGGACACCTTCAGCAGTTTCAGACGGCCCCACTGCTTCAGGGTCTCGTCCTTGCTGTCGCCGACCACGACACCGGCCGCGGTGGCGCCGGATTCCTCGACCGGCAGGTACTCGTCCTTGAACAGACGCCAGATGTCCTCGTCCTTGACTTCCTTCTTGGTCTCATCGGCGTAGTTCTGCACGACCTTCTCGAACTCGACCTGCAGACGCTTCGGCAGATCAAGGTTGTGGTTGGTCTTCAGCAGGTAGGCCATGCCGCCCTTGCCAGACTGGGAGTTCACGCGGATGATGGCCTCGTAGGAACGGCCGATGTCCTTCGGGTCGATCGGCAGGTACGGCACGAGCCACACGAAGCTGTCCAGATCGGCGCCAGCACGGTCGGCGGCCACCTGACGGGCCTCAAGACCCTTCTTGATGGCGTCCTGGTGGGAGCCGGAGAACGCGGTGAACACGAAGTTGCCCGCATACGGATGGCGCTCGGAGATCTTGATCTGGTTGCAGTATTCGACGGTCTTGCGGATTTCCGGAACGTTGGAGTAGTCGATCTGCGGATCGATGCCCTGGGTCAGGAAGTTCAGACCAAGGGTGACCAGGTCGACGTTGCCGGTACGCTCGCCGTTGCCCAGCAGGCAGCCTTCCACGCGGTCGGCACCGGCCAGCACCGCCAGCTCGGTGGCGGCAACGCCCATGCCCTCATCGTTGTGCGGATGCAGGGAGAGCACCACGGCGTCACGCGGCACGAGGTGGTTGGACACATACTCGACCTCGTCGGCGAAGACGTTCGGCGTGGTCATTTCCACGGTTGCCGGCAGGTTGATGATCATCGGATGTTCCGGCGTCGGCTTGATGACGTCGATCACCGCGTTGCACACCTCGACTGCGTACTCCGGCTCGGTGCCGGTGAAGGATTCCGGAGAATACTCGTAGTACAGGTCGATGCCCTTGGCTTCGCCCTCGAGCTCCTTGCACAGGGTGGCCGCGTCGGTGGCGAGCTTCTTGATGCCGGCCTTGTCCTTGCGGAACACGACCTCGCGCTGCAGCACGGACACGGAATTGTAGAAGTGCACGACGGCGCGCTTGGCGCCCTTCAGGCACTCGTAGGTCTTGCGGATCAGGTGCTCACGGGCCTGGGTGAGCACGACGATGGTGACGTCATCCGGAATGAGCTCGCGCTCGATCAGCATGCGGATGAAGTCGTAATCGGTTTCGGAAGCCGACGGGAAGCCGACCTCGATCTCCTTGAAGCCCATCGACACGAGCAGGTTCCAGAAACGCAGCTTGCGCTCGGAATCCATCGGGTTGACGAGAGCCTGGTTGCCGTCGCGCAGATCGACGGAGCACCAACGCGGCGCACGCTGCAGTCGCTTGCCCGGCCACGTACGCTCCGGGAAATCAAACGGCACCTGCTTATCGTATGCGACGTACTTGTTGTACGGCATCTTGCTGGGCTTTTGCGGAGCTCCAATGTAACGCGCCGGAGGCAGCAGCGGGTCGTTGTTCCCTCCGTTGGACGCCGCGGCGACTGCCGCGAGATCAAACACTGACGATTGATCCTGACCCATCACTCCTCCTTATCTGTAAAGTCGGATCGGCCTTCTGCCAATCCACATTGTTACGTGCATGTTACCTACCTGCACTGCCGCCCATACTAGCGACAACCAATCCCATATTTTGCCGGTATTCCGCGATATGACGGCATGGTTTGCGATTTTCGCGCCCTTATTTCACCCCATATCCAGATTTGCCGCAGTACAGTGGGCATCATGAGCTTGCGATTCAACAGCGACGGTACGTTCCGGGTGCTGCAAATGGCTGATATTCAGGATGGTCCGGACGTGCGCGAAGACACGATTCGGCTGATCGAAGCCGCTATCAGGAAGGCACATCCCGACCTCATCGTGCTCACCGGCGATCAGATCCGCGGCTACGATCCGGCATATATCGATACGTTTCTACGCCGCCGTGGCGAACAGCCCGGTACGCACGTGCGCGCGGTCACCGAAATCGAAGCGAAAATCCGCGGCATCAAACGTCATCCGATCGCCAAAACACTGACCAAATCGCAGCCCTCCGACGAACGGTGGATGATCGACGGCATCGGCACCGATTCGCCGAAACTGGTGAAAAGCGCAGGTCGCAACGGTTCTGCCAGCAAGCTGGAATCGTGGGCGGAAGCCATCAATCGCGTCACCGCGGCGTCGCTGCTCGACGAGACACGGCAGAAAGTGCGCGACACGTTCGCCGCGTTTTTGGGGCCGGCGTTGGAATCGCATATCCCCTTCGCAGCGACGTACGGCAACCATGATTTCCAATGCGGTATCCTCGCCGACGAACAGGACGATCTTTACCGCGAGTTTGCCGGCTGTATGAATCCCGTCGCCGGCTCGTCGCCGTTGGCGCTCGAACCGGGCACGTTCGCGTTGCCGATCGAAGCGTCCGACGGTTCGGGGCGTATCACAATGAGCGTGATGATGGTCAATTCGGGCGATTACGCCGACACGGCAGACGCGGGTGACGGCAACGGACGGCAGTCGGTCACCGAATACGCGAAATACGCGGCGAATTCGCGCGGCTGGGATTTGGCCGACTCCGACGGCTACGGCACCCCCTCGCCGGAAGCCGTCGAATGGCTGAAGCGCGTACAACGCGAGTTGGGCAGGCGCAATGGCGACGGGCAGGCGGTGCCGGCGATTGCCTTCCAGCACATTCCGCCGCAGGAATTCTACGATTGCCTGCGCGAAGTGCCCGCCTACACGCCGAACGCCGTGGAGGGCGCGCGCGAATTCGCAGGACATTGCTATGTGCTCGACCGCGATGTGTGCCGACCCGGTTCGCGGCTGGGCGAGGCGATTGGCTGCGCCGACGTGAACGTGGGCGAAGTGGACGCGTTGCGTGAGGCGGGCGGCTATTTCGCACTGTTCTGCGGGCACGACCACAAGAATTCGTTCGTCGGGCATGTGCACGACATCGATTTGGGGTACGCGCCGACCTGTGGTTTTGAATGCTACGGCCCGAAATCGCGGTTCCGTGGCATCCGGCTGTTTGAATTCCGCGAAGACAATCCGATGGCGTACGTGACGCGCATGCTGACGTGGGGCGATCTGGTCGGCCGTTATTCCAGCAACGAATTACGCGTGTTCTTCGAGGACCATTGCGTGACGGACCTGATCGGCGTGCGCAACGAGCTGCGCAGGCCGCAGGTCAGCGCCACGCTATTGGGCGCGGGCGCGGTGGCCTGCGGCGCAATCGGCTACGCGGCGCGGGAGCTGCTGCGCAGGCCCGCGAGAAAATAACGGCTTATCCGAATCAGCGAAAGAGACTGACGCCGCGACGGGCCACGCAGTAGGCGTTGCCCAGCCACGTGTGGCGCGAATTCGGCCAGACCGCGCCCAGACGCGGCGCGTTCTGGCTCATCCAGATGCTGGGCACGCGGCCGTCCGCGGAACGTGAGCCCAGCAGATTGAAGCCGTTCTTCTCCAGCAACCATTCCGGATGCTGTGTGGCAATCGCAAGACCTTCCTCCAATGTGAGCGGCAGGCGCTCGTCGGAATCGATCAGCTTGCGTGCCACGTCCGGCTCGCGGTTGATATAGCAGGTGCCGGTGTGCGGTTCGACCACCAGATAGAACGGCCCCTCCGGCGGCTCGAAACCATCCTGCGGCAGGAAGCTGGCGATATCGCGCGGCGGCATGGTGGTGAACCCCGCCATGCGGTTGATGGAGGTTCGGGCGATCAGCGATTCAGGAGACACCAGCTCGCGCGTAGGTACCAGAAGGATCTGCGTGCCCAATCCAGCTTCATCACCGCAATCCTCCAACGCACGGATAAGCGGGCGCGCAAGCGAGCGGAACGCGGCTGCCGACATATCGGCCACATCCGGATACCCCAACGCCACGATACGATCCAGCTGCTTCTGCGCTTCTTCTGATGCCTTCGACATGTCTACCAGTGTACGCGAGCGCGTTTACCGACCAGCATACGGATAGCTCGGCGGACATGACGGCATGTTTTCGTAAGATTGAACAACGCGTGTGGCCGCCCACGACGTCGTTTGGGGCCGGCTGGTCGACCTCAAGCGTAAGCAAAATCAAACTTGCAAAACTTGGAAAACCGTTCCAGCATAAGCGAAAGGTTGTTATGTCCGAAAAGATTAAGGTTGGCATTCTCGGAGCTACGGGCATGGTCGGACAGCGCTTCGTGACGCTGCTCGAAAACCATCCGTGGTTCGAACTGGTCACCCTTGCCGCGTCCGCGCACAGCGCCGGCAAGACCTACGAGGAGGCCATCGGCAGCCGCTGGAAGATGGAAACCCCGATGCCGGAGTTCGTCAAGCACATGGTCGTCAAGAACGTGGCCGACGTCGAGGACGTGGTCAAGGACGTCGACTTCGTGTTCTCCGCGGTGAACATGCCGAAGGACGAGATCCGCGCCATCGAAGAGGAATACGCGAAGACCGAGACCCCGGTCGTGTCCAACAACAGCGCCCACCGCTGGACTCCGGACGTGCCGATGGTGGTGCCGGAGATCAATCCGGAGCACTATGAGGTCATCGAACATCAGAAGAAGCGTCTCGGCACCACGCGCGGTTTCATTGCCGTCAAGCCGAACTGCTCCATCCAGGCCTATACTCCGGCTTTGGCCGCGTGGAAGGAATTCGAGCCGCACGAGGTCATCGTGAGCACGTACCAGGCCATTTCCGGCGCGGGCAAGACGTTCAAGGATTGGCCGGAAATGGTGGGCAACATCATTCCGTTCATCTCCGGCGAGGAAGCGAAGTCCGAGAAGGAGCCGCTGAAGGTCTTCGGCCATGTGGACGAGGCCAAGGGCGAGATCGTGCCGTTCGACGGTCCGCTGCGCATCACCTCGCAGTGCATCCGCGTGCCCGTGCTCAACGGCCACACCGCCACCGTGTTCATCAACTTCGGTAAGAACCCGACCAAGGACGAGCTGATCGACCGTCTGGTCAACTACACCAGCAAGGCCGCCAAGCTTGGCCTGCCGCACGCTCCGAAGCATTTCATCCAGTACCTGACCGAGGACGACCGTCCGCAGGTGCTCAAGGATGTGGATTACGAGGGTGGTATGGGTGTTTCCATCGGCCGTCTGCGTGAGGATTCCATTTTCGATTGGAAGTTCGTGGGATTAGCGCACAATACCCTGCGTGGCGCCGCCGGCGGCGCGCTGGAAAGCGCAGAAATGCTTAAGGCGTTGGGTTACATCACCAAGAAGTGATGCGACGTTTATGCGGCTTGGGTAGCTAAACCGTAAGCCGCATAGACGAGCCATAGCCAGGCAAAAGGCCGACTCTTCGGAGCCGGCCTTTTGCTTGTTCGGGGACTGCTTGGCACGGTATGCAACGTACGGCGTGAATCGTAAAAAGCAAACGAAAAGGGCATGGTCGCAAAACCATGCCCTTTAAAAATACTGGGAAACTGAAGCCAGCACTATCAGCGGCCGGTGCCGCCGTACACCACGGCTTCCACCTGGTCGGCGTCCAGACCGTAGGCGGTGTGCAGCGCCTTGACGGCGTCGTTGAGCTGCTCAAGCGGCACAAGCGCGGCGATGCGGATTTCGGACGTGGAGATCATCAGCACGTTCACGCCCTTGTCGCTCAGCGCGTTGAAGAACTTCGCGGCCAGACCGGAATGGGTCTTCATGCCCACGCCGACCACGGCCACCTTGCCGACGTTCGGGTCGACGTCGAAGGACTGGAAGCCCAGCTCGCCCTGCTTCTCCTGCAGCACTTCCTGGACCTTGGCCGCAGCGGTGCCCGGCACGGTGAAGGAGATGTCGGCGGTGCCGGTGGAGGCGGAGGCCTGCACGATCATGTCCACGTTCACGCCGGCCTCGGCCAGCATGGTGAACACCTTCGCCGCCATGCCCGGCTCGTTCGGCACGCGGCGCACGGTGGCCAGCGACTCGGTGCTGTCGTGCGCGACGCCGGAGATGATCGGCACTTCCGGCCCCAGGTCGGGGAACAGGTCGCCCATGGACTGGTTGTTGTTTTCGCTCATGTTCTTACCTTTGTTTGTAAAGTCTTATTTTCGTTTTCGCGTTGTCTTGCAAGTATTTGCGATTGCCTGCGATTACACCGCCCGGCTGCCGTTCAGATGTTCGGCAGGGTGCGCGGATCGACGCCTTCCGGCACGATCAGCGTGCCGCGACGGTGGGAGAAGGAGCTGCGCACGTGCAACGGCATGCCGAATCGTTGCGCGTATTCCACGCAACGCAATGCCAGCACCTTGGAACCGCAGGACGACATTTCCAGCATCGATTCGTAGTCGATGACGGGAATGCGACGGGCGGTCGGCACGATACGCGGATCGGCGGTGAACACGCCATCGACGTCGGTGTAGATTTCGCAGATGTCGGCATCCAGCGCCACTGCGAGCGCGACTGCGGAAGTATCGGAACCGCCACGGCCGAGCGTGGTGGCGTCGCCGCCTTCGTTCACGCCTTGGAAACCGGCCACGATCGCCACAGAACCCTTATCCAATGCACGACGCACGCGATCGGGCTTCACGGCCTTGATATGCGCGGTGCCGAACTGCGCGTCGGTCATGAAACCAGCCTGGGAACCGGTGAACGAGTATGCATGAGAACCGGCCGCATGAATCGCCATAGCGAGCAAACTCATCGAAATACGCTCGCCTGCGGTCATCAGCATGTCCATCTCGCGCGCCGGCGGGTTGGAATCGATGCTGAGCGCCTGATCGATCAGGTCGTCGGTGGTGTCTCCCATGGCGGAGACCACGACGGCCACGTCATTGCCGGCGTTCTTCGTTTCGATGATGCGTCGGGCCACGCGCTTGATCGATTCTGGATCGGCTACGGAAGAGCCGCCAAACTTCTGCACGATGAGAGCCACAACTTATCCAATCTTCTTCAACGTATCACCTGCCCGATTCGGCAAGTGAAGCCTATTATAGGAAACATCCATTTTGTCAAGTCCAACCGCGCCCAACATGCGGAACACGTTGCTGGACAGCGGTTGAGTATGAGCTGGGCGCGGGACCGACGGCTCGCGGAGGCCATGCCAGCGGAGCTCATACGGCGCGACGGCCGGCGAGCGCGCGGCCCAGGGTGATCTCGTCGGCGTATTCGAGGTCGCCGCCCACCGGCAGGCCGCTGGCGAGCCTTGTTACCTTGATGTCGGTCTGGCTCAACAGCTGCGAGAGGAAGCTGGTGGTGGCCTCGCCCTCCACGTTCGGGTTGAGCGCGAGGATCACCTCCTTGACTTCGCTGTCCTTAAGCCGTTCAAGGAGCTTCGCGATGTTGAGGTCGCTCGGCTGCACGTTGGCCATCGGGTTGATGACGCCGCCCAGCACATGGTACATGCCCCGGTATTCGCGGGTGCGTTCGATGCTCATCACGTCCTTCGGCTCTTCGACCACGCAGATCACGCTGTGGTCGCGGCGTGGGTCGGCGCATACCGGGCATGGGCTGGTTTCGCACACGTTGCCGCAGATATCGCAGAACCGTACTTTTTCCTTGACTTCCGTGATGGCGTCGATCAGTGCCTGCGATTCCTCGTCGGGCGCGTTGAGCAGGTAGAAGGCGATGCGTTGCGCGCCTTTCGGCCCGATGCCGGGCAGGTTGGCGAACGCGTCGATGAGTCGTTGGATGGCGCCGTCATAGGCCAAAGCCATGGTTCATACCTTTCGTTGACTGGTTGCCGCAGCCACGTTCCGGACAACTGACGTCTGATGGCCAGCGCCCGGTACTCGCCGTACGATAAGCGACATGCGACGTGCGGTGGCCGGTGTCAGTCGTCAAGTGTTTTCTTCACCTGCATGTTGCGCGGATTATGCGGATCGTCCGAGCTGAATTCCTCGACTTTCTTCACTTCGAACACCCTGTTCAGGTCGTTCATGTCCAAAGCGTTCGATGCGCCGATCGATTCGTCGCTCATGGAGTATTCGTCGTCTTCCGGGGCGACTTCAGGCTCCGGCGGTCCCGCCTGCACCGGCATGGGGGCTCCCCATGGGTCATCCGCGAATCCTGCCGGCGATGACGCCGGCTGCTGGGCCTGTTGCGATTGCATTTCGCGGGCGCTTTGCCGTGCGCTATGTCGTTCGCTGTGCTGTTCCGGCTGGTTTTGCCGCGGCTGCTCCGGCCCATTCGGTTGGTCTTGCTCCTGATCGTCCGTCTGCGGCGTGGGCAGTGGCGTGGCCCACGGATCGACGTCATCGCTCACATCCGGCACGTCCACATGTTTTACGTGGTGTTCCGGCGGCTGTACGTCGTTGGCGTTGCCTTCGGCGATGGGCGTCTGCGGAATTGGGGTGTTCCACGGATCGTCGTCTTCCGGCTCCTTGGCAACCTCCTTGCCGAGGTTCGCGGTCAGCAATGTGGCGGCCTTCAGCTGTTCCTGCACCAGCTGCGCGTTGATCTTGCTCTGCTCTTCCGGGCTGAGCTTGCTCCACGGCACCGCGGTGGAACCGTCGGCAAGCTTCTTGGCCGGCGCGAGAGTGACATCGGGGCCGAACACCTTATGCACTTCGCCGCGCACGATCTGCACCACATTGGTGGTGCCGTCGACCGCTTCCTTGGCCACGGCCTTGGCGAACGCGTATTTGCTCAACGACTTGTCGAATTTAATCCACAGTCGGCCTTTGGCCCCGTCCAGCAGCACGCGGGGCACTTTCTCGCGGTCCACGTAGCGACGGACATCCTCAGGCAGGCCGGCAACGATCGCGTCCCACTTCTGATCGGGAGTGCGATCGTCCGTTGCCGCAGGCTGGGGCGCGGACTGAGCCACGGACTGGGTGGGAGCGGAAGCTTCGGCATTGGATAGTTTGGATGGCGCAGACTGCGTTTCAACCGGCTTGGACTCGGCTGAAGCGGCCGGCTCGCTGCCTTCCGACAGAGGTCCACCCATCGCCTGCTGGACTTCCGCCAATACGGAGGCCGCTCCGGAAACGACGGCATCGGCCGGATTCGTGGGAGCCGCGGACGGTTCCACGGCATGCCTTCCACGTGCCGATTGCGCGGCGTACCTACGGGAACCGGACGGACGTTGCGATTCAGACGCTGCGGCACCGCCCGCATGCCCAGCTTCCGGCATGCCGGACGATGGTGCGGCGGCTTGCGCGACCACGCCCGTCTCACGACCGGCAAGCAGGCGGGCGGCGAGCAGTTCCAGGCGCATGCGCGGCGAAATCGCACCGGTCATGTTGGCCAGCGTGGCGTTGATCGTATCCGCCATCTGCGTAAGCGCGGCCAATCCCAGCGAAGCCGCCTGGCGATGCAGATCGTCCATGTTCTCGGTCGCGGTGTCGTCAGACAGCACGCTTTCCGCACGCTCACCGCCCAAGGTGAGCACCAACAGGTCGCGCACGCGCGCCAGCAGGTCCTCAACGAAACGTCGGGGGTCGAATCCGCCGACCACGACCTTTTGAATGACGCCATACAGCGCCTCGCCGTTCTTGTCGGCGACGGCGTCGATTGCCTCGCCGATAAGCGCGTCCGGTGTGAAACCAAGCAGCGCGACCGCGGAATCGTAAGGAATCTTGCCGTCGACGGCACCGACCATCAGCTGGTCGAGCACGGACAGCGTGTCACGTACGGATCCGCCGCCGGCACGCATGGCCAAGCGCAGCACACCCGCTTCGGCCTCGATATGCTCGTCGGCGCAGATCTGCTCAAGATACGGGCCCATGACCTCCTGTGGCACCAGACGGAACGGATAGTGGTGGGTGCGGGAGCGAATGGTGCCGATCACCTTGTCCGGTTCGGTGGTGGCGAAGATGAACATGACATGCTCCGGCGGCTCCTCCACGATTTTCAGGAGCGCGTTGAAGCCCTGCGGCGTGACCATGTGGGCCTCGTCGAGGATGAAGATTTTATAGCGATCGCGGGCCGGGGCGAATCCGGCACGTTCACGCAGTTCACGGGCATCGTCCACACCGTTATGGGAGGCGGCGTCGATTTCCACCACGTCGATGGAGCCGGGGCCGCCGGTGGCAAGGTCACGGCAGCTGGCGCATTCACCGCACGGATGCGAGGTCGGACCTTTGGCGCAGTTGACGCAACGGGCCAGAATACGCGCGGAACTCGTTTTACCGCAGCCGCGCGGTCCGGAGAACAGATAGGCGTGCGTGAGCTTGTTCTCGTCAAGCGCACGCATCAGCGGAACCGTGACCTGATCCTGTCCGATCACGCCATCGAACGTGTCGGGACGATACCTTCTATACAGTGCCAGTGCCATCGCAAATTCCTTCCGCCGTAGTGTTCTAGAGTATCGATGAATTACGACACGTTCGCCAATCGGGAAGCGCCGAGGCCGACCATCTCCGCAAGTCCATCGCGTGTCTGTCTGATCTACAACCGGCGCAGCCGGTACTCTGGAAATCAGACATGAACCGTGTGATCGGCGTACCGTCGGTCACGAACGCTGACTGTTGCGCGCCTAAAACCCGTGCGTCACCACCATGCCGCACAAGGCGTTGCCACGCGATTGGGAGGAGAGAGCCATGACCGGGAAACCGGAAGCGTCCACCAGCACCATTGGAGACGCGCGTCGCTTGCAGATCGTGCAGGCGGCACGTGAGATCTGCTTGGAAAAAGGGTTTTCGAAGATCACGATCAGCGATATCGCCGAACGGGTCGGCATGACCAGATCGCTTTTCTACCACTATTTCCAAGACAAAGACCAGGTTGCGGATGCCGTGCTCGACGATGTCATCAGCGAAGTCATCGCCCGCCTGGAAGAGTGGAACGAGCATCGCGAGGCCGGCAACATCTCGAAGGCGCTTGACGATGTGGTGCGGCTGACCCGTTCGCTCATCGCCGATGAAGGCCCGTTCAGCCAACGTCTCATCGAGGATGGCAACGCTGCACTGTATCTGAGGTTCATCGACCGGGCCGCGGACCGCATTTCCGAATACCTGTGCGGTTCCACGGTACGTGAATTCGAGGAAAAGCACGGCATGCCGATCCGCAACGAGCATGAGACCTTCTACACGCTGATCGTCGGCTTGATCTCGCTGATCAGACTGCATCCTGACATTGACGATGACATTGTCAGGCAGGTGGCGGCACAGACGCTGCATTTGGACGAATATCTGTGACGGTGCTCTCACACGCGTCATTCCCGCCGGCAAGCAACATATAACGGCCGTTCAACGTCCGGAGGGGCATCGAGCGGCACCGGCTGGCTGACGGAAAACGACGTCAGGCGAGGAATCTACCGGTAAGAGGGTCACGACCGTCACGTTTGATGGTTTCCAACACCCGTTCCTCGCTGTCGGCCGCCTGCGCTTCCGCCACGGCCGGCGGCACCAGCACACGCAGCGCACGGTCCTTGGCTAAGACCTTCACCGGCAAATGGCCCACGTATTCGCCATCGGCCATCAACACCGGAGGCTCATCCCCTTCGGTGGCGCGGGTGATTTCGATGTCGCGCACCCGCTTCCATCCGAAAGCATGGCTGCCCAGCAGTCGGCCGTGGTAGGCGCGTGCCACCGCGTCCACGCACTCCCGGAAATTCGGCACATGGTCAAGCCACACCAGATCAAGCAGTCCGTCCGCGAACCGTGAATACGGGGACACCTCGATGCCGCCGCCGATATGGCGGGAATTGGCCACGGTGAGCAGTGGCGAGATGATATCCCGCTCCTCCACCGAACCGTCGGCCAGCGTGGCCTTGATGTGGTATCCGTAGCTTTTCATGTGTGTCAGCTCCACGATGACCGCGGCGAAATACCGCAGCGAGCCATTCGGCAGATGCGAATGATTGGCGCGGTCGTTGATGCTTGCGTCCAAACCGCACGACAGCATGCCCGCATAATAGCGGTCGATCGGCGAGCGCGACTGTGAAACATCGGTTCCGTCGGTCGAATCGATGGCATGACCGTCAGGCAACGAAGTCACCAAGCCCATGTCCACGTCGATATGCGTGCCGCGCACAATCGCACCGACAATGCCTTCAACGGCGGTTTCGACGCGATTGACCGGCAAATCCAGTCCGCGTGCGAAATCATTGCCGGAGCCGATGGCCACGATGCCGAGTGGTTTGCCGGAGCAGCCGACTGCGTTGGCGCCTAACGCGACCATGCCGTCGCCTCCGACCGCGACCAGATAATCGTATTCGTCGCCGCGGCGGCGGGCGTTGGCCAGGGAATCGTCGAAGCTTGTGCCGGTCACATCGATTACGTCGAAGCCGTGCTTGCGTCCGGCTCCGCGCAGCAGATCAATGACATGACCGCCCACTTGGGCGCCCTTGCCTTTGTTCGATGTCGGATTGCAGACCACGGCAACGGTCGTATTCGCATGTGACGTCTTGCTCATACTTGTACGATAACCATGTTTCACGTCAAGCGCCAGATTGCCCATTACCTTCAGCTGAACATTCCGTGTCGTCATGCAACGACTGTCCGGCAATCTCCTAATCACAGGCAATAGGCCCCGCACGTGACTGCCGGACGACCCACGGTGCGAACGGTACCTGCGTGGCCGCCTGCACGGCGACCACCGCATCCTCGCCTTCAATGGCACAGGATTCGAGCCGGGTTCCATTGCCCGACGTTGTACGCGATGCGGCCGCGCACGGGTCGGCGGCACCGTCACGCAGCGACTGCGCGGCGGCCACCGACGCCAAGTCGGCCGTATTCTGCGCGCGATGCACGCACAGCAGCAGATTGCCTGCCATGGCGACCGCACCGAGCATGGCCGCGACGATTGCGATCAGCGCGACTCCCGATATGGTTCCGGAACCTTCGTCCGCGCCTTTCAACACATGCACCACTCGTCGCACATACTGTTTCACGTCATGTTTCACGGAAGTCGTTCCTTTCTTGCCGCGCATTGGAAGCCTTTCAAAAACCGTTACGGACAGCACGCTGCCATGAACATCGCAATCAGAAATACCGAGTTGCCTTGCCCACGACGCTGGCGGGCAGCACGCCGGTCGGATCCGCCGCAACCGGGCAACGCACCACAACGGTGACGCTGTTCGCATTGGCGGCGAACGACACCGTGGAACCGCCACCGGCAATGGTTTGCGCCGCGGCGCGGGCTTTCGCTTCGCCGCCGGCGTCAATCGCCATGGCCCTCGCACCGGCGGCCGCAGCGTCCTGACAGTTCATGGACACTATGGAGGCACGCCCCAAACACAGCACCAGAATCGCCACCGCGGCCACGCAGGGAAGCACCACCGCGAATTCGGCGGTGACGGTTCCGCAATCGGCGTCACGGGCATGGCGTCTCCACCATCGCGCAAGCATGGTTACCCCACGCTCAACGCTTTCTTGATGAGGCCGGTCAGCAGCGTTTTCACGACATCCGATTTCACGATGGCGATCAGAACCGCGGCGAATGCCGTGGCCGCCACCAGCACCACCGCGTATTCGGCGGTGACCGCGCCCTTCTCCGGCTCGGCGGTCAGCAGGCGCATGCGCGCGTCCAATAGGCAGACCGCCTTATTGGCACGTTCCTTGGCCGCACATAACTTCTGGCCGACGCGACCCATCAGACCCGGCGAACCATCGACATTGATTGACATTGCGTCGTTCATGACGCTCCTTTCATTCGGCTAATCCCGGCCGATTGACCGGGTACGCTCAGTGTCAGGTATTGGCATCGGCGATGGCATGGTTTTCGTGGGTTGTGGTCGAAGAACGTGGGTTATCCACACCCTCGGCGTGTCATCCACACTTATCCACAAGCGATTAGGGCATGACGGAACGGACCGCGCATCATCCGTCATTCCGACCGCGGTCCGATTCGAGCAAATTTGAGCCAATTCGCACCAACCCGCACTACCCCATGGCGAATCGGCCGCTACAGAAACGACATCACCGCCGGAATCACGCCAATGGCGACAAAGGCCGGCAGCATGCACAGGCCGGTCGGTAGCAACAACCGAATCGACAGTTTCGCCGCCGACTGTTCAATCCGCGACCGTTCATCCCAATCCAGCTGCTCGATTGCGGTTGCCAACCGATTCACCGGCGAGGAGCCGCTCGACCATGATGAGGAGAACGCGTCACGGACCACGGCGCAATCATCATCGTCAGGCCATGCCTCATTCCATGGCATGCCACTATTCAGCCGTTCTCCAGCCGAGCGCAATCCACCGCCGAACTCACCTTCCACAATGTTTCCGACCGTAATCAGCGCGCGTGGAATGGACGCTCCTTGACGTATCGCCACGCTCAACATTTCCAATATCAAGGGCAGTGGCAGATTGCATGACCGCACGTCGGAATCGGGCGGATTTCTGGCTGGCGACCATTCATACAGCCATGTCGCGCCAGCGGCGCCCACCGCTGCCAGCATCGGCCATGCCAAGCTCATCGCACATGCTCCTGCCGCATCAGCCTGCGAATCCAATACCAGCCGACGGCATAACAGCAGCCGGCGAAGCCGAGGCACATCCATCCTTTCACGTCTTCCACAAGGAATCGCAAGGGATGGGCTCCCATGCATTCCCCTAGCATCACCGTCAGCAACGGCAATGCCATCAGCAGCTTCACCGTGGCCTGCGGCATGGCAAAAGCGTTGGCACGCAAGTCATCGAGCAGCCGTCGCCGCTTCAACGACGCCGCGACGGCCTCCAGGCATCGGCTCATCTCGCAGCCCAACTGCAGACTCAACGTGCAGGCCGCATGAAGTTCCGCACCAAGCTGATCCACATGCTTGTGTTGTTCCTGAAGCGAGCAGCGGCTTCGTACGGCCATGTCAATACGGAAACGGGTCAGTTCAGGCACTGCGAAAGGAGCGCCCTGTAATTCCTCGAACGCTTGGACCAAGGTAGCTCCGCTGCGTACGGACGCCCGCAGCGCGGCCACGCATGCGGCAGCGCCGATGGTCGGCATCCGTGGCGATGCATCCCGGTTTTCCCCATCGTTCCGGACTGTTCTGCCATGGCCGTCGGATTCATCGTCGCAGGTCCCATCTCCATCGGCCCCGCCGCTATCGTCAGCCGAACGAAGCCCGAAGCGAACCAGCACACGCTGCAATCGCCGCGATCCCGCCCATTCCGCGTTCCGGTTCAGCCACAGCCAGACGGCCATCGACGCCAGCCATGCGGCGCAATATTCCCAACCACACGCATCACGCATCATGCGCTCCATCGGCTCATGAATCCATCCCAGCGTTGGCCGGCACGGACCGTACGGCCATCCCAGGCGGCCAGCAGACGCCCATGCAATCGCCCTTCCACCGCTTCCAATCTGCCGACCTGCGCAATGCGCCGTCTGCCGGCGATACGTTCCACATGAAGCACCACGTCGAACGCATCCTCGGCGAGCGCCGCCGTGGCGCGTGGCTCCAATCCGGCCAACAAACCCAATGAGACCAATCGCGCCGGAACCGCCTCCACTTGATTGGCGTGCAATGTGGTCATGCCGCCTCGATGCCCGGAATTCAAGGCTCTGAGCAGATCCACGACTTCACCGCCACGGCATTCGCCGACCACCACGCGGTCCGGTCTCATGCGCAGCGTCGCGCAGATCAGTTCGGAAAGGCCTATGCCGCCGGCACCTTCCGTGTTGGCTTCGCGTGTGACCAGAGACACGTGGTTGGCATGTTGGATCATGCCCAATTCGCGCACTTCCTCGACGGTGACGATGCGCTCGTTCGGCGGGCATCGCATCAGCATGGCTTTGAGCATTGTGGTTTTGCCGGCACCGGTGCCGCCTGTCACCAGCACGCTTGCCTTGCGGGACACCAGTCCGGCCAGCAGGGGCAGCCATTCGGCTGGAAACATGCCGTTGCGCGCCAACGATTCCAGATTGGGCGAGACCGCATCGGGCAATCGTATGCTGATGGCCGCGCCTTGCGGCACCAGTGGTGCGATGACGGCGTGCACGCGCAGACCGTCCACGGTGGAGGCGTCGGCGATCGGGCAGGCGTCGTCAAGCCGTCGGCCAAGTTGCGAGCATAATCGCACTGCGAATTCACGAATCGACTGCGCTGACGGAAAGCATCTGCGCAGCAGACATACTTCCTGCATGCCTTGGCCGCAATCCGCCCAAACCGTGCCGTCGCAGGTCACCGCGATGTCCGTGACGCCCGGCTGCGAGGCGATGGCGCTAAGGGGTCCGAGTTCCATGCTTCACCCGCTTGCCTTCCAACGATTCCTGCAGTTCATCCGTGAGCGCGGCCAAGGCTTTGACGGTTTGGCGGTTCGGTCTGCGCAGGCCCAGGCCGTCCAACAGTTCACCGCATAGCTTGGCGTCCGGTTTGACAACCGCCGCGAGGGAATGGCCAAGATAGTTTTCCGTCTCTTCCAGCGTGGTCACGCCACGTCCACGCGCCACGCCGCGTGGTTCAACGCCGACGATATGGCCATGTTTCTGCCGTTCCGCCGTTCCACGCGATTTCATGGACACTTTGGCTCGGGCCAGTCCGAGCACCGTCATTTCAACCACGGTGATGTGTGTGGCCTGGGCCAGTTCCGGAACGTCATCGAGTCCACGCCATTGCCCGGCGTCCACGATCACCGCGTCCTTCACCTGCGCGAGCGCGCGGATGCATGCCTGGATCTCCCAGGATTGCGGGTTTTCGCTTCGCCAGGGATTGCAGGCCAGCAGCGGCACGCCATCCCACACGGGCAGTTCTCGCAGCAGCGCTTTGCCGTCCACTTTGCCGAGCGGGGCGCTGATGTCTCCGAAGCGTGAACCGTCTTCATCTTCCACACCGAGCAGCACGTCAAGACCGCCACCGTTGAGATCTGCGTCTACCAGCACGCTTTTGCATCCACGTTCCGTTAGTTCGCGGGCCAGCAGCGCCGCCAACGTGCTGGCACCGACTCCGGCGACGGCGGATCCGACCACCACGACGTTGAGTGGAGCAGGTTCCGGTTGCGCTTCAACGGGTTTCATCCGTGTGGATGACGATTCCAACGGCGAACCCATGAAACCGCCCGCCACGGCAGGCCCGGCCCATCGTGCCGACGTTCGCGCGTCCACGGCGTTCTGCGGCGTATAGAACCGTTGCGGCGAGACCGTTTCCCGCCGAACGGTTTGCTGGGATCGAGTCGGCTGCCGCACTCTGGCCGCTGGCTGCGACCGGATTTTCGGCGAACACGTCACGCGTGCGTCACGGCCTCCGTATGACGGCAATGGGACCGGAGGGACCTGTAATGAAGAAATTGCATCGCTCATACCGCCGATTGAAAAACGAAACCACACATGGGTTCAAGCCGAAACGGCACCTGTGGTCGGAGAATGTGGGTTATCCACACCCTCGGCGTGTCATCCACACTTATCCACCGCAACGCGATTCGGCACATCGCAAGACATTACGCAACGCAGCACGGCGCAACGCAACAAAAAAGGAAGACCCGCCGAAGCGGGCCTTCCTGCAAGAATCTTCGGAGCAGAATCGCTGCACAACAACATCGTCGTAACGGTAAGTCTATCCAATGCCCGTTCAACGTAACAACCTATCTCGGTCATACACACCTTGTGGGGCTCTGCTCTTCAGTTGTTCTTGTACTTCGTAATTATGCTCGCCATTGCGGCAAGTGCAAACCGAAACGGGACGATGTTCCGTATTTATCGCAACTGTTGCTTTCCGATCGCAAGAATCGCAAAAATGCTCCATGCTGTGCGAATCGCAACGCTTGCCTGTTCATTCACGTTCATTTGCCCCGAAAAAACGGCGTGTCGGAAGCATATTTCACCAACTCGGCGAACGAATGTTAACTCCTGCTTAATTTTCCTGAGTTCTGCAAGACATTCCAAGCACTTGAGGATAAAGTAGATAACTATGGCACAGATTTTTGACGCACCCTCAAAGGCGATCCTGCGCAGCCAGATAGCTGAGCATATCGCTGAGACCGATAAGAACGATAAGCGCGAGCTTCAGGCAGGCGAGGAACCGCTGCCGAACGACCGTTTCTTCGACCGTGAGCTGAGCTGGCTGAAGTTCAACAAGCGCGTCCTCGAGCTTGCCCAGGATGAGGACCTGCCGGTCATCGAACGCGCGAGCTTCGCCGCGATCTTCGCGAACAACCTCGACGAGTTCTTCATGGTCCGCGTGGCCGGCCTGAAACGCCGCATCGACACCGGCATCGCCGTGACGGCCGCTTCCGGACTGAGCCCGAGGCAGCAGCTGCGCGCTATCAGCGAGCAGGCCCACCGCCTGCAGGACGAGCACGCGCACTACATCATCGATCACATCCTCCCCGACCTGGCGAAGGAACAGATCGTGCTGCTGAGCTGGGACAAGCTCACCGCGGCCGAGCAGGAGCGCCTGTCGCGCTACTACCGTCAGCAGGTGTTCCCTGTCCTGACGCCGCTTGCCGTGGATCCGGCCCACCCGTTCCCGTACATTTCCGGCGGTTCCCTCAACCTCGCCGTGCTGGTGGAGAATCCGGCATCCGGCAAGTCGCACTTCGCCCGCGTGAAGGTTCCTGGCAACCTGAACCGACTCGTGCCGGTCGACGATCTGACCGAAGACGAGAGCACCAACGTGCGCTATGGCTTCATCACCATGGAGAACCTGATCATCGCCCACCTGGAATCCCTGTTCCCGGGCATGATCATCAAGGAGGCCCGCTCCTTCCGCGTCACCCGTAACGAGGACATCGACGTGGAAGAGGATGATGCCGAGAACCTGCTCAACGCCATGGAGAAGGAACTGCTGCGCCGTCGTTTCGGACCGCCGATCCGTTTGGAGATCTCCGACGAGACCAGCCCGTTCCTGTCCCAGCTGCTCGCCGACCAGCTGCGCGTGAGCGCCGACGAGGTCTACCGCCTGCCGGCGCCGCTTGACGCGACCGTGCTGTTCGAGCTCGGCAGCATCGACCGTCCGGATCTCAAGTACCGTCCGTTCATTCCGACCACCAATCGTCAGATCGCCGAAGTCGAATCGTCCCGTGCGCAGGACATTTTCGCCGCCATCCGCGAGCGCGACATCCTGCTGCACCACCCGTACGATTCCTTCTCGACGTCCGTGCAGGCGTTCCTGGCGCAGGCCGCGGCCGATCCGAAGGTGCTGGCCATCAAGCAGACGCTGTACCGTACGTCCAGCAATTCGCCGATCATCGACGCGCTGATCGACGCCGCGCATGCCGGCAAGCAGGTGCTGGCGCTGGTCGAGATCAAGGCGCGTTTCGACGAGGACGCTAACATCGCGTGGGCACGCAAGCTGGAACGCGCGGGCGTGCACGTGGTGTACGGCATCGTCGGCCTGAAGACCCACTGCAAGCTGAGCCTTGTGGTGCGTCAGGAAGCCGACGGCCTGCGCCGCTACTGCCACGTGGGCACCGGCAACTACAATCCGAAGACCGCCCGCATCTACACCGACCTGGGCCTGCTGACCTGCGATCCGGTGGTCGGCCAGGATATGACCCGCCTGTTCAACCAGCTGTCCGGCTACGCGCCGAAGTCGAGCTTCCACCGTCTGCTGGTGGCGCCGCGCACCGTGCGTTCCGGCTTGATTCAGCGCATCCGCCGCGAGGAGGACGCCGCACGCGCCGGCAAGGAAGCGTGGATCAAGATCAAGGTCAATTCCATCGTCGACGAGAAGACCATCGACGCGCTGTACCGTGCAAGCCAGGCCGGCGTGAAGATCGACATCGTGGAACGTGGCATCTGCGCGCTCAAGCCGGGCGTTCCGGGGCTTTCCGAGAACATCCGCGTGCGTTCGATCCTGGGCCGTTTCCTTGAGCACAGCCGTATTTACGCGTTCGCCAACTCCGATGGCCCGCAGATCGGCGAAGGCCCTGCGGCCGGTCCGGAAGTGTGGATTGGTTCCGCCGATCTGATGCACCGCAACCTCGACCGTCGCGTCGAGGCGCTGGTCCGCATCGTGGCTCCGGAGCAGATCGACGAGCTCATCAAGTACGTCGATCTGCAGATGGCCGATTCCACCGCGTCTTGGCATATGCAGGCCGATGGCACCTATGTGCGCCATTGCAAGGATGAGGAAGGTCGACCGCTGGTCGACAGCCAGGAATACCTCATCAAGAAACACACGCGTCGACCGGTAAGGCACTGATCGATCGAGGCGAATGGCCGGTTCCGCACCTTGCGGGCCCGGCCATTTTCTGTATGTTCGGACGTCACGCGCCGCCGCCAGCCCGGCCCAGCCTAGAATAGGACAATATGAGCGAAAAGATGAGACGCATCGTGGAAGCCGCCGGCGGCATCGTATGGCGATGGAAGGCGGGCAGCGATATCGCGAACGATCCTGCGATCGCCAGTAGCAAATCTGCGCAGGAACAGCTCGACAGCATTGAAGTATGTATCGTGCACCGTCCGAAGTATGACGATTGGAGCTGGCCGAAAGGCAAGCTCGAGCAGAACGAGACGCATCGGCATGCGGCGGTGCGTGAAATCGGCGAAGAGACGGGGTCGCCGGTCAAACTCGGACCGTATCTGTGCGAAGTCGAATACCCGTTGTCCGAAGAGGGCAAGAAGACCCGGCATTCGCACGATTGCACGGCCGACACCAAGCACACGTTGTATTGGATGGCGCAGCCGATTTCCGCCGACGATGCCGAACATCTGCTGGACGCGTTCGGCCCGGTGCACCGCGCGGACGTGGGCGAGATCAACGATATCGTCTGGGTTTCCGTGCGTGAGGCGCGCAAAATACTGTCTCATTCGACCGATAAGGACACGTTGGCAGTGTTCGTGGACCGCGTGCAGGAGGGTGGCGCGACCGCGCAGAATCTGCTGATTGTACGCCATGCGAAGGCTGAATCGCGCAAGTCGTGGAAGGGCACCGACGCGAACCGTCCGATCACGCCGAAAGGCGCGGCGATGGCGTTTGCCCTCAACCGCGAGCTCGCCTGTTTCAACCCGACGCGACTGGCCACCTCGCCGTGGCTGCGCTGCCAGGAGACGTTGCAGGTGCTGAGCTGGCAGACCGAACGGCCGATGGAACACATCAACGCGTTGACGGAGGACGCGTTCGCCGAGCATCCGGCGGCCTCATGGCTGGCGTTCCGCGAGCAGATCACGCAGACGCTCAACAGCCGCGAAACCACGGCCATCTGCATGCACCGGCCGGTCATCGGCGGCATGTACGACCATTTGCGCGGCCTGTGCGCGCGTAAGCAGCTTGCCAAGCAGCTCATCGCAAAATCGCCATACATGCCTACCGGCACCGCCATGTCGCTGTTCATCATCGACACACCGCAAGGCCCCAGCATCATCGACATTCAGAAGGTCTCCCCCATTGTCTACTAACATGCACTACGGTTCCGGTTCAGTCGTTCCCAGCCGTTCCGCCGGTTTCACGAACACCGGTTCGCCGCGTCCGGCACGCCCCGGCCAGCTCGACCAGATGATGGCCGACAATATCGCCGGCGGCGCCGATCCGGCGGAAATCAACGAAATGTGCCATGCGTCGGCCGCGGCGCTGCTTGACCGCGTGCACCACACGCAGGACGCCGAACTGGTGGAACGTGTGCTGACGCTGGTGGACCGCGAAGGCGTGGACGTGATCGCCGAATTGTGGAGCCATGCCGACCCCGACTCGCTGCCGGGCATTCTGTGGCGACTGTATCTGCTGCGTACGTGGATGCGGAAGAACCGCGAATCGATCGCGCGACTGTGGCGCGTCGGCGAGCCCGTCGCCACCACCGCTTCCGCGATTGCCGGCGTGGACCAGGCACCGACGGAAGACGACATCGCACGTACCGCCGATTCGATTTTGGCCGGCGCGTTTACAGGCGATTTCGCCGTGGCACTTGAGCGGGCCGCCGCCTTCACCGACGTGGTTGCGTTGGGATTGCGTATCGAAGCGCGCAAACTGGCTTCGCTGGGCGGTTCCAGCGAGGCCGGATCATCTGATGTTTCCGACGGTTCCGCTGCGTCTGCTGCGGCCGGCAGCCACCCGTCGGCCGTTGAGAAGCGGGCGCGCGCGAAGGCTGCGAAACTGATGCACACAGCCGGCAACCTGTTCGCCACGGCCAAGGATTTCCGCCACGGGGCGAATCTGTGGCGGCGCGGACGATTGGAATAGGCCGTTCCACTGTCGTTTTCCACTACTGCTTTCCACCGCCGCTTTCCGTAATTTTCCCCCGTTTCATACCCCACACGACACGGCGCTGCGAAGCGTCGAGCGCGACTGTACAATAGGAATTCGCGCCGGGCCATGCATAGCCCCGGGCTCCATTTTTTGCCGCTGCGAGCGGCCTTTGCGCCGACAGGCGCTTTCGTGGTTCGGCGCTTTTCTCCTCTTTTGATGTTTTTCGAATTTTTCTCTGGCTTTCTTGCGATTTTCGATTGCCATCCGATCGGCGCTCATCTGGGTTTCATCTGACCGACCTACCGGCGCGTTGCCGAACAGCCGATACATGGACTACGCTTAGAAACCATGGATATTCATGTTTTGAACCACCCGCTGGTGGACCACAAGCTCACCGTTCTTCGCGACAAGAACACTCCGTCCTCCACGTTCCGCGAGCTCGTTTCCGAACTCGTGATGCTCGAGGCCTACGAAGCCACCCGCGACATCGAAGTCGTGGACAAGCCCATCGAAACCCCGGTGGCTCCGATGATCGGCAAGCACATCGCCGCCCCGGCTCCGATTATCGTGCCGGTGCTGCGCGCGGGTCTGGGCATGCTCGACGGCATGACCAAGATGATTCCGTCCGCTGAAGTCGGTTTCCTCGGCATGAAGCGCGACGAGGAGAACCCGACCCAGCAGATCACGTACGCGAACCGTCTGCCGGAGGATCTCACCGGCCGTCAGTGCTTCCTGATCGACCCGATGCTCGCCACCGGCGGCACGCTCGTTGCGGCCACCCACTATCTGGCCGAGCGCGGTGCGAAGGACATCACCGCAGTGTGCATTCTGGGCGCTCCGGAAGGTCTGAAGTTCGTTGAGGAAAACCTCGACCCGTCCATCAAGTTCAAGCTGGTGCTGTGCGCCGTCGATGAGAAGCTCAACGACAAGTGCTACATCGTGCCGGGCTTGGGTGACGCCGGCGACCGTCTGTACGGCGTGATCGACTGAGCTGCCAATCGGAATAAATCAATCGAATAAAAATTCGGCCTGCCACCGCACCAATCATGCGATGGCAGGCCGAAACCATATAAAACCGGCTGTCGCCTGTCGACCATAGTCCGTCGACTAGCGCCCGGCTGCTGTCGCTCGCCAGGCAACTATCAGTCGACTACTGCTCGTCGGGCACGAACGCTTCGAAGATGTGGCGGTCGAACTGGTCGCAGCACTGCGCGTATTCGTCGCGGCTGCGCACGGTCCACGACACCGGCACCGCACCCATGAACCGGGCCAGCTTCACCTGCGGGCTGTTGCCGCCCTTCCAATCGTAGGCAACGAAATCAGGACGGGAAATCCAGTCGAATACCAGCGCGCCGGCCGCGTATTCCTTGCCGAGCGCCACCGGATCGGTGGGCTTGTCCTCGCCGTACGGCCACCAAGACAGCTGGCCGCGGCACACTTCCGGACGGTTCTCCTTGTACCAGTTCACGGCCGCCGGATTGAACGATTCGATCACATACTTGCCGGAGTATGCCTGCAGCAACGCGTCGCCCTTCTCCATAAGCTCCACGTCGCGCGGATCCCACTTCGAATTATCGTCGAACTTATATTCCACGATCAGCGGCACGCGGCCGGCGACCACTTTGAGCACGTCGGCGAATAGCGGCACATGCTGGTAGTAGCCTTCCGGCGCGTTGTCCGGCGTGGTGACCAGCGGCGGATTCTCCAATGCCAACGGCAGCGGCGCGGCTTTGCAGGCACCCGGTGCATCGGTCGGGAACAGCGGAATACGAGTCAGCTCGTCATACGTGAGATCGGCGATACGGCGCGGATCTCCGGCAACACGCATCAGGTCGCCGTCATGCACCACCACGACCTCGCCATCGCGCGTCATCTGCAGGTCCAGTTCGATACCGTACCCGGCTTCACAGGCGGCTGCGAACGCGGCAAGCGAGTTTTCAGGGGCAATCACGCCGGGTGTATCAGGGCTGCCGTACCCGGCTTTCATGGCCATGCGGCGGGCGAGCGCCACGTATTCGCCGCTTTCGTTGGCGTATTGCGCGGTGAGTCCGGAACCGGCGTCATGCAGACCGCGGTGCGCGTACCACACGTCCGGAACGGCCGGCACATAATGACGGCGCTTGTCGGAGAAGGAACGCGGGGCGATCGCCCACACCGCGGCTCCCGCCGCCACCGCACCGCCGAGCAGCGCTTTGTTGACGAATGATTTGGACATGGGCTTTCCTCCCTTACGCGGCCGCTCGCGCATTCTCTCGCGTTGGTTCACACCGTTCGCGGCCATCGAATCTGTCTCTTCTGAGATTAGCCCATAAATCACAAAAACGGCGACCACCTACGCAATCCGCGATCGTATGTCGCCGTCTCAAGCCACCAACAGCCGAGCCATATCTCGACTATATATGGCAGATTTCGAGTTGTGTCACGAGGCATCTCGCTTATGTATGGCAGACTGGAGTCAGAAAACATGCGTTTTCATACCCCCTATATGGCTTTTTAGCGAAGTCCTCTGCCATATATAGGCGAGATGCTTCCTGACAGACCCGCAAATCTGCCATACATAGGCGAGTTATGAGCAAAATGGGGTCCGATGACGTCCGAGTTCACACAAACGTAGGGGTCGGCCCCAAAGGTCGGCGGCTGAATACGTGTGCTTGATCGTAGGCTTGGCCACTGAGCCGTGAAGAGGAAAGCCCAATGGGCTTTCCTCAGGCGAAGTGAGCGACTTGCCGCGAAGACCGCGTAGCGGTACCTTGAGTGCGTCGAGCACACATATTCAGTCCAGAGGCCGAGGCTGAGAACTTACCACTTTTATGTTTTGGATTCAGTTACGCAGCTTGCCCCGCTTGGCTACGAAGATGCAGCACCCCGCCGTGGCCAGCACCGTCATGGCAATGACGATTGCCGTAGTAGCGACGCCTGTAGAGCTTAGCTTCTTCTTACGTTGAGACTGAGATTGCTGCGATGATTGCGGTTTCGCGGAAGGCTTGGCATTATTACCGTCCTGCTTGCTGTTGTTATTGTTATCCGGAGTCGGCTTTGGAGTTGGCGTTGGTTCCGGCTCGGGCTCAGGCGTCGGATCGGGGGTCGGGTCCGGAGTCGGTTCAGGTGCATGAACCTGCCATTCGGCGGCAGCCGGCGATGCACTGCCGGATTGAATCACCATGCGCAGCTTAGTGGTCTTCACCGCGTCAGTCCAGGTTGCCTCGCTCCATCCGCCGTTATCGGTACCGTAAGCGCCGGGAGCATTGGTGACCAATGTATATGTGGCATCGGGAATATCCACAAACGCATTCGTTCCAGCATCCCAATACTGCAGTTTCCACGACGCCGGCATTCCCAAGCCCCCTCCATCGGAGGTGAATTGCACACGGCTGGAATCGATGGTGACTTCGCGATCCCATTCGTAGTCGAGCTTCATTTCACCGGTATTCGGCCACGTACCCCAAATGCAGGCGTTATCAACCGTGCAATCGCCCGGAATGGTTTTGCCGTCGTTAAGCGCGGCAACACCAGCTGTCCAAGAAGACGCTTTTTTGTCCACGTCAGTAGCAACGGCATCTTGCTCGATATAGCCGGCCAACGGCACCGACGTATCGGATGGAATATCTTTGACGCCCGCAGCCGACATATTGCCAGCAATGTCCGAAGCCCGATAGCTCACCGTTTCGCGCTTCGACGAAGAAGCAGTAATCGCCGCGCCTTCTTCATATTGCTGCCATTCGCCGTTTCCAACCCGGTATTCCACCGTTTTCACACCGGATCCAGCACCATCTGAGGCGGTCAATGTCATAGTGCGGGAAGCCGCATCTACCGAGGCGGTTACCGTAGGAGCCGTAGCATCCACACGCGCTTCCGCAGCAGCGATTTCGCTCACATTGCCGGCCGCATCAGTGGCACGCGCACGCACACTCACTATACCCTCGCCAGTCACAGCCTTTACCGCAGTGTTCACATTCGTTCCGACGGTCGCCCATGCGCCATCCCCGACCGCAAGTTCGAGTTTTGCGATCGGCGCAGCCGCATTGTCGGAAGCCGTAATAAGAGCGATCGGTGAAGTGACCAGCCAACCATCATTGCCAGCCGTGCCAGCCAATGCCACACGCACGGCAGGAGCAATGGTATCAGCCGGTTTTACGTAATCGTCGGAAACATGTACGGTCACGGTTACGTTGCCGGCTGTCAGATCATCAGCCTGCTGCTTGGTTTCAATGCCAGCAACCACACCTTGCACGGTGAACTCACCCGCCTGCGCATACGAAGAAGCAGACACCGTGCGCCACAAAACCGGAGTTTCCACTGTTTCCGAGCCGTACGCGACTTTCACCGTGTTCGACAATTCCGGCGCATCTCCGGTCTTGGCGTAGACGTCGGCTGGCTGTTCAGCCACAACTGCTCCCTGTTGCGCGTATACTTCCCATTCAGGAACGCCAACGGAAGCATAGCCCCCGTCAACGGCTTGCGCGGTCATGTCAAGTTTGAGAGCAGTGGTGGTCACTGCGTCGAATGTCACTTCATTAGGCGCGTTCTTGCCTGTATCCACGCCGTATTCGCTGAAATTGGGCACGTCCTTCCAGGAACCGTCTGCGTCAAGATATTGCAGTTTCCATGAGGCAGGGGCACGCAATGCGTTCGCATCGGTATCGAACCAGACTTTCGATCCATTCACACGTACAGCGCCACTCCACTGGTAGATCAGTGAATCGGAGGATTGTGTTTGTGGCATCTTTCGATAGTTCGTCCAATGGTTCGGCGGTACTACAGCAGTTTCCAGCACTCGCCCGTCGTTCACGGAACCCTTGTAGGCGGGTGTTTCGGTGTAGGTCGCGTCCACTGACGCATAGGGGGCCACGTTGCGTGAGGGTTGCAACCGTTCGGCTTTGGTCGGATGTGAAACGGCGTTTATGCGCCCGCCATTCCACGTCACTTCATCGATGCAGACTGCACGGCGGAAGTCAGTACCACCAGTCTTGTCTCCAGTGTGGTAGGTGACCCACCATTTGCCGCCGAATCGTTGAATCGACGGATGCATGGTGGTGGACGATCCCGATTCGACGATTACGCCTTGGTACGTCCACGGCCCAAGAGGGCTTGCCGACGTGGAGTATTGCACGCACGCCTGATAGTTGGATTCCACGCAGGTCGCCACTCCCGACCCGGGTTTGCCACCGTCGTACACGTTGTAGTAGGTGTCTCCTTCACGGAACACCCATGCCGCCTCAAAGAAGCCTTTGGGCCCGTTGGCATAAGCGCCGCCGTTGTTGCCCAAGGTCAGCGACGCGTTCACTTGGTTCGCATAGTCGCTGCCAAGCACGTCTTTGCTGGCATCGTAGTCAGGTATGTTGGCGAGCGCGTCGGCGTCACGCATATTGTAGATTTTCGGCGCTCCGTCCGCCGTTCCGTCCATGGTTTCCACGGCAACATATGAGGTGCGGCCAGTGTTGGCGTCCCGCTGCATTTTTACGGCGAGTTCGCTATTGAAGGTGCCGAAGTGCAGATATCCGGTACCGTCATTGTCCACGAAGAATGCGGGATCGATGGTTTCGATTTGCGTCTGCGTGGTAGTCAGCAACGGCGCTCCGATGGCGTCGACCCATGGTCCGAGGGGGCTTTTTGATTTGGCCACGCCAATGGAGAACGGGTCGGCTCCCGCGGCTGCGTTCTTGTCTTTGACTGGCACGTAGTAGTAAAACCAGTCGTCGGCCGTGTCTGCGGTGCCAGCATCGTCGACTACTACTTGTCCTGCGTAGGCTCCGTCGCCGGTTGCCCAGTCGAACAGGTCGGCTTTGGTGATGGTCTTGTAGTGCGTCCATTTGCCGGATTCCGGATTGTCGGTTACGTAGACGCCCCAGTCTTTCATATTGAAGGACCCGTAGGTTGGTTCGGCCTCGTCGTGTCCTGTGAATACGAAGAGTTTGCCATCGTATTCAAGGGTGGATGCGTCTGCGGAATAGTAGTTTTGCGACAGGTCGTTGGGGGTATTGGTTCCTTCGTTCTGCCCGATGGGGTTGTGAAGGGTTGCCGGCAACGCACTGTTGTCGATTTGTGTGACGGTGACGTCGGGATTGCCGACCGGCAGATCGTTGTAGGCGTGTCCGGCGACGCTGGGCGCGGTACTTGCGTCGGCCGCGTTGGCTGTCTGCATGGTTGCGATTGCTCCCGTGCATAAGGTGGCTGCGGCTGCGATGCCTGCCACCAGCGTCTTCATCGACGCATGTGAGATGTGCGAAAAGCTCATGAATATTCCTGTTTTCACGATTGGATATTGAAAAGTCCTCTTACGGATTGCTTAGGTTACGTTGGTATTCCTCGTGCGATCCGTAAGAGGACTTGAGCAATTGCTAGTGCTAGTCGCGGTTGCGGCGCGTCAGCATGATGGCGGCTCCCGTCAGCAGGACGATCATTCCTACGACGGCGATGCCGATGACATTGCTGCCGGTGCTGCTGATTGCGGCACTGACTTCAGACTTGGAAACCGGCTTGTTTCCGGGCTTGGCATTCGGCTTGGGGTCGGTCTTGTCGTCGTCCGGCTTCGGTGCTGGCTTGAGTTCAAGTCCGGCGATGGCCTCGGTCAGCTGCTTGACTGCGGCATCCGCATCAGCTTGGGTGGCGTTCTCATCGTTCAGCACCTTGGAGGCGGCATCCACTGCTTCAGCCAACTTCTTGGCGCTGGCTTCGGTGTAGAGGTCACCGCTGACGCCCTGTGCCTGGTCAAGAACCGTCTTCAACTCAGTGGTATCGGCTTTCTTCACCAGTGTCTGCTGGGCTTCTTCAAGCTGCTTGATGGCCGCATCCACCTGATCCTGGGTGGCGCTCTCGTCCGCATACACCTTTTGAGCGTTACCCATGGCTTCGGAGAATGCCTTCCAGCTGTTCGGCGTGAAATTAGCTTGTTGCACGGAACCGGCTGCGTTGATGGTGGATTCGAGCCTGCTCTTGTCCACGCTTGGTTCCGGATCAGGGGTTGGATCCGGGTCAGGAGTCGGTTCTGGATCAGGAGTGCTTTCCGCAGCATGCACGCCCCACTCGGCAACCGCCAGACCGAAGGTGACGCCCTCGGCGGTCGGCGGATCAAGCACCAAGCGCAACGACGCTGTCTTCACCGGAGTGAACGTGGCCACGCTCCAGCCTTGAGCATCGTCAGAGGCACGTGAGGCCGGGGAATTACGCACGGTGGAGTATTGCGCATTCTCCACATCCTTCCATATACCATCAGAAGCCAAGTACTGAATCTTCCAGCTGTCCGGAACATCCAAACCACCCTTGGCATCATTACGCTCCGCGAAGTTGGCCCAGAACTGCACACGGCTGGAATCGACGGTGGCTTCCTTGCTCCAGGTGTACTGCGCGTACATGCCAGCGGAAGCTTGACCCCAGCTGCCCCACACGCGGCCATTCACATCGGCGTCATCATCAGACGGCCACGTATCGTCAACCAGCACACCATCGTTGAGCTTGCCGGAAGCCGGAGACCAGCTCGCCTCGGCACTCACCGTGGTGTCAATGGCCCTGCCTTCAATCCAACCAGTCAACGGAGTATCGGGCTCCGGCTTGGGATCCGGCGTCGGCTCAGGATCAGGATCGGCACCACCATTCGGATCGGCGACCACATGCACTGTAATCTTGGCCTGCGAGCTTGAACCCTCAGCCGTGCCGGACACCTCATAATCGCCGATGGTGTCCAACTTGACGCCGGCAACACTTGCCTCATCCCACATAACCGTGCGATCGTCAAGCATGCCGTTGGGGAATCGCACCGGAACCACAGACGGCAAAGCCACCGACTTGGAATTCTGGTACACCGTCTGTTCGATCGGCTGAGCCGCACCAGCAGTCTGAGACTGCGCGTCGGAACGCACGCCAATAGTGACCTTGGTTCCAGCGAGCGCGCCAATAACCGTTCCGGAAACCGCAAACTCGCTATCGGAAGCAAGCTGATCGTCAGTGATGGCATCCCACGCAACACTCAAGTCACGACGGGAACCGTCCGTATAGCTGGCACTCACCGTCTTCGGCAGATTCACATCGGCAGCCTTGCTGCCAGTCTGCACCATACGATTCACGCCATCCACGCTCACCGGATCAAGCGCATACGCCTCAAATTCGGTAGCACCAACAATGGCACCCTTCGGGAACAGCACACGCAACTTGTTCGTCTCCACCGTTTCGGCAAAACGAACCTCATTGCCTTCACCCTGCATCGTGGTATAAGACTGGCCGGCGGCAAGCTTCACATCCTGCCAATCGCCATTCTCATCCGCATACTGCAACTTCCACAACTTGACCATCGGCACACCGCCACCGTCAGTCCAGAAGAACAGCTTCGCCTTCTTCAACGGAACAGTGCCATCCCAGGCAAGCTGCAGCCACGGCTCGGTACCGGTATTGTCACCCCAATTATTCCAAGTCTCATTCGGAGTATTGGTATACAACACCTGACCGTCGATAACCTTCTTGGCATTGTCCTTCGCCTGATATGGATTGGTGAAGCTGGCGCTCGCAGTGGACTGTGAAGCCACATTCACCGTGCCGTCGGAAGGAATGCCGTGAACGGTGACTTCCTTGAAACCGGTCTTCTCACCGTCGAATGCGGTGAGTTTGAGCACATAGTCACCCTCACGGTTGAACGTGACCGTAGTGTTGGCAGCGGTTGCGTCGACGAACTTCGCTTCGCCGTTTTCAGGGCCAGACACCTGCTCCCATGTGGTGGTGAGCGTGTCAGACGGCAGGCCGTCGTCCTTCACCGTGCCCACCAGCTGCGCACCGGACGAGGTGCTGCTGGCAATGTAGGCGTCAACGCTTGGCGCCTGGTTCGTAGTTTCGCCTTCCGGCACAATGTCGGTTTCGTAGGCCTGAATCTCCTTCAAGCCAATGGCCTGACCTGCTTGCGGAGTGAAGGTGGCACGAATGGCTTTGGCCACGACCTTGGAGAACTGCACGCGGTTGTAGTTGGCTCCCGCGTAAGTAGGCGTACGCACCTGGTTCGGCAGGACATGCCATGCGCCGGCCTCATCCTGATATTCAAGCGTGTACACCGACGGCTCACTGTAGCCGGAAATCGTCTGGCTGGACGAGGTCTGGTAGAAGTACAAACGCACGTCGTCGATGTTCTGCACGCCATTCTTGAACGTTACGGTCAGCGAATCCTTGGCGTTCTTGGATCCCTTGGTGCCCCAGAAGGATTCCATCACGTTCTTGCCGTCCACTACATTGGTTGCCGGGTATCCCTTGGTTTCGTAAGTGGCTTCCACATCGGCGCCCTTGGCCACGTTGGTCTGGCTCTTGGATGCTTCGTCCACGTTCTGTCCGGACTGCGCGAAGATCTGCGTAACCCTGCTGTTCGATGCATAGGTCACTTCGTTGGCGTTCGGCATTGTGGCGGTGGTCGCGCCGGTGATCACCGCTCCGGAATCATCGGCAACCTCAACGGTTCCACTGGCCGGATCGTAGATGAGGTGGGCGAGCTTATCGGAGGTGAACACGGCGTTGCCGTCCACATACAGGGTATATCCCTTCGGAGCGTTGTAGGTGCCGTCGTTGTTCCATACGATCGACAGATCCTGCCCGTGGTAGCTCAGGTTGTTGACGGTGAAGTGGTTCCAACCGGGAATCTCGATCGGATTGAGTTCGATCTTGTTGTCTTCACGCGGAACCATACCTGCCACGTCTTCCACAATCGTCCAGTTGGTGGTGCCAAGCTGGGTGTGGTGAATCCAGGAACGGTAGGTGATTTTTCCACCGCTCTTGCTGGCGTCGGCGTTCTTCTCCGGAATCGTGCTTCCTGCGGAATTATTATCCATATTCCAGAATTCGTTCTGGTCCGGATACTGGTTGTCGCCTCCTTGATAATGCGAGAACGCAACCCAATACAGCAGTTTCTTGAACGATTCGTTCGTGATATATCCGTTGTCTGCAGCATTATAATCACGGATTCCCGCAGAATAGATTTGCAGCAGCGGAGTTGCATTGATAATGGAGAAATTGTTTGATCCTGGGAAATTCAGCGCCTTCTTGTCTGCCTGATTCGCAGTGAAGAACGGGAAAATCGGGAATTCGTCGGCATCTTCGAACAAGCGCAACGCACTATCGTAATCATCATTGCCGGTCGGCATCAGACCTTCGGAATACGGATAGTAGTTGTTGAGTTCCTTGTATTTCGCGAATTGACCGTCGTTCAGCCACTTATGCAGCAGCAGTTTGCTGTCGGAATCCCACAGGTTGTCGAGCACATCCTGCTTGATGGCGTCGGCGATCTGCTGCATTTCAGCGGCTTTTTCGGTGTCTCCGGCAGCCTTGTATGCTTGCGCGGCGGCATTGGCGTTGGCCCACATGTTGGCGGAACCGTCGGCACGGTCCATACGCTGGCCGGAACGACCGGGTTCGGAGAACGACACCGCGTCGGCATCGTTGCCGGTCATGGACCACCACGACCAGTCGATCAGATTGTTGCCGTTGCTATTCTGGTTGTCGTTGCTGTCTGGCTCGCTTTGCGAATTGAGCAGACCTTTGACATCTTCGGAACCGTAATCACCCAACGCTTCAGCCAATGATGACGGGCCGCCGTGCACCTTGTAGGAGTCCCAACCGGCCTTGGTGATGTACTGCGTGTAGCTGTGGTTCCAATTGGCTGGATCGCCCGGATTGTCGTGGTAGTAGTAATACCCGGACTGGCCTTTCTTAGCTGTCTGCCCGGCCGACACCCAAGTGCCGTACGAGTATTCGGCGTTACGGAACCACTTGGTGTCGTTGATGAACATGCCGGATGTCAGCACGATCTGGTTGTTGTATCCGAGCACGCCTTCGATGGAGGTCGGATACTGGAACGTATTGCCCGGCATATTGGCGTCCAACATGTTGAAACGGCTCAGCCACCAGCGGTAGAACACAGTTTTGTCGATATTGTGTTCCTGGGTTTCCACGTAAGGAATGTTATCGACCCACCACTGGTTGTAGGTGGTCACGGAATCCTTGTAGGAAGCGGCCGGATCGGTGAGATCGCCGTTGAATCGGGCTTCGTATTCCGCGGTGGAGTCCGGCAACTCGTTGGCGATCAGGCCAAGCTGCAGCTTGGTGGTTTGTGGCACGTTCGCTTCCAAGGTGAGGGTGGAAGCGAGTTTGCCGTTCTTTACGGTGAAACCGTTGCCGGAGAACCGTGGATAGATGGTGGTCAGATCGTTCTTCACATTGAAGCGACCGGTCAGTTCAGTGTCGCCGTCATTGCCGTCTTGTGCGAATGGCGAGGCTGCTGTCAGCGTTACGTCACCGCCGGTGGTGCTGGTGATGGTGAAATTCGCGACCATCACATTGGTGTAGGTGATGTACTTGACTTCGGTGACGGTAATGGTCTTGTCGCCGTTGGTGAATTCCGTGGTGAAGTAGCTTGGCGTCTGCTTGCGCTTGTCGGTGTTCTCGCGCAGGGTCTGCTTGGAACCGCCAATGCTTACCTCAACGGTAAAGCCGTCGTTGCCGGTCTGATCCCAGTATGCGACATCTCCTACGAAACCAAGTGCTTCCGGCGTATGCGTGTACATGAATGCGGCACGGCCACGTGAGAACAGGTATTCGTTCTTGTCTGCGCCCGCATAGTTGTAGTCGCCAGCATCGTTGGTGCCGGTACCGTTTGGTGCGGTGCCTGTGCGCGTCAGCATCTTGTCGATCCAGAAGTCGTGTGCAGTGTCGGTTCCGGCACCGTTGGCAACATCCGCATCGAACACCTGCTTGAGGTAGCTTGTCGAGGGATCGAAAGCGACGCCGGTGCCCGGAATCGGGTCGGCGGCCCCCTTGAAACTCGGATACCCCATGGCAGAGTTCGGATTGGTCAGCGCGTCATTGGCGTATGCGGTCGTCACACCGCCAGACAACAGTGTGGCCACTGCCGTCAGCACGCCCAATGACGTGACAATCCCTTTCTTCCTTGTTGATGGTGTCATCAATTCCTCCTACATGGACCATCGTTGGCCCTTGGCTGCCAAGGCTCGTTCCCTGGCATCCAACTTTCTTTCTGTAGGAATGAGAGTCGTGCGATGGACATGAGATTGGAGCGTCCACCGACATTTCAAGAATACATGACGCGAATACGGTTTCGCAAATTTTCTTTCAGTTTTCTCCAATGCTTTTCTAAGTGAACTGCCATACGATGGCTTTTATGCGAAAAGGAAAGTTTTCGCATTTTCCCGTTTTATACTAGGGGCTATGACAAAACCGGCCACCCCATAAGGGGCAGCCGGTCTCTCATTCCAGTCAGCGCGGCGCATTCGGCTCCAATCGATCACGCCGCGCTCACCCGCTTCCCGGCACCATGGCACTCATAGCGCCGGGTAGCAAGTCTTTCTTTTGTTTAGCTGCGCAACCACACGTTCATTTGGCCGAGTTCGCGGTTGGCCCATGCGTAGTAGGGCACCAGCTTGAGCGACGTCCGCTCATCTGAGGCGTCACGCTGAGCGGACATGTACAACGGGGCGTCCACGGCATCCGCAGCCTCACGAACGGCAGGCAACGTCACCGCGTCAACACCTCCAAGCAAATCACTCTCGAAAGTAACCGTGGCATCCGCAGCATCCACGCCATCAGCAAGACGGTACGTCCACAGATCGCCGGCATTATCGGCTTGCTCCGCGCAATAGACGAGCGGACCGCGCATCACCGCAACACGACCTGCATCGCAACGCACATGAGAGTTGGCACGCACCAATCGCACTGCCATATCAAGATCCAGCACCACATGCAATGCAGTTCCCGGAGCAACTGCGAAATATACGAAACCGTTTTCCGGAGCCGTCTTCACAGCAACACCATCGCATGTCAGCGCATAGGAATCAGCCGACCATGTGGGAATACGCACGCCGAAACGTACCGAATCAGCCGCCTCAGCGGGCAATTCCACCATGTACTCAATATGACCGTTCCACGGAAAATCGGAACGCTGCTCCACATGCAACCCGGAATCAAAACTTGCCTGATTCGCAATGAACTGGTGAGCGAGCACCGTGCGACCGCCGTCACGTTCGGTATACACATAACGGTCCACCGACGCGATCAATCGCGCGACATTAGCTGGGCAGCATGCGCAGCCAAACCAATCGACACGATGCGAAAGCACATGATGCCGATCCGGATTGTCCAAACCGTCCGGCGAAGTCTCCAACGCATTCACATAGTAGTACTGCTTGCCATCAAGGCTGATGCCCGCGATGGCACCATTGAACAGCTCACGCTCAAGCACGTCGGCATATTCACCATTCGGTTCCAACAGAAGCATTTGGCGGGCAAACATGCTCATCGCCACAGAAGCGCACGTTTCGCCATACATGGTGTCGTTCGGCAGATCGTAATCGTACGTGAACGACTCCCCCACATGTGTGGAACCGATCGCACCCGTCACATACATGCGTTTCGACACGATGTTGTTCCAAAAACGATGCGCCGCATCCAGCAAGCCCTGATCGCCGGTAATACGCGCCACATGTGCGATTCCAGTGCACAAATAGGCCACGCGCACAGCATGGCCGTCAGCGGTCTGCTGCTCGCGCACCGGCTGCGCGGCTTGGAAGTACGTGGGCTTGTAGAATCCCAGATCCCGGAAAATGTAGTCGTTGTCGACAGCGGCGATCTGCTTGGCGTAGAACTGCGGATCCTGACCACGCACGTCGATGAGATACCGCGCCAGATTCAGATAGCGCTCCTCACCGGTCGCATCATACAGTTTCGCCAACGCCAATTCGATTTCCGGATGCCCATCAGCACCGTGGATCTTGCCGTCCTCCGGGCCGAAATTGGCATCGATGCAATTCGCCATACGGCACGCCACGTCAAGCGCCTGCTGGTTACCGGTCACCTCATGATAGGCGACAGCAGCCTCAATATAGTGGCCCATGACATACATTTCATGGCTTTGCTGAATCAGTGTGAAACGCTCACGATGCGCCCATTCACCGGTTTTGATTTGGTACGGAGTGTCCAAATATCCGTCCGATTGTTGCGCACGTGCGATGAGGTCGACGGTTTTATCGCACAGTTCCCGCAATTGCGGATCAGGATGATACGACAGTGCGTAAGCCGCTTCCTCCAACCACTTATATATGTCGGAATCCTGGAAGACCATGCCATGAAATTCACCGGCCTCATCACCGGCTGCGATACGCAGATTCTCCACGGCATGACTTTTATTATCGGCAAGCTGATTGCCGGCCGGATCATCCGGAACTTCAGTGGCAATCTCATCATTCATCACACCCCACTGATAGGGAATGACGGATTCAACGATCTGGTCGCGACGCTGCTTCCAGAAAGGAGAAGTAATAGTTACATTCATGATATTTCCTTAAGATTAAGGACTTCGCCAGCCCTTGACGGCTCTTGGCTACTCCGCCTTCGGTTCTGCTCAGGCTGGAGCCTGGAGACAGTCCAGTGGACTGTCTCCCAAGGGCTGACATCGCCAGATGTCAGCCCTTGACAGCTCCAGCCATAAACCCTTTGACGTAGTACTTCTGGAGGGCTAGGAAGAGGATGGCTGCGGGGATCATCAGAATTACGACGCCAGCTTCGGTGGCACCGTAATCAATGACGCCCATAGTCTGCTGACGCATGTTCACCAAAGCGAGCGGCAGCGTGGCGTTCGACGAACTCGACAGGTACAGCGGAATCATGAAATTGTTCCATGCCTCAAGGAAAGCAAGCAGACCGACAGTGACCATCGACGGCTTGACGACCGGCACCAGAATCTTAATCAGCGACTGCAGGGAGTTGCAGCCATCGACCATGGCGGCCTCTTCCATATCCTTCGGAATCGCATCGAAAGCATTACGCATGATGAACGTGCTCATCGGCAGCTGGAACAAGGTAATAACCAAACCGACACCCAGCAAGGAATCGTTCAGACCAATATCCTTGTACCACACCATCAGCGGAATCAGCAGAGACGCATACGGCACCATCAAAATGGACAACGTCACCATGAATCCGAGATTGCGGCCCGGATAGTCGAAACGGGAGAACGAATAGCCTGCGAGCGTGCACACCACCACGGAGAACACCACGGCGACCAACGTCACCACCACCGAGTTGAACAGGTACTTCGGCAGGCCTTCCTGGTAGCCGAACAACGTCAGATAGTTGTTCACACCCCAGCCCTTGGATTGTGCGGAACCAGGCTGCGGACTGAACGAGCAGACCACCACCCAGATCAGCGGCGAAATGAAGACCAGAGCCAGCAGACCTTCGAGAATATAGACGATTACGCGCTTCCACAATGGAGTAGTCATGTGAGTTCCCTCCCCTTGCTCACTTGGTGTTGTCGCGCATACCGCGCATCTGGATGGAATTGATCACCACGAGGGCCGCAAGCACGATCAGCGACAGTGCGGCCGCCATGCCCAGATCCTTCTTGGAATCGAATGCGAAGTTGTAGATGAGCTGCACTACGGTCATGGTGGAATTGTTCGGACCGCCCTTGGTCAGAATGAAGAACTGGTCGAACGCGAGGATGGAACCGGTGACGCAGTAGATCAGGCACATCACGATGGTCGGCTTCATCAGCGGCAGGGTGATGGAACGGAAAATGCGCCACGTGCCAGCACCGTCCATGCGCGCGGCCTCATACAGGTCGCCAGGAATGGCCTGCAGGCCGATCATCATGAGCAGCATGTAGTAGCCGGAGAAACGCCAGACGATCACAATAATGGTAGCCCACAGCGCACTCTGGCCGGTGGCGAGCACGGAGCCGCCCTCATCCATCAATCCGAAGAAGCTCAGGATCTTGGTGACGGGGCCCACCTGCGGGGAGTACAGCGCGTAGAACAGCAGCGAAGCGGAGGCGAGACCGGTTGCGGACGGCAGCAGGAAGCACGTGCGCAGCATATTGTTCCACTTGGTGCTTTCCTGCACGATCAGCGCCAGACCAAGGCCAAGCACCAGCAGGAAAATCGTGACGATCACGGTGTATTCAAGTGTGAACAACACCGACTGTCCGAGCAGTTTATTTTCGAAAACCTTGACGAAATTCTCAGGGAAATTCCAACCACGGTTACCGCCCATCAACGACCAGCGGGAACCGGCCATGATGACGAGCAGCACGATTGGCACGAAGAACAGCATGATGATCATCAGCCAATCAGGCAGCGCATACAGCAGGCCACGACGGGTTGCCTCCGCCTTGGCCTTGGAACGATGCGTCTTCACTGGCGCAGCGTTCTTGGAAACAGTAGTCATATTCCCTCCTTGGAACACTTTTGGCGACTCTCTCTTGAATCGTTCGGGGTTTTCGACCATAAATGGCCAAGCGATTGGATATGCGTTTGACAGTGCGATTCCGTCTCGCGCGGCCGTTGAAATCCGCCATGAAGACCGACATTGTTTTTGAATTATTGTCGATCTTCATGGCAGACCACAACTGTGGTCTGTCTATTTTTGTTTTCGATATTCAGTTATTCGATATTCAGTTGTTCTTAAGTTATGTAAATCGGGGAAAGGAGAAAAAGGAGGAGAAGTTCGTTTTCAGTGGCTCACCTCACTGACCCAGCACGTCGGTGATGGCCTGGTTGTCGGCCTTGAGATCGCCATCGCCCCAGACTGCGTTCTGGATGAGCAGCTGCCACGGGGAACCGGCTGCGTTGAAGGCCTCATTGAAAGCTGCGGACTTCGGGGTCTGGCCATTGCCGTCGATGATTACGGAGTTGATGGTCTGGACGCGAAGATCGGCATCGTCGTAGGCGGTCTTCAGGGTCTGGATGTTGGATGCGGTGTCGCCGTTGGCTGCGAAGACTTCCTTCTGGGCGTCATCGCTCATGAGCCATGCGAGGAAGTTCCAAGCCTGAGCGACGTGCTTGCAGTCCTTGGAGATGCCCATGGCATCGCCGCCGAGGAACGTGGAGGTCTTGCCTTCCTTGGTGCCCGGGATCGGGGTGACACCGACTTCGAAGCCACCGTCCTTCTCAGCTTCGAACAGTGCGGTGGAGGAGGTGTTCGGATACGGCATCACACCGATGTTGCCGTTGGCGAACGGAGCGGTCCAGGTGGCACCTGTTTCTTCCTTGGAACCTGCGCCCAAGCCGTTGGTGGTGTTGGCGAGTTCCTTGTAGGCGTCGAGCACGGCCTTCATGGAATCGTTGTTGAGGGTGGCTTCGGTGCCATCTGCGTTCATCACGGATTCGCCGTCAGCCCACACGGACGGGAACAGGTCGAACACGAGAGCGCCACCGGACTGGCCGGCCAAGTAGGAGCCTGCCACGCCGTCCTTGTTGAGGGCCGCGACCGCCTTGGCCTGCTCAACGAACTCGTCGATGCTGCTCGGACCCTTCTCCGGGTCAAGACCTGCTTCCTTGTACAGATTCTTGTTCCATACCATCACGGAAACGTCGGTGATGAACGGCAGCGTGTATTCCTTGCCATCCACGGTACCGGCTTCAATGTGGCCCTGCTGCAGGTCGGACTTGTTGTCGAGTCCGTCAATCTGCTTGGTGATGTCGGTGAAGATGCCTTCAGAAGCCCAGTACGGAATACGCACCACGTCACCGGCGAGAATGTCCGGAAGGGAATCGGTCTGGGAAGCACCACCAACCTTGCCTTCCATATCGTCGTTCGGAATGATTTCCAGCTTGACCTGGTTCTTGTGGGAGGCGTTGTAGGCCTTCACCGCGTTCTTGGCCTGACGCTCCAGCGGAGAACGGGTCCACAGAGTGATCTCAGTGCCGTCATCAGTGCCGACTGCCGGAATATCGGCCGGAGCCGCGGATCCACCACTGCTGGAACCACCGCCGCATGCAGCCATCGGAATAAGCAACGCGGTTGCCGCGATGCCGGCAATAACGCGAGTGACCTTGTTAAAAGACACCATGTCTACTTCTTTCTCTATGTATCGCTCAGCTTTGAGCCATCCGGCGGGCCTTCCGCCGTCTGCCTTCACGATTTCCGGTTGTTCTCCTTCGATTGAACCGTAGTGCGAAAGCCTTTTCTCAGTATATGGTTTTCTCCAGATTTTGCAAAATCGCTTTCGCACATCAAAATGCAAAGGTATTCATGTCGATAAAACCGTTATAAATAAACGATTCTTAGCATTTTAAGAATCGTTTATGACAGTAAAAATGACGTGAGATGCAGAAAATGCGAAAGAAAAATGTGTTCATTTTCGCAAATGCGAAAGTTTCGCAATTTGCAAGTGAAAATGTCAACAATCGGCTATATAAAGCCGTTTTGTCCACTTTTTGACACGATGCGAAAACTTTCGCAGTTTTGTCGTATAATATTACGCAATACAAGGGCGGCGAAGCGCATCGACGCGCAGCCAACGTTTTCGCCACACCGTAAAAAAGGGGAACATCATGGCAACTGCAGATACTCACTCAACAGCAAGACTTGAAGATGTAGCAGCGCTGGCCAACGTGTCTTTGGCAACAGCTTCAAAGGCGCTGCATGGCAAACCGCGCGTCAGTGAAGACACCCGCGAGCGCGTGATGGAGGCAGCGCGGCAACTCAACTATTCCCCGAACAAGCTGGCGCAATCGTTGGCAAGCGGCAGAAGCGGAACCATCGGTTTGGTCACTTCCGATCTGCAAGGCCGTTTCTCCACGCCTATTCTTATTGGCGCCGAAAACGAGCTGCGCGCACAATCGACATCAGTACTACTTGCCAATGCTCGCGGTGACGATGCACTGGAACGCAGCCATGTAGAGAAACTGCTGTCGCTGAAAGTGGACGGCCTGCTGATTGTGCAGCGCGAGACGAATCCGCGCCCGTCGCTGGGGCGTGATTGGGGCGTGCCGCTGGTGTATGTGTATGGTCCTTCCACCGATATCAACGATTGCTCGGTGACGTGTGACAATGTGGATGCCGGGCGCATGGCCGTGAATCATCTGATTTCGTGCGGACGCAACCGTATCGCCATTATTGGCGGTGATGAAACGTATACGGCCTCCACCGACCGCACCAAGGGCGCGTTGGAAGCGTTGGCCGAGGTTGGTTTGGAACCGGCTGGCCCGATTCGCTATGGCCGTTGGGACGAGAATTGGGGGCGTGCCGCCACCAGACTGCTGCTCGACCAAGGCGTGAAGTTCGACGCCGTGGCATGCCAGAGCGATCAGCTGGCACGAGGATGCATTGACGCGTTGAAGTCGCAGCATCTACGCATTCCTGAGGATGTGGCGGTGATCGGCCACGATAATTGGGACGTGCTCACCAAGAGCTCCCGCCCGCCGCTGACCAGCATCGACAATGAAACGGAACTCATCGGCCGCAAAGCTGCCCGCTACCTGATGGACGCCATCAACGGCCAGCCCCACCACGGCACGGAATACCTTCCCTGCCGCCTCATCCAACGCGAATCCACCTTACCGTTAGACTAATCCCCTCCCTCCCAGTCAGTTCGGAGAGAGCTCCATAAACGTACGGTTCGATTCCCCAAAGGACGGTGGACCGGACATGCATGCTCGACCGTAGACTTGGCCGAACGGCCTTGAGTGTGTCAAGTATGCATGTCCGGTCAGCCGTCCGACGCTAAAACCACAAAAACTACCGTTTTTTGTTGGAACGTCCCTTGAAGTAGATGTCGAACACAATCCAGACGGACAGGATGAACGCGATCACGTAGCCAAGGAAACCGACAATCGGAATGCCGAAAATCACCGGCTTGATGCCCGCGTAATACACAATCGACGAGCCGATGAACAGGCCGACCACGATAAGCGCCATCGTAAGCCTGTTCACCATGTTGGCGAGCAGGTGGATCGGCTCCTGCGAACCGACCATCTCCATATTGACGCGCAGCTGGCCGCGCGTGAGCATGCGGGACGCCACTTTCAGCTCGTTGGCGGCGGCAAGCAGACTGTGCAGCGCCTGATGGCTTTCGAGAGCCAGCGATTTCGTCTCGTCCTTGGCGAAATCCTTCTTCGACGTGCTCGACGCGATGTGGTCGGAGATGATCTGGATCATGTTCACGTCGGGAATGAATTCGTCAAGCAATCCCTCCAACGTGACCAGCGCACGGCCGACCGTGGTGACGGTGCTCGGCACTTCGATGCCGTGGCGTTGCGCCATCTGCGTCAGGGCCGTCAGCATGGCGGCGATGTCCAGTTCGGCCAGGTCCACTGTGCCGAATTCCTTGACGATCACGTCCAGATCGGCCAGCAATGCCGGATAATCCTCCGGATCGGCCTCGGCACCGGCGAAACGCAGCAGACCGTCGGCAAGCTTGGGGGAATCCTGCTCGGCCACGGCGAAGATCATGTCCTTCAGCACGGAACGGGTTTTGGCGTTGAGCCGGCCAGTCATGCCCAGGTCGAGCAGCACGATCTGCCCACCGCGCACCATGATGTTGCCGGGGTGCGGGTCCGCGTGGAAGAAGCCTTCGTCGAGTACCTGCGTGGCGTAGTTGTCCACGAGTTTGGTGCCGATTTCCTTCAGGTCGTAGCCGGCTGCAAGCAGCTCGTCCGGATGGGAGACGGAGATGCCTTCCACGTAGTCCATGACCACCACGTGTTCGGTGCATAGTTCCGGGTACGGCTTCGGGCAGTCCATGTATTTGTAGCGTTCGCAGAATCGTTTGAATTCCGCCAGATTGCGCGTTTCGATGAGGAAGTCGGTTTCCGATTCGAAGGTGTCCCACAGTTCCTCGACCACGCCGGACAGGTCCACCACCTGCGCGCTGCGCATGGTTTTGGTGGCGATTCCCGCGATGGTGCGCATGATGGACACGTCCTGCGCCATGGTTTCGCGCACGCCCGGACGTTGCACTTTGATGGCCACGTCCTCGCCGGTGAGCAGTTTCGCACGATGCACCTGCGCAAGGCTGGCCGAGCCGAGCGGGGTGGGGTCGATATGGTCGAAGATCTCGTCCACGGGCCGGCCGTATTCGTCCTCAAGCACCTGCAGCACCGTGCTGTATGGCATGGGGTCGGCGTCGGCGCGCAGTTTGGACAGTTCGTCGCAGAACGATTGCGGCAGGATTTCGGAGCGCATGGACAGGATCTGTCCGACCTTGACGAACGTGGGGCCGAGCGCTTCGAGCATGAGACGCATTTTGACGGGCGTGAGTCCGTGAACCACGTCGAATTTGTTGGCGATCTGCGCGATTTGCGCAAGACGCCGGAGTTTGCCGCGGCGGGTCAGATGGTAGCGCGCGGAGAACGTGTCTTTGCGCGCTCCGAAGATGCCGATGGTTTCGGACGATTGCGCGTTGGCACCGGCCGCTTTGCCGGTATCGTCCGTTTCGCCGGCATCGTCCGCGGATTCGTGGGCAAGCTCATCCGTCAGTCCGTTTGCTTGGGAGGCGGCGTCCGGCGAAGGGTCGGCCGTGGGGTTGATGACCGCGTTGACCCTGTCGGACAGCGTGACGGGCTCCACGCTTTCGGGGCGTGCCGCGTCCGGCTTGTCGGATGGGTGTTTCAAAGACATGTCACTGCTCGCAAACGGTTGGGAAATCGGCTGGAAAGCCCGCGATGCCAGACGAACGTTTCGCCGGCGTCGCGCGGGCATAGCAAATCGCCGTCCGGGCGCTCACATGCGCGGCAGACGGCGATACGAAAGACTGGAGCTACTCGGCCTTGTCTTCGGTTTCGGCCGGGGCTGCATCCTTGGACTCAGGGGCTTCCTTAGCCTCTTCGACCTTGTGCTTGAGTTCGGCGTTGAGGGCCTTGCCCTGCTCGACGGTCAGCTCGCCCTTCTTGACGAGGTCGTCAACGATTTCCTGGCTCTTCTCAACAGTGGTCGCCAAGGCACCGACGCCGGCGAGAAAGACCTTGCGCAGGCCGTCACCAAAATTAAAATCAGCCATGATGTCCTCCTTTAGGTGATGGTGGTACCACTCTATCGCATTTTCTTCACATCTGCGCCGAGCGAAACCGGTCAATCGCATAAAAAGTGGCGGATATCCGGCGTTCAGCGCGGGCGGTGCGATTGTCGGCGAACCGGCATGGCAGCCGTCAGCGCGGACGGGACATGGCCACGCGGCGAGCACGGTCGGCGATTTCGTCGATGCGATGCAGGGCGGCCCGTTGCGCGTCCGTCTGTCCGGCGGCGGCCGGATCGAACGTGCCGTAACGGCGTTCGACGGCGGTGCGGATCAGGAAATCGGCGATCGCGGAATTCTTCGGCAGCAGCGAGCCGTGCATGTACGTGCCGATCACGTTGTGGACGCGCGCGCCTTCCGTATGGTCCTCGCCGTTGTTGCCGGTGCCGTCCTGTTCGACGGTGCCGAGCGGCTGCACGCCGTCACGCAGGAACGTCTGTCCGGAATGGTTTTCGTAGCCGATGATCTTGCCGAAATCGGCGGAGGTTTCCGTAAGATTGCCGATCATGCGTGTTTCCTGGCCGACCGTGTACGCGCCGATCACGCCGATGCCGTCGAGTCGGGAGCCGTCGACCGTTTCGAAATACTCGCCGAACAGCTGGTACAGGCCGCAGATCATCAGCATCGGCACGCCGTCCGCCGCGAGCGAACGCAGCAGGTCGGCGCGTTGGAAGAAGTCGTCGATGATCTTCTTCTGGCCGGTGTCCTGGCCGCCGCCACCCAGAATCATGTCCACGTGCTCGGGCCAGTCGCAGCCCTGGTTGTAGGCGTGTACGCGCGGCTCGTAGCCGTACAGCGCGAGCCGGCGCTGGATGGCGAGCACGTTGCCGGAATCGCCGTAGATGTTCATATCCTTCGGATACAGCGACACGATGTCGATGACCTGGCTCATATCGTCTCCTCGTCTTCCTTCCGCTGTTTTGCTTTGCGATTGCGCGGTTTCGTTTCGCGCGGCGCTCACTTGCCCACGCCGGCGTCGGCCACGTCGGCGATTTTGGCGAGCGCGGCACGCGTTTTCAGCATGGCCGTGTACGTGCAGTAGATGTGTTTGGGGGTGCCAGAATTCGCGTTCACGAAGTCCACGACCGATTCCTCCAGGTCGGTGCTGACCGATTCGACCGGCACCTGATCGTATTCGAGGCGCAGGGCCATGTCCCACGCGCGTACGCCGGACACGGCTTTGACGCCGGTGCCGCGCAGCGAGGTGAAGTCCACGTCCCACAGCCAGCTCATGTCGCGGCCGTCGGCGTATTCGTCGTTGATGCAGATCATGGTGTCGCAGCCTTCGGGCTTGAACGAGGCCAGCGACAGGCGGAAGCCCATGGGGTTTTTGACGAGCAGCAGTTCCACGGGGGTGCCGTTCACGGTGATGACCTCGCCTCGGCCGAATGCCGGTGTGACCTCGCCGGCGGTGTCGATCATGGCCTGCGTGGTGGCGTGCGCGAAGGCGATCATACGGGGTGAGACGCCTGCCGCGCGCAGAATCTCGTCCGCAGCGGCCTGGTCGATGGCGTCATGCGAGCCGTTGCCGTCCGTTTCGGTACCGGTATCGGCACCGTCCGCGTCGACACTGTCGGCGAGCGCGTCTTCGAACGGCAGGAACATCGCCTGCGCGTCCGCTGCGACGGCGCGCACCACGGCGAGCGCGGCGGCCGCGTTGTACAGGTTGTATACGCCTTCCAGTTTCACGGCCGTCTCATACGTTTCGCCGTCGATCGCGAAGGTGGCGCGGTGGTCGCCCACGGCGCGCAACGTCACGTCGGCGGGCAGCGCGTCGGGACCGTCCTGCGGTTGCGATGTGGCCGGCGCGGCAGCCGCAACGGCATCGGCAGTATCGCCGGCATTGCCCGAATCGCCAATATTTCCGCCATGTTCCGCACTGTCGTGCGCTTCCGCGTCAACAGTGGTGCTCATGTCGTCATCCGACGGGAAGAAGCCGCGCAACGATTCGTCAAGGCCGAAGTAGCGTACTTCCACGCCGTCTTCCGTATGCGCCACGTCAGCAAGACGGGCGATGCGCGGGTCCTCACGGTTGAGCACGACGGTACCGGTGGTGGCTTCCGCAGCTTTGGACAGCAGTCGCGCGGTGTTGTCGATCTCGCCGAAACGGTCAAGCTGGTCGCGCATCACGTTGAGCAGCAGGCAGTAGTCGGGCGGCACCTGCTTGACGAAATGCACGGCGTACGCCTCGTCGAGTTCCAGCACCGCGATGTCGGCGTCGAGTTTGCCGGAAAGCGAGACTTCCGCAAGCAGCGACGAAACCACGCCACGGGTGAAGTTCGAGCCGGTCGGGTTGGTGAACACCTTCAATCCGAGCGATTGCAGCATGCTGGCCACCATGCGTGTGGTGGTGGTTTTGCCGTTCGTGCCGGAGACGAGCACCACGCCGAGCGGCAGTTGCGCCAATGTGCGCGACAGGAATTGCGGGTCGATGCGTTCCACGATTTTGCCGGGGAACGCGCTGCCACCGCCGTGCGCCAAACGGGAGGCCGCGCGCACGGCCTTGCCGATCAACGGGGTCGCGAAGGAATTCCAAGCCATATCACACCGCCTCCTGCTGGGACTGGTAATCCTGGGGCATGTCCTTGAACTTCGAATACGCGCCAAGGAACGCAAGATTGAACGTGTCGGTCGGACCGTTACGATGCTTCGCCATGATGATGTCGGCCTCGCCCGGGCGGTCCTCCTTGTCGTAGGCGTCCGGACGGTGCACGAGGAACACCACGTCGGCGTCCTGTTCGATAGAGCCGGATTCACGCAGGTCGGACAGCTGCGGCTTCTTGTCCTGACGCATTTCGGGGCCACGGTTCAGCTGGCTCAGTGCCACCACTGGCACTTCCAGCTCCTTGGCGAGCAGCTTCAGCGCACGGGAGAAGTCGGACACTTCCTGCTGGCGGCTTTCCACGGCCTTGCCGGAGGTCATGAGCTGCAGGTAGTCGATGACGACGAGTTTCAAATCGTTCGTCTGCTTCAGTCGGCGGCATTTCGCGCGGATTTCCATCAGGCTCATGTTCGGGCTGTCGTCGATGAACAGGGGCGCGTTCTGCAGCTTGCCTTGCAACTCGTTCAGGATGGCCCAACGTTCCGGCGTGATGTCGTCCGCGCGGCGCATGGCGGCGAGCGGAATGTTGGATTCAGCGGAGATGATACGTTGCGCCAACTCGTTTTTGCTCATTTCCAAGCTGAAGATGATGGTCGTCAATCCGTGATGCAGTGCCGCGGAACGGGCGAAATCCACACCGAGTGTGGACTTGCCCATGGCCGGTCGGCCTGCCACGACGATCATCTGGCCGGGCTGCAGGCCCTGCGTCACGTCGTCGATGTCGCGGAAGCCCGTCGGCACGCCTCGGGACACTTCGCCGCTTTGCAGACGGTCGAGCTGGTCAAGCGTATCGGCGATGACGGTGCCGATCGGCGCGTAGTCCTGCCGCACTTTGCCGGTGGACATCTCATATACTTCGGCCTGCGCCAGGTTGACGACGTCTTCGGCCTGCGAGCCTTCTGCGGTGTAGCCGAGCTGTGCGATTTTGGTGCCGGCCGCGATCACATTACGCAGGATGGCGCGCTGATGCACGATGTCGGCGTAATACGTGGCGTTTGCGGCGGTCGGAACCGATGCGACCAGGCTGTGCAGATAGTCGGAGCCACCCACTTTTTCCAGATTGCCTTCGGCGAGCAGCTCGTTGGCCACCAGCACGGCGTCGACCGGCTGGGAGGCCGAGAACAGTTTGATGACCGCTTCGTACACGGTTTGGTTGCGTGGCTGGTAGAAGTCGGACACGTCGATCATCTGCGATACTTCGCCGATGGCGTCCTTGCTCATCAGCATGCCGCCCAACACCGCCATTTCGGCGGCGTCGTCATGCGGCGGCACGCGGTCGAACAGGGCGTCGCGCACGGCTTGGCCGGATCGGCCGTTCATGCCGTTCGCACCGTTTCCAGCGTTCGAAAATCCGCGGTTCTGCGCCGAACCGTTGTTCCAAGAGTCGTTCTCCGCCATGTCCCTCCAACCGCAGCAGTCAATCGAATGTGTTCAATACCGAGGAAAACCATAATACGTGCGTGCCGTCACGACCGGTGTTGCATTGAGATTATGGATGAATCTCCGCATCCACCGAACGACACGCGCGAATGGCTTTGGTGTGGATAAGAAAGTCGAAAAAAGCCGAGTTATCCACATATTGGGGATAACCATGTGGAAAACGTTTCGACTTATCCACAGAGTGGGGATAACTGAGTGGACAACTTGGGGACATCCTAAAGCATGTACCCCGATTCCCTTATTTCGATTTGCCGAAGTGAACGGAAGGTGATATGCACCCCGCTTTTCCGTAAACGACGAGAAATACGGGGGCATATCGGCTTGGCGCATGCGAGAAACCGGCGCTTACATGTGGTATCGGGTGGCGTTGTACATGGTGCGCACCAACGTTTCACGCCATTTGCTCCACCCGTACTGTTTGGAGATGGTCTCGCCGGACGTGGCCCCCAACGAGGAGCCGTCGGCGCGGGTCAGGTCGAACAGCATGTCGAGCAGCACGGGATTATGGTCGAGCCGGCCGGCCAGATCATCACCGACGTTGGGATCATTGGGATTGCGGCCTGTGGCGAACTCCGACAATGTCAGATGCTCGCGTACCAGCAGCGTGACCCAGCGGACGATGTCGCGGTCGAATCCCATGCGTTCCACGACCACGGTCGCATGCCGAGCGCCTTCCGCCGCATGGTTGGCCACCCCCGATCGTTTGCCGATGTCATGCAGGATGCCGGCGAGCAGCAACGCCTCGTAATGCCGGTCGTCGTACCGCCCACCGCTGGGTGTTTCACGGCCGAGCCGCGTGACGACCTCCACCATGTGCCGGTCGATCGTATAGCGGTGCGCGGCGGACGCGCTTGGCCGGTTGCGCACGCCCAACCATTCGGGGATGAGCTTGCCGGGCACGTCGATGAAATCGATGTCTTCCCACACGTTGAGCAGCGCGGGGCCGGAAGCCAGCAATCGTATGAACAGTTCACGCGATTCGTCCGTCCAGTTGCGGTCGCCGATAGGGCACTTTTTGAGATTCCGCAACGTTCCCGGGGCGATCGGCAGGCCGAATTCCGCGGCCGCGACGGCCACGCGCAGCACGAGGTTCGGGTCGGCGGCCGGTTCCGCGCCCGGAGCGAGCACTATTTCCTCTTCATGCTTGGCCACGCCGGGGGCGATCACATCGAAGGTCGGTGCCTGACGTTTGCCGCCACCGCGCGGCTGGAACACTTGGAAGAAGGCGAATCGCGGCTTGTCGTGCGTCAGCGAATGCTCGGCGCGCGACGCGGTGGAATCAAGGGAGAACGCGATCTGACGGCCGACGCGTGCCAGCAACGTTTGCAGATCGTCGATCGACTTCGCCTCACGTTCGCCATCGGGCAGCGTCGGATCGGCCAGACCGAGCATCGCCGCGACTTTGGCTTGGTAGGGCGATAGCAGCATGTTCGTATCTTTGCCGGCGACCAGATGGATGCAGTCGCGCACGTCCAGCAACCGTTCGACGGCGTCGTCATACGTGCCGTGCGGACGGTCGGCAAGCCAGGATGCGGCGAGCGCGGACACCAATACGGAGTCGCGCAGGCCACCACGTGCCTCCTTGATGTCCGGCTGGTTGATGTAGGCCATGCGGCCGAATTCGTCGAGGCGCGATTTGGCGGAGCCGAGCAGTTCCGGCAGACGTTTGCGCGCGGCCTTGCGCCATCGTTCCAATATGGATACGGCTGTGCTTTCGATAAGTCCAGTGTCCCCCGCGATCGGCACCACGTCCAACCATCCCATAGCTGCGGGCAGGTCGCGGTCGGTGACGGCCTCGCATTGCGCGACGGTACGTACCGACTGGTCGAGGTCGAGGCCGGAATCCCAAATCGGATACCACAGTTTGTTGGCGAGCTCGTTGAGCTGCTGGTCGGTCAGCGCGTGCGGCTCGTAGATGACCGCCAGATCAAGGTCGGAGCTGGGGCCCACCTGTCCACGTGCCAGCGAACCGACCGCGCCGAGACCGATGCCGGTTGCCGGAACATCGAAGGAAACCGCCTCGCAGGCTTCGTTCCACAACTGTGTGAGATTGCCCATGGCCAATTCCGTGCGGGCTTTGCGTTTCGCCGCGCCATTGCGGTAGACGCCGTCGGCGTCGGGCTGGCTCATGGCCATGAACCGTTGTTTGAGACCATCGACTGCTGAAGTCATAACGCACGTTCCTTATGAAACCTATGACGACTTATGACAATCCCCGCACGGCGCGAGGCACGTACGGGGATGTGTCGTAATTGATAACCCGAACTTCAAGCCCGGGGGTCTTTATTTCATCTTGTCCGAATCGGCCCGATCACAAGGCCGGACGGATCAGATGGCGGCGGAACCGGTTTCGCCGGTGCGCACGCGGGTCACCGAGTCAAGCGGAGCCACCCAGACCTTACCGTCGCCGATGGTGCCGGAGCCGGCGGACTTGACGATCACGCCAACCAGGGTTTCGGCATCGGCGTCGTCGGACAGCACCTCGATGCGGATCTTCGGAATGAGATCCACGGTGTATTCGGCGCCACGGTAGACCTCGGTGTGGCCGCGCTGACGGCCATAACCGTTTGCCTCGGACACGGTCAGGCCGTGCACGCCCGCGGCTGCGAGGGCTTCCTTGACATCGTCGAGTTTATGGGGCTGGATGATAGCGGTAATGAGCTTCATCTCACTTCACCTCCTTGAGGACGGAGCTGGCGGTACCAGCAAAATCGTAAGCACGTTCGCCCTGGTCGGCAAGATCGATGCCGCCGACTTCCTGGGCTTCGGTGACGCGCCAGCCGATCGTCTTCTCCAGAGCGAAGGCGATGATGCCGGTGATGACGGCGGACCAGACGATGGCCACGAGAGCGACGATGAGCTGGACGACCAGCTGCCTCCAGTCGCCGCCTGCGAACAGGCCGGTGCCTTCGCCGAAGAAGCCGATGAGCACGGTGCCGGTGAAGCCGCCAACGCCGTGGACGCCGACGACGTCGAGGGAATCGTCATAGCCGAGCTTGAACTTCAGACCGCAGGCCAGGCAGGTGAGCACACCGGCGATGGCGCCGAGGACGATGGCCCACAGCGGGGAGACCACATCGGCGGCCGGGGTGATGGCGACGAGGCCCGCGACGATGCCGGAAGCGGCACCCATTGCGGTGTAGTGGCCGGTGCGGATCTTCTCGGTGAAGCCCCAGGAGAGCATTGCCGCAGCGGTTGCAGCGGACGTGGAAACCCACGCGTAGCCGGCGGTGCCGTTGGCTGCGAAGGCGGAACCGGCGTTGAAGCCGAACCAGCCGAACCACAGCAGGAAGGCGCCGAGCATGACGAACGGAACATTGTGCGGGCGGAACGGCTGCGTGCCGAAGCCCTTACGCTTGCCGATGATCAGCACGATGACCAGAGCGGCGACTGCGGCGTTGATGTGGACGACCGTACCACCTGCGAAATCGTGGGCGGCTGCGCCGATCGCCTGGGAAATGGCGCCGTCAGCGGACAGCAGGCCGCCATTCCACACCATGTGGGCGAGCGGAGCGTAATCGAACGTGATCCACAGCGCCACGAAAATCATCCACGTGGAGTACTTCACACGTTCGGCGATGGCGCCGCAGATCAACGCGACGGTGATCATGGCGAACGCGGACTGGAAGGCCACGTCGACGCTGACCGGGTAGTTGTTGCCGTTCAGTGCGGCCGATGTGAAGACGCCCTTATCGGAAACCATGGTGTCCTTCAGCAGGAAGCCGGTTGCCGGGTCGCCGAAGATGCCGCCGACCGAGGTGCCGGCGTAGGCGATCGACCAACCCCACAGCACCCACATGATCATCGTGACGGACAGTGCGGCCGCCTCCATGATCATCATATTCAGCACGGCCTTGGCGCGGACCATGCCACCATAGAAGAACGCCACACCAGGCGTCATGAGGAACACAAGGGACGCGGAAGTCAATATCCACGCGGCATTTCCAGAATCAAGCTGGCCCATGTCACCCTCCTCTTTCTTTCTCTATATTTGGTTCAACATTTCCGTCCCCATCGTGTGGGGCTGACAGAACGATATGGAACGCCGGCCGCGTTTTGAAAACGTTACGACGTGTTACGCCAACGTAACGCCATCCGCGCGGAACGTCAACCTACGCCGAAAAATGGCGGAATTCCAACGAAACTGGCGGTACGGAAATACGGAAGGCATAATCGCCCGGCAATCGCAATATGAAATTGCGACGGTGGACGGAAGCGGCGGGCAACGCTGCGGACGGAGTAAGTTGGGTAGCTGAAACTTACGGAACACGCGTGGCACGCGACGGGAGAACGCCGCGTACGGCGAGCGCGTGGCATGTACACCGAACGCGCGGTGCGGCGAACGTATGGCGCGCGTAACGAGAGAGCGGCGAGGACCATGGCAACGTTCATCATTTCACTGTGCGCCATTTTGATGCTGACCACGGTTTCCGGGCTGATCTGCCGCAAAGCGCAGCTGCCGGAAGTGATCGGGCAGATCCTCGTCGGCATTCTCGTGGGCCCTTCGCTGCTGGGCGTGATGCACATGAGCGATTCGCTGTCATTGTTCAGCGACCTCGGCATCATCATCCTCATGTTTTTGGGCGGTGTCGGCTGCGACCTGCAGTTGCTGAAGAAATATTCGAAGGCGGCGGTCATCATCGCGTGCATGGGCGTGGTGTTCCCCGTGGCGGTGATGGGTGGAGTGAGCCTGCTGTTTGGCTTCAAGCCGATTCCGGCTGCGTTCATCGGCGTGGTGTTCTCCGCCACGTCCGTGTCGATTTCCGTGGCGGTGCTGAAGGAAGCCGGACTGCTTGATTCGAAGGAAGGCGTGTCGATTCTCGGCGCGGCCGTGGCTGACGATGTGATCGGCGTGATCCTGCTGTCCGTGATGTGCACGCTCGTCAACACCGGCAGCGTGGACGTGGCAGGGCTGGGTTTGATTCTGCTCAAGCAGGTGCTGTTCTTTGTGGCGGCCGCCGTGGTGGTGGTTTGGGTGGCGCCGGCGCTGATGACGCTGGCTGGCGTGCTGAAGGCGCCGTCCGGCATCGCGGTGATGGCCGTGATCATCTGCCTGGCGATGGCGTGGGCGTCGAATCTGGCCGGGTTGAGCTACGCGGTGGGCGCGTTTTTCGCCGGCATCGCGGTAAGCAACAGCGATTACGCGGAGGACGCGGACCGGTATATCGAGCCGGTTGGAGACACGTTGTTCGTGCCGGTGTTCTTCGTGGGCATCGGCCTGCAGACCACAGGCGTGGATGATACGAAGATGATTGTGTTCATTGCGATCATGACGGTTCTCGGCGTGATCACGAAGGTCGTCGGCTGCGGTTTGGGTGGCCGCATGGCCGGTTTTGGCGGCGCTTCGGCGCTGATGATCGGCGCGGGCATGGTACCGCGTGGCGAGATGGCGTTGATTACCGCGCAAATCGGCTTCAACGAGCATGTGCTCGGCAGCGAATACTATTCGACGATCATCTTCATCATTTCGCTGGTGACGCTGGTCGCGCCGCTGCTGCTGAAGCTGACGATCCGGAAGGTGCCGGGAGTGGGGGCTGCGGCTGCCGGTACGGCTGGCGCTGAGCAGTAATCGCAATACGAAAACCTCCCGCCACGTACGGAACGTGACGGGAGGTTTTCGCTACGGAAATCGCAAATCCGGAAAATATGGGAACGTCAGGCGAGGATGCCGTCGACGAAGCCTTCCGGATCGAACGGGGCGAGGTCGTCCGGGCCTTCGCCGAGGCCGACGAGCTTGACGGGCACGCCAAGCTCCTTCTGCACGGAGATGACGATGCCGCCCTTGGCGGAGCCGTCGAGCTTGGACAGGACCACGCCGGTAATGCCGATGGCTTCGGCGAACACCTTGGCCTGCGTCATGCCGTTCTGGCCGGTGGTGGCGTCGAGCACGAGCAGCACCTCGTCGACCGGAAGATTCTTTTCGGTAACGCGGCGGATCTTGCCGAGCTCGTCCATGAGGTTCGCCTTGTTCTGCAGGCGGCCGGCGGTGTCGATGATGAGCACGTCGGCGTTCTCTTCCTTGGCTTTGGCGCTGGCTTCGAACGCGACGGACGCCGGGTCGGCGCCGTCCTTGTCGGAACGCACGACCGGCACGCCCACCTTGGCGCCCCAAGTCTCCAGCTGGTCGGCCGCGGCCGCGCGGAACGTGTCGGCGGCGCCCAGCATGACCTGCTTGCCTTCGGAGACGAGCAGTCGGGACAGCTTGCCCGCGGTGGTGGTTTTGCCGGTGCCGTTCACGCCGACCATGATGATGACGCTCGGCTTGTTCGCGCCTTCCTTGTCGGCGTTGAGACGGCGGTCGACGTCGGTGCCGACGAGCTTCAGCAGCTTGTCCTTCAGCGCCGCACGCACTTCGGCCGGATCGGACTGGCCGGCGATGCGGGCGTCGTTGCGCAGTTCCTCGACGAGCTGTTCGCTGGCTTCCGCGCCCACGTCGGCGAGCAGGAGGGTGTCTTCGACGTCCTCCCAGTCGGCTTCGGAGAGCTGGTCCTTGGCGAGGATGTTGAACAGGGCCTTGCCGAACGGATTGCCGGACTTGGACAGGCGCGCCTTGAGGCGCTGCATGCGGGTGCCGGCAGCTTCAGGGGTTTCGACGGCTGGGGTCGCGGATTCAGTTACGGCTGACCCGACCGGAGTTGGTTCAGTTGCCACTGGCGATTCAGGTGTGGCAGACGAAGTCGCGGATTCCACTTCCGTCGCTGCGGATTCCGCGGTTTCCTTGGTTTTCTCAGCGTTTTCGGCACTTGCGGCGGCAGATTGCGCGGCGGACTTCTCCGTAGCCAAACGAGCATCGGCCTTCGCCTTCGCCGCTTCAGTGGACTTGTCCACGGCGGACTTGCGGCTCTTACCGAACCACCATCCGCCAATCGCAAGTAATGCCGCGATAACGACGACCGCGACAATCGCAATAATCACATTCGTATCCATGGTTCCAGCCTAAAAAGCGCAACGGACACGCCACTCATCTCTGCCAGGGCAGGCAATGGGGCTATCCACGGGGCGTGAAAAACTGGGCAGTATGGCCAATACATCCAGAATGACGTCGTATCAGAGGCGCGAGCAGCTCATCGAAATCGGTCGATCGCTGTTCGCGGCCAAGGGATTCGAAGCAGTGAGCGTGGAAGAGATCGCCTCGACCGCAAAAGTGTCGAAACCCATCGTCTACGAACATTTCGGAGGAAAGGAAGGCCTGTACGCCGTGGTGGTGGACCGCGAAATGCGCGCGCTCACCGACGTTCTCATCAACGCGCTGTCCGACCCGCAGGCGCATCCGCGCCAAATCGTGGAACGCACCGCGCTTGCGCTGCTCACCTACGTGGAGGAAAACGCCGAAGGCTTCCGCGTGCTCACGCGCGATTCGCCGAAAACCGACCCGTCCAACTCGTTCAATTCGCTGCTTGGAGACATCGCCGTACGCGTCGAGGACATTCTCACCGACGCGTTCAAACGCCAGCATCTGCCGGCCAAAAGCGTGCCGTATTACGCGCAGATGCTCATCGGCATGACCGTGTACACCTGCCAATATTGGGCCGACCAGCGCAAGCTCAGCAAGGAGCAGCTCGCCGCGCACATCGTGAACCTGGCATGGTATGGGCTGAGCCGCATGGAAGCCAAGCCGGAACTGCGCTACGAAAGCGAAAAGGCCGCCCGCGAGGCGGAAAAGCAGGCCGCGCGGGAAGCGAAGGCGATCGCCAAGCAGGAGAAGCAGGGCAAGAAGGCCGCGAAATCGCAGGAGAAGGCGGTTGCTGCGGGAGATGACGCGACGGACGGGACGACCGTGACGGACGGATCGCAAGCAGTAGGCAAATCGCAAGCGGCAGACGAATCAAACGAATCAGACGAGACGAACGAATCGCAAAACCCGCAAAGCCCGCACGAATCGCAAAAACAATCAACAATTGACGAAAACTGACATACCGTCACCCGAAATGACCCTAGGGGAAATTTCAGGTGCAGATTGCGTATTTCAGGGTGCCGTTTGTGCGCAAAACCGTGCCCCGGAACCGCACATGGTGCTACGTTAGTTTCGTTATGCTTTTGGCCGGAGCGGTCGGCCAGCCGCACGGCCCGACACGAGCCCGATCCGAGGAAGAATATGCAGGAGAAGAAGACGCTCACCTTCGTGGTGCCCGCGTACAACATGACGGAATACCTGGAACGGTGCGTCGAATCGTTGATCGCGTCGAAGCGCAACGACGACATCGAAGTGCTGATCGTGGATGACGGCTCGTCCGACGGCACGCTGGAGATGGCGAAGACGTTCGAGGCGCGCAATCCGGGAATCGTGCGCGCGATCCATCAGGAGAACAAGGGCCACGGCGGCGCGGTCAACACCGGCATCGCGGCGGCGAGCGGCATGTACGTGAAGGTCGTGGACGCGGACGATTGGGTCGGCCCGGAATCGCTCGAACAGGTCATGGCCGTGCTGCGCGGCGAGGTCGGCAAGGACGAGCCGCTCGACATGCTCGTCACCAACTATGTGTATGACAAGGTGGGCAAGCGCAACAAGCACGTCGTGAACTTCCGTCACGCCATGGAGCCCGGCAAGCGGCTCACTTGGGACGATCTGGGACATTTCGGCCTGACCGAATACATTCTCATGCACGCGCTGATCTACCGTACCGCCGTGGTGCGCGAATCGAAGATGCAGCTGCCGGAACACACGTTCTACGTGGACTTCATCTACGCGTACCAGCCGTTCCCGTGGGTCAAGTCGCTGCAATACGTGGATACGCCGTTCTACCACTATTTCATCGGCCGCGACGGGCAGAGCGTGCAGACGGACGTGATGATCCGACGCGTGGACCAGCTGCGGCTCGTCAACCAGTGCATGGTGCGCGCCACCCCCGAACGAGGTACGGTGCCAGACGGCCTATACCGCTACATGATTCATTTTCTGGCGATTCAGAGTTCCGTCGCGAGCGTTTTCATGATTTTGTCGCGCGATCCGGAGAATTACGAGAAGAAGAAGGCCATGTGGGCGGATATCGAGGCGTATTCGCCGACGATTTACAAGGACGTGCGTAAGAAGGCGATGTCGCGCGCGCTGAACCTACATGGTTCGCTCGGCCGGTTTGTGATTCGAAAGGGATATTTCGTGGCGGAACATGTGGTCGGGTTCAACTGATTTCGCGCGGGTTTCGCAGGTTTCGCGCGATAGAGGGTTTACGCGATATTGCGTGAGTATTGCGATTATTGCGATCGGCTAGGCGCTCCTGTGTCCGTTTCTGGTGATTCGGACACAGGAGCGCTTCATTTTGATGCCTGTGTGTCCGATTCGGGAGAAACGGACACGGAAAGCACCAGCGGGCTTAGTTCCAGCGATCCGACATGGCGAAACTGTTGTGCATGAGATTGCTGGACGTGTACAGCACGTCGCCGAGCAGCTTCGTATTGCGCGATCGCAGGTATTCCGCCATTTCGTCGTTAGCCGCCGCAAGACGGGCCGGAACAGATGTAGGACTAGCAAGCCCATCGGAACCGGAATCAACCGCAGCACCAGACATAGAACCAGAACCGCCAACCGCAGAACCGGCACCAGAACCAGCGCCACCAGCCCCAGTCGCCGACCCACCAATCGCAAGCGCATCATCCGTACGTTCCACCAGACGGTGGCCGAAGGAACGGACATCTTCCGAGAAGCCCTCGACCGCGTTGCTGGTCTCGTAGAAGTGCGCGTCGGCGAGCGTTGCAATCAGGCGGTTCGTCCAATACAGGCAGTCCGTGGAGACTTCCGGCGTGGTGTCGCGCAGGTAGGCGGGGGTGTCGTCGACGTTCGCATAGAACGGGGCGGACGTGGTGAACGCGCCGGAACCGTACGAAATCCACATGATCGAACGGCTTTCGACGGGCGCGTACGGGCGAATCTGCATGGCCACCATGTGTCCGGTGCGGTTGATGCCGATCGGACGATAGCGATGGCGGCTTTCCTCAGTCCCCTGCGTGCCATACGGGTCGTACGGGGTGCCCTCGAAGTGCGAACCGAGCAGGAAGTCGACATCCTCGACGGTCACGGCATTCTCCGGTTCGAGACACCATGGAATGTCGTCCGATTCAGGGGTAAGGTTTTCCGCGTCGGCCGGATCGAGATAGCGGTACATGTACCAGGCGCGAGGCGTGTTGTAGATATGGTCCTTCGCGGTGGCGGTGCCGAACACGACGCGCGGGTTGCAGTGGCCGCCGTTCATGCCGCCCTGCGTGCCGGCCGCGCGGCCGAGATGATGCGTTTCGATGAATTCCGTCAGGTCGGCGCTGCACATGAATTCGCGCGCGTCGCTGAAGGCGTCGTCGAAGTCGAAATAGTCGATGCCGAGCTGGTTGGGGATGATGGCGCATTTGTCGTCCGGCACGCGGCGGGCGATCCAGTGGTGGCCGCCGATGGTTTCGACGTACCAGATTTCGTCCACGTCGGAAATGATGATGCCGTTCGATTCGTACGTTCCGTACGTTTCAAGCAGTTCGGCGAGGCGCTTCACGCCTTCGCGGGCGGTGCTGACATACGGCAATATGAGGGTGATGATGTCTTCCTCGCCGATGCCGCCGGGCACTTCCGGCTTGCCGTCGGCCTCGTCGGCTGGCTGCAATACGACCAGCGGGTCGGCGGCGAGCACGCGCTCGTTGACGGCGATGGTTTCGGTGGCGCTCATGGCCACGTTGCGTTCGCTGACGCCAGCTTCCGCAAGGATTCCACGATTTGGAAGCACGTTCGGTACGATGCTGTACCGGCATGGATTGTCGGGAAGGTCGATTTCAACGTGGCTCAGCACACTGCGGTAGTGCCGCGGCTGCTCCTGCGGTGCGACGACTACGAATTTCTTGGGATCGTAACGTCCCGAACCAGAGTCGTCATCTCGGGCGATGATGGTCGAACCGTCGTAACTTGCTTTTTTGCCTACAAGAATTGTGGTACATGACATGGTTTCGATTGTAGGCACACCAACACTCCGAAGGCCATTTCGACGCCCGTCCGACGCCCGTGGTGGCGATTGGTCCGAATATGCTGTATACTGTGTTGCTGTTGCCCCTCTAGCTCAACGGTTAGAGCAGCGTCCTTTTAAGTCGTGGGTTGTGGGTTCGAATCCCACGGGGGGCACAGGTTCGAAGTCCTGGAAGCCGATGGTTCTCAGGACTTTTTCATTTGTTTCGGGATGAGGTCTCAGCACTTCAATACGGAACGCACCATATCGCGCACCCTCTTTCGCTCACGAATCGCAATTTCGGTCGATTATTTCGCGACGTGCGCCGAAAAGTATGGAAAATAAGGCGATTTATACCCCCTACCGCACTATGCGGCACCACCTTTCGCTCACAATCGTAAGAAAACGAGCGAAATCGCAATATGTGTTCCGAAATGAATAGCGAACAGCCCGCGGGCGATTCGCGGACGGACCATACGCATGCAACCGGCGTGGCGCAATCGAGGATAATGATAGACTCGAATATATCGAACATTTGTTCGTATAGATTCGGTATTACGGGAAATTCCCCACTATATACAGTGGGCAAACGTACGAAACGCCACTACAGGTAGTGTATACTGATGAACGGCCTGCTCAGCCAGGCAAAATCAAAAAACGTGGCCGACAAGATCTTCCGCACCAAAGGAAGCCGATTTGCATAGGGAGGAAAAGAATGACCGTGACCGTCTTCACCAATCCGAACAATCCTCAATGCGAGGCCACCGAACAAGAGCTTTCCAAACTGGGAGTGCGGTACGTGGCGGTCGATTTGACGCAGAATCCGTCCACATTCGAACAGATCAAGGACGCCGGCTTCAAGCAAATTCCGGTCGTCATCTCACCGAATTCCTCATGGAGCGGACATCGCCCCGACCTCATCCGCCAGCTGGCGCAAAGCATCGCGGCGTAGGCGCGGCAACAGCAGTCAAGCATCCAAACAGCCGGAAGGCACGAATCCCAAACGGCAATAATCCGGAAGAATCAAATCCCCCGCGGCAAAACCCGCAACAAAACCCCACTGCAATCGTCCGAAATCGTTCAAAATCAGCCACCCAAAGCAAAGCGGCCAGCCGGAACATCGCCCGACCAGCCGCTTAGCAAAACCCGCAAAACGCAAAAACCAGCCTACATACGACCGGCAGTGGACGGGTCGATCTTCATGGTCTGGAATCGGTGGGCCATGAAATCGTCATTGAAATACGTGGCGAAAAACTGCGAAACAGGAGAATTCTGCGCAACCCCAGCCATGCGGGAATACCAAGCGTCAAGCGCCATCAGCGTCATCACGCCATCGACGAAAATGAGTATGAAACAGACCAGCGTCAACGAATAGCGAATCTTCCACGGAATACGCTGGATCAATCGCAACAATCGCGGCAGAATCAACTTGACCCAAACCAAGCCGAGGACGCCCCAGAAGAACATGTATTTGCCGGATGTACGCCCGTCAATCGAAAGCCATTGCCCCGTGTAATCCCATGCGCGAATACCGAACGCGGCCTGCATGAACCAGCTGGTGAAATATTCGAACGCGCCACCGATCACCGCGCTTGAGCAGAAAATCAGCAACCAATTCGACTGCCACAAATGGTTGAGCAACACGGTGACGATCACCACGCCGAAACCATAGATGGGCGAGAACGGCCCCCATAGGAAGCCCGCACGGTCCTGGTATTCGCCAAACAGGATGAAATGGTAGATGGTTTCGATCACCAAACCGAACACACAACCGATGGCGAACAACCAGAACAAATTGAAGAAATCCAGCGAAATATAGCCTTTGCCGGTCAGGTCGCGGCCGGCCATGCCTTGGGAGGCGGCGTTCTCATACGCGCTGCGGGCGTCCATGCGCCGCAACGCGAACTGCAGCCGGCGCTCCTCCCGCAGCGATGGGTCGGCGGTGATGTGCAGGGCGATCAGCACGACAAGCTGGACAGCCGGGCTGACAAGGTTCAGGCCAAGCCCCTTCAACGCCAGCGACAGCAGGCCTTCGGCGAGCGTAAGCGGAATCAGCAGGTACGTCCATTGCGCGATGTGCCGGCGTTTGTTCCTGAAAAGCAGCACGCCGAACACCGTCAGGCACGCGGTGGTGACCATCAGCACGACCGCGTGAATCGCCGACAGAATCGTGGTGAGGCTCAGCGCGTCGAACGTCATATCGCCGGAAAGCACGGCCTGCACGACGTACAGGCACGACAGCACGATGAACGGCAGCGTCACCACGCCTTCAATAAGCATGACGATGCCGTAAATGCGAACGATTAACGGCAGACGACGGTCAGCGGGATTGCCGACTTCGCCAGTGCCCTGCTTTCCGCCTTCTTCGATAGCCGCGATTTCGGTTTCGGCGGCAATCGCCTTGATTTCTCCATCCGTCTTGCCCGCGGCGGAATCCTCGGATCGTGATTCAGATTGTGCGGTTTCGCTCATATGCCGCTCCTTCCTTCAGCCCACGCTACCAAACGTAGGCAATATCCGCCGCAAGAAAAGCGGTTCAGGTGCGATTATTGGCGGACGCGAGCAAAAGAGGGGGACGTCAGCTGGCTGCAATCGCCATTCGCACACCACCTTTCGCTCACGTCCGCAAGAAATGGCGATGTATAGCGCATCGTGAGCGAATGGGGGTATAAATACGGACGGAAAATAGCGATTTATTACCACCTTTCGCTCACGGACATACAGAAATGGCGATTTGTCACGGACGTGAGCGGAAGGGGCTACGTCAGCCGGCGATGGTTTTGCCGAGGCTTTGCCGCAGTACTCGACCCGATTTCCGTCATCCATGAAACGCGATGGCGATTGTCCCGGAGCGCGTTATACGATACGTACCGCGTAGCGCTACGAAATACGTATCGCTATGAGAGGAATGATTCACCAACCCGGAGAGACAATGCACAACGTACTGCAGATCCTGCGCCGTGACTTCAAACGATTGGTCACCGTACCCGCCGCGTGGGTGATTATGATCGGCCTGATTCTCATTCCCCCGCTATACGCATGGTTCAACATCTACGGGTTCTGGAATCCCTATGGCAACACGGACAGCATCAAAGTGGCCGTGGCCAACATGGACGAAGGCACAGACAACGCGCTGCTTGGCAAAGTCAATCTCGGCGATCAAATCGAAGGCACGCTGAAGAGCAACGACCAGCTCGGCTGGGAGTTCATGGGCAAAGCCAACGCGATGGAAGCGGTGGAGTCGGGCGACTGCTACGCCGCAATCGTCATCCCTTCCGACTTCAGCGAAGATCTGGCCAACGTCGTCACCAACAGCAAGCATCGCCCCACGCTCGAATATTACGTGAACGAGAAGGCGAGTCCGATTTCGCCGAAAATCACCGACCAAGGCGCGACCGTGGTCGACCGCACCGTCAACAACACCTTCGTCTCCACCGTCAGCGACGTGCTCGTCAAAGCCGTCAACTCAGCCAACAGCACCATCAGCGGCAACACCAACACCATCGCCAACGAAACCATCGGCGAACTCGACAACACCAAGCGGAACGTAGGCACGATCCGCTCCGCAATCGCGGATCTCGACACCCAGTTAGCCAATGTGCCACAGCAGACAAAAGCAGCACGCAATGCCCTGAACGACGTGCAGCTGGCCGCGGCGAGCGCAGGCAGAGGACTAGCAGGCGCATCCACCGCCATCGGCACAGCGCAAACCCAGCTCAACACGCTTTCGTCCAACGCCAACAGCGCGCTGGAAACCGGATCCGGACTTGTTTCCCAAGCGACGGCGCAATCCACAGCCAGCATCAACCAGATCTCGTCGGCGGTATCCGCGGCAAGTGGATCGGCGCAGCAGGCGGTGACCGGCATGCAAAACATCACCGACAGCAATGCGAAACTGCTCGAGAAGCTCAAATCCGCCAGCGACAACGCGCAATACCAGCAAATCATCAGCAAACTGGAGAATACCAACAACACGGCAGCCGGAACACTCGCCGACCTCAAAACCCTGAGCGAGAACACACAGGCCACAGCCGGCAGCGTATCCAAACTGTCCACCGATTTCAACATAGGCACGCAGAACTCGCTCAAAAGCGCAGGCACGGCGCGCAACGCCATCAATTCAGGCGCACTGCCGCGACTGAATTCCGCGCTGGGCTCGCTGGCTGGGACGGCCGGAACACTTGCCGGCACCGTGACCAGCCAGGACAGCGTGGTCAGGCAAACCAACATCGTGCTCGACCAACTCGACCAAGTGGCGTCAGACACCCGCATCGGCCTTGAGCAAACCGACCAGCAGCTGGCGAAGATGGAGACGAAGCTCACCACCGTCAGCACCGACCTGAAGGCGCTGGGCACTACGGATCTGCTCGCATCGTTGACCGGCAGCAGTTCGCTTGACGCGGATAAGATCGCCTCGTTCATGGAGTCCCCGACCGTAATCGACACGAAGAACGTGTATCCCGTCAACTCCTACGGCTCCGGCATGGCTCCGCTGATGACCAATCTGGCACTGTGGGTGGGCGCGTTCGCCTTTGTGGTGATCTACAAAGTGGAGGTGGACGACGAGGGGCTTGAGGGTCTCGATCCGACCGCAACCGAAAAGTATCTGGCCCGATACCTGTTGCTCGGCACGATGGGCGTCATTCAAGGCGCGATCTGCACCGTTGGCGATCTGATACTCGGCGTGCAGACGGCTTGCGCGCCACTGTTCATACTGACCGGCATGATCACATCGCTGGTATATCTGAGCATCACGTACGCGCTGTCCACCACGTTCATGCACATCGGCAAGGGCCTGTGCGTGGCGTTGGTGATCGTGCAGATTCCAGGCGCTTCCGGCCTGTATCCGATCGAGATGATGCCGAAGTTCTTCCGCATGGTCTATCCGTTCGTGCCATTCAGCTATTCGATAGACGCATTCCGCGAGACCATCGCCGGCTTCTACGACGGCCATTGGATCAAGGCGATCGGCACGCTGCTGCTGTTTGCCGCCATGGCGTTCGTCATCGGCCTGGTGGTCCGTCCTCTGTTGGTCAACCTCAACCGACTCTTCGCCCGCGAAATCAAGGAAAGCGACATGATTATCGGCGAGGAAGTGGAGCTTCCGGAACGCGGATACAACATGTCCCAAGCCATTCAGGTGCTGGCCGACAAAGGCGGCTACCGCGAGGTGATCGAGGAACGCGCAAGTCGGTTCGCGGAACTGTACCCGAAACTCAAGCGCGGAGCTCTGGTGATCGGATTCGTAGTTCCGGTAACTCTGGCGGCGGTGTTCTCGTTCACCAACGGAGAGAAAGTGGTGGTACTGGCCACGTGGGTCGTCTGGATTCTGCTCATCATGGGCTTCCTCATGGTCATCGAATACATGCGCGATAATCTGAACCGTCAAGTGGAGCTCGGCCATTTGAGCGATGAATCGATCCAATCCATGCTGGTGGAGCGCCAAGCGGCACGCATCCGTCGCAAAAAGCGGGCGCAACAGGAACGGCGGAACAGACTGCTGCGCAAAACGCGGAGACGCACCAGCGGCAAACGCACGACATCCGATAATCGCAATACCAGCGTCATCAAAGAAACGACGGAAAACGTGACGGGCGTCAACCACAATGAAGATGACGGAATCGCCATACTGGTGCAGAAAATGCAGAAAATGCAGACGACCGGTCCAAGCGCCGCCGCGAACGATGCCGCCACGGACACCGCCGAGACCGCCGAGACAACCGAGACAACCGAAAACAACGAAAACAACGAGGAAAGGAGCAACGCATGAAAACCATCTGGAAACTGTTCATCGGCGACATCCGGCGAATCACCAGCAACGTCGTCTCCATCATCATCGTCATCGGACTCGTTGTGATCCCCGGCATCTTCACATGGTTCAACGTGGCCGCCAGCTGGGACCCGTTCGCCAATACCGGCAATCTGAAATTCGCCGTAGCCAATGAGGACGACGGATACCGGTCCGACCTCATTCCAGTGAAGATCAACATCGGCGACCAAGTGGTTAACACGCTGCGTTCCAACGATCAGCTCGACTGGACCTTCACCACCAAAAAAGAAGCCATCAACGGCACCAAATCCGGCAAATATTACGCAGCTGTGGTGATTCCAAAGAACTTCAGCACCCGTATGATGACGTTCTTCGCATCCGATGGCGACCACGCCGAAATCGCCTACTACAACAATGAAAAGAAGAACGCCTTGGCTCCGAAGATCACAGGCCAAGGCGCCGATACGGTCAGCGCGCAGGTCAACGAGACGTTCTCCGAAACACTGACCAGCACCGCGCTGAGTGTGGCATCGCAGCTCGCCAACCAACTCGACAAGCCAGCCGCGCAGGAACAACTCACGCAGTTCAACGGCAATATCAGCGACTTCGCGGAAACGCTCACCGACGCTTCCGGAACGCTCCGCACGTTCAGCACGCTGACCCAAAGCGCACGGCATCTGCTTGAGTCCTCCGACGGTCTGATCGCCAATGTCAGCGGCAATGCGAAAAGCGTAGGAACAACACTCAAGCAAGCCGGCAGCGGCGTGGAGGATCTGACGGGCGCGTTGAAGACCGGCACCACCGCGCTGGGCACGGCTCTGACTGATTCCGCCAACAGCTTCACAGCCATGGAAGCAGATGTGGACAGCCTATTCGGCAATGCGGGCACGCAGGCCGGCAACACCGCCAACGCATTACGCAACCAGGCCACGAACATCAGCAAGCAGGCGCAAAGCTACCAGCAGATCTATGATTCGCTCGACGCGCTCAGCGCAAACGAAAAGCTGCCGGAAGCGGTGAGGAACGCCATCGACCATCTCAAAACCAACGTCGGCACCACCATCACACAGCTCAACGACCTAGCATCGGCGCTGAATGGCAGCGCCGACAACATCGACGCCAAAGTAAGCGATACCACGGCCGAACGTGCGGAGATCAAGAAACTGGCGCAGCAGGCGGCAACGTCCGTCAGTGGCATCAAAACCGACTATGAGAGCCAACTGAAACCGCAACTTGACGATATCGCCACGTCCATTACCAGCACCACCACCGCGCTCAATGCCACAGCGGCCGATCTGAAAGGCGCGCTGGGCAATCTGAACGGCACCACCAAGACCGCGGATAAGAATCTGACCGCCATCAGCAGCGTGTTGGATTCCACCGCCGATAGTCTGGCCGGCGCGGGCAAAAAACTGGGCGCATTCACAGGAACATTGACCGATGCGCTGAACAGCGGCGATATGAGCGCCGTCAAAGATGTGCTCAGCGATAATACCGACTCGTTGGCCGCCGCGCTTGCAGCCCCTGTAAAAGTGAAACGCAACGCGGTGTTCCCAGTCAAGAATTTCGGTTCGCAGATGGCACCGTTCTACACGATCCTGCCACTGTGGGTCGGTTCGCTGCTCATGGCAGTGACGCTCAAGACCACCGTCTCGCGTAAGGTGCGCAAGGAACTCGGCGACCCGAAACCGCATCAGCTGTTTCTCGGACATTACGGTGTGTTCGGCGTGATCGGACTATTGCAGAGCACGTTCTCCTTGGGAGGCAGTCTGCTGTTCCTCCATGTCCAGGCGGTGCATCCGCTGCTGTTCATGCTGTCCGGCTGGGTGAGCAGCCTAGTGTTCTCGTTCTTCACCTACACGCTCGTGGCCAGCTTCGGCAACGTCGGCAAAGCCATCGGCGTGCTGTTTCTCGTCATGCAGATCTCCGGAGCGAACGGCGCATATCCGCTGGCCGTGCTGCCGAAAATCATCAGCGGCATCAGCCCGTTCCTGCCTGCGACGCATTCAATCACAGCAATGCGTGCGGCGATCGGCGGAATCTACAGTAACGATTACTGGTTTGCGATTGGCGCGCTACTGCTGTTCATTCCGCCGCTGCTGCTGATAGGCCTGTTACTGCGCATTCCACTGGTCAAGTTCAACCATTGGTACGTAAGCAAGCTGGAAAGCACGAAAGTGATCGCGGCATGATGGGCGGAACCACGCAAGAGGGCACGCGAAAGACGGTGCAAAAAACCACGCAGGAAGACGTCGGCACAGTACGTGGCCGACGTGAGCGATTACGGGAGCAAACCGACCGCAAAATCATGAAAGCCACATTGGGGATAGTGATTTCCGATGGTATCGGAGCGGTGACCATCGAAGAGGTCGCACGACGTTCAGGGGTAGCAAAGACCACAATCTACCGACGCTACCGAAACGCCGACGATTTATTGCAACGCATCCAACCGGAAGTTGCCGGACTACCGAATTTCAACGATTTGAAGCCGTCGCGGAGCGGACTGGCCACCATGCTGCGACGCATCCAGGACTGCTTCGACAGCGAACTCGGATTGAAAGCCGTGGGCGTGGTGCTGTCTTCCGATAACGCCACGCTGAAGGCGATTGCCTCACAAGTTCTAGCGCCGGCCGAAGAACGGTTCGTGGGGTTCATGGAACGTGGCATCGCCGACGGAGTGTTTCAAAACCGTTTGGACTACACGTTCCTGTTCAGCACGGTGCTGGGTTCCATGCTGGCTTGCAAAGCGTTGGCGGGGCAGGAAGCCGGAGGGGAACGGCAATCCGGCAAGGAACGCAAGCCTGATTCCTGGGCCGAGAACATGGCCACGTTGCTCTGGCCGAACGTATGCGCCGAATCCGCACGGTAATCACAGGAAAAACCGTCCGCACCGACGCAAGACGGGCGTGCCGCGTCGGTTTCAGAAGGAATGGGCTATTGGATTGACGCTTCCTGACGCGCCACTTCCAACGCCTTGTTGAAGGCTTCGGAGGTCCAGCTGGCGCCGGCGAGCTTGTCTACTTTGAGATCCTTCAACGGTTTGCCCACCACCACGTCAGGTACGGCTTTGGCGAAGTCGTTCTGATGTTTTTTGGAGATGGACGTGAACGGATGCCCAACGATTTCCACGGCCGTCACGTTCTGGTCCTTAACGGTCAGATGCACGTCGATGGTGTCCTCGCCGACCGGCCCGTACTGGCCGTTGATCGAATAGTCGCCATCCGCGTAGTTGCCGGTGTCCTGCTTGTCGGATGTTGCGGAATTCGCGTCGGCACGGTTTTTGGTGGCGTCGCCGTCGTCTGCCGTGTCGCCGAACGCCTTGCCGTCAGTTTTCGACTTCTCTTCCTGCGATTGCACGCTTTCACCGGAATTGCCGGCGTATTCGTCGTCCATCGGCGTTGCCTTCGGTTCGCCGCATGCCGACAACAGCGCGATACTCGCCGCGGACAGTGCGATGACTTTGATTGCGTTCGATTGTGCGGCGCTCATGCGCGCTCCCCTTCCGTGCCGTCGGCGTCCGCGTCCGTATCTCCGGTTTTTGCGGCCTTCGTAGGGTCGGCGAACGAAATCGCAATACCCCCGTTCTGCGCGCCTTCCTCGGCGGAACCGGTGTGCGCAGGCTTGCCACCGGCCGCCTCGTACGCACGTTTCGCCTCCTCGTCGTTCCACTGTTCGCCGACGAGCACGCCATGGTTAAGCATGATCTCACGTTGTGCGCAGGAAGCGACGAGCGCGTCATGCGTGACGACGATGATCGTGGTGCCCTGCTCGTGCAGCTGGCGGAACAGGTCGAGCACGATCTTCTCGTTCTTCTCGTCGAGGTTGCCGGTCGGCTCGTCGGCGAGAATCAGCTTCGGGCAGTTGATGAGCGCGCGGGCGATGCACACGCGCTGCTGCTCACCGCCGGACAGCTGGCCGGGCAGGTGATGCGCACGCTCCTTCAATCCCACTCGTTCCAGCGCTTCCATCGCCTGCTTCTCGTCGACCACGGAATGGTAGTATTGCGCCACCATCACGTTCTCCACCGCCGTCAGATGAGGCACGAGGTAAAACTTTTGGAACACTAGTCCTATCATGTTCTTGCGCACGTCGGCGAGCTGGCGGGCGTTCAAATCCTCCAATCGCCGGCCTTCAAGCATGACGGAACCCTTCGACGGCGTATCCATGCAGCCGATCATGTTCATCAGCGTGGTTTTGCCGGAACCGGACGAGCCGACAATCGCCAGCCATTGCCCTTGCGGAACGGTCAGACTCAGGTCGTCGACGGCGTGCAGATCGCCGTAAATCTTGGAAATGTGGTCGAGTTCCAGCAGCATATGTTCGTTGTCCATGATTATTCCTCCCTCAAAACGATGGCGGGGTCGATACGGGTGGCGCGGCGGACCGGCGGAATGGAGGCGATGACGGCGATCGCCACGGAAAGCAACAGCGATCCAACGCAAAGCAGCCAGTTGAGGCCGAGCGCACGGCCGAAAACGGTGGAGCACAGCACACGCGCCAGCACATAGCCGATAGCAGTGCCGAGCAGACCGCCGATCAAGCCGTAGATGCCGGATTCCACGTAGAATTCGACGCCGATGGCGCGTGAATCGGCGCCGAGGGCCTTGCGCAGGCCGATTTCGTTGCGACGCTGGCTCACAATGGAGCTGATGGTGGTGCCCACGCCGACGAGCGTCAGCACGAGCACGACGAGCGAGACAATCCAGAACAGGGTCTGCAGCATGGCGATGATGCGAGTGTCGGACGAGGTGATTCTGGTGACGGTCTGCGCTTTGACGGCGCTGTTCGGGTTTTTGTCGGCACTGCGATTGATGTTGTTGACGATGTCGTTGAGCTCGTCGCCCATGGCGTTCACGGAGTATTCGACCACGTCGGCGCCGCGCTTGGAACCGGCGAGTTTGGCCACGTCCGCGGTGGTGGCGTAGATGATGGAATCCTCGTTGCCGCCGGTGTCGACGATGCCGGCGATACGGAATTCGGTGCCGTTGTTATCCATGATGTCGGACGAGACGCGGCCGTTTTCCGTGGCTTGCGTGGTCTGTTCGCCTTGCGTAGTTTGCGTACTCTGCGTGCCCTGCGCGGACGATTCTGCCGTTTCAGTTGATTCGTCCGAATCGGATTTTGCGGACGCGGAAGAAGACGCTGAAGCAGACGCGTCGGCGGCGCGGTAGCCGATGGTGACGCGGCTGCCGACCTTCACGCCGAGCGCGTCGGCGACGTCGCGGCCGACCATCACGTTGCCCGAGCCGGGCCAATCGCCCGTCACGTTCCAATGGCGATTGAGCGCGCGGACGGCTTTCACGTCCACGCCGGCGATGGTGTACGGCGCGGAATTGATGCGCACGCTCTCATACCGGTATGCGGCTGATTTCACGCTGTGTCCGGCGCCGATGAGCGCCGTCACGTTGCGTACGGTTGCAGTATCGATGCCTTGCGATTTGCCCGTTGCGGACGCGGGCGTGACGATCAGGTTCGCGCCGTACGCGCGCATTTCCTCGTTCATCTGCTGCGGCACCGCGACGCACACGGATGCAAGGCAGAACAGCGTGGCCGCGCCGACGAGCGACGCGATCACGGCCATCATCGCACGGGAGCGACGGCGGAACACCGCGCCCCACAGCATAGTGAAGAACATCTTGCGATTCGTCATCGCACACCCCCTACGAAAGCCAAGCACAACTCACCTACCATGCAGCACCTCCGCCGGACGCAAGCCCAGAATCGCCCGAATCGACGAAAGCGAGGCCACGAGCACAGTGACCGCCAGCAACACGAAAACCAACACGAACACCATCGGACGCATGGTGATGCCCGAGCCGAACACCACGTGCCCCACGATCTGTGCAACGCCCGAGCCAAGCAGCGCACCGGCAATCGCACCAACCAGCGAAATCACCGCCGTTTCGGCGAGCATAAGGCGCGAAACCGCGCCGTCCGTGGCGCCGATCGCCTTCAACAGCGCCAATTCCGAACCGCGTTCGCCAATCGACGCGGCCATCAGGTTCGCCACGGCGATCGCGGCGGCAACCAGCGACAGCACGGTCATCAGCACCATCACCGCCTGCGTCTTGTTCAGCACATCGCCCTGCAGCGCGGCCACCTGGCGCACCTGCTTGGCCACCGCGCCCGGCAGCACCTCTTCGATCTGGTACGCGATCGACGACGGATACGCGGTGCAATACCACGTCTCCCACTCGTCCTGCGTGAGCGCGTTCGGATTCTTCGACGCCTTGCGCGCGAGGTCGTTGTCGGGCGTGGTGAGCGCCTTGACTTCAATCTTGTCGATGGAATTCGGCAGATTCGCAAGCGTTTGCGCGGCGATGGACGGCATATAAATGGCGCTGTTGTCGGAATCGCCCGAATCGAAGATGCCGACGATTTTCACTTTCACGCGATTGCGTTCGGTGGAGGATTTGCCGGTTTTCCCGGTACCTCCGTTCGTATTGTCGTCCGCACCGACGGCGATCGTCTTGTCGAGCGTGACGCTGTCACCGACGTTCACGCCCAGTTTCGCGGCGAGCGCGCTGCCGACCATCGCCTGCTCGCTGTCGTCTTTCGGCCAGGTTCCGTTGATTTTCCACCATGAGCGCATGCCGTTCATGCCGGCCACGGTGGACTCGCCGGAGTCCATGTGCAGGGTTTTCGCGAACCACGTGCCCACGATCGGCACGTTGGTCGCCTTGCATTTCGCCGCGGAAGCAGCCGCACCTGACGCACCAGCCGTTCCAGCAGAGCCAGCCGAACCAGCCCCCGAACCGACACACCCCGCATCCGCGTGGATGTTCAATTCCGGCGCGAAATTGGTGATGTTGAACGCCCAGAAGATGGTCTTGATCTTCTGCGCGTCCGACTCCTTCAGAAACGCGGTCGGGTCGGCGCTGTCCGCCGCAGCCGAGCCGTCGGAAGTGGAACCCCCGTCCGAACCGGACGAACTACCCGAAGCCGAGCCAGCAGAATCGCCGGTATTGTACAAATCGCTCACCACAGCATCGGACTTCGGCTGCACGACGATATTCGAACCGTACGTGCTCAGCTCCGCGTTGAGCTTGTCGCCCACGTCGAACACCACGCCGAGCATGGCCACGCTGACGGTGGCGGACAGGCACACGGTGACGGCGATGAGCAGACGGCGTTTGAACTGCCGGCTGAACGAGCGAGAGATCATTTTCAGGAAGAACATGGCACCCCCTTACCTTTCTCGGCGCTCACTGGAAATGGCTCGACAGCGCGTCGAGCGTGGACGTTTGGATGACGATTTTGCCCGGCTTGACCTGGTAGTCGAACGGTATCGGGTTGCAGCCGCCTTTGAAGCCGATGGTGGCGAGGTTGATGGCCACATCGCACTTCTTGCAGATGATTTTGCCGTCCTTCTCGTAGTAGCCGGCGTCGCCGCAGTTGTCGCACGCGTCGAGGCCGACGCCGTACGCGCCGCCGTTCTTCTTGATGATGATGAATCGCATGGAGGTGCCGTCCTTCGCGCGGTATTCGAAGCGGTGCAGGTGGCCGTCGGAAATCTGGCTGAATTTGATGGTGGCCACGCCGTCGGCGAGCGAGTAGTCTTCCGGCGGCGACAGCGTGACGACTTTCTGCGTTTGCGCGACGCCGTACGTCAGGGCCACGGTGACGCAGATCATGGCGACCAGGCTGAACGCGCCGGCCGCTTTCGCGCGGCGGCGGAACGCGATATGCGTGCGTGCGATCGCCTCGTTGGCGCCGGTCGGCTTGACTTTGAAGCCCATGACGATGCTGGCGATTGCCGGAATGGCGAAGACGAGCGCCATTGCGATGGTCAGGCTGCGCTGATGGTTGATGCCCCACACGAGCGCGAGGAAGGCGGCGGTCGGGAAGCTGACGATGCGTTTGGATTGGAGGATCTGCGCAAGGTCGGTGAAATGCTGTGCGAACAACAGCGCGACCAACAGCAGCACCGCCGTGGTGAACGACCAGCGTACGGCGGTGGAACGCATTGTACGGAATATCAGCGCCGCGATGATCGCGACGGCGGCGCCCAGCGCGAAGCCGAGCGCGCGCAGCAGCATGTCGGAAGTGAAGATCGGATCGCCGGGCTCGACGAAAATCGTCAATCGCAGAATCACGTCGGGCAGCGCGCGGAAGGTGGTGGCGGCGATCGCCAGCGCGGCCACGAGATTCGCAACGTCCAGCAATGCGCGGTGGCGATGCCAGTCGGTAGTGATGCGACGGGCGAGGATGACGACGACGAACACGGCCACGTCGAAGACGACGCAGCACCACAAGGTCGGATAGTTGACGAACGTGCGCTGCGTGATGACGGCCGTGGCACGCAAGGCGGCGAAGACGATGGCACCGGCGAATCCGACAACGAAGCCGGCCAGTCTCCAATATGCGCTCAACGGCTTGTCCCGTCCCTCACCGACGGTGAGCATGACGTTCAGTGCCATGACGAGCAGAGCGGGCGCCAATACGCCCTGCAACACCGTCACAAACTGCAGCAGCATCCCAAAATCCTTTCGTCCCTCCCCAACCCGAGGAGTTCCCAATCATCCCTCCCCCAAAATCGAGGAGTTCCCGGCCTTTCCACCCTGCAATCGCAAGGAATAAGTCGCTCCCTTAAAACGCGAGAGAGCGGCCGCGCCGTATGTTGCTCGACCGTAAGCTTGGCCGAACGGCCTTGAGTGTGTCGAGCAACATATGGCGCGGCCGCGAACGGCAACCATTACAAGGAGCGAATCACCATTCCTGCGGCGTGTAATTCCAGTCCGGGAAGGTGACCTCGATCGGTTCCGTCCAGAAGCGTCCCTTGACGCCAGTCTCCGGATCGACGTGCAGCATCCAGCCCTTCTTCTCCGGGGATTCGATCTTCAGCACGAGCTTGTAGGCACCGGCCTTGTCGAGCTTGACGTTGGCACCGTAGTGCGGGCCGTCGGAAGCGTTCATCTGCATGAAGGTGCCGGAGCCGACGGACTTGTTGGAGGTCTTGTCGATGATGTCGTAGTTGACGGTGAGGTCCGGCACGAAGTCGCCCTTGCCGTAGCCGAGTTCGGTGCCCTTCTTGTTGGCGTGGATGTCGGCTTCGAGGTGGAAGCTCGCATCGGCGGCCTTGAGGCCCATGCCGGACGGTTCCATGTCGATGGGCTGGAAGTACACGGCGTTGACGGTCAGCGGGCCGACTTCCTGGTCGGAATGCTTCTCGTCGACCTGGATCTCCTCGAATCCGGCGCCGGAATCGTCGGAACTGGAATCGTCGGCGGCCTTGGTGTCCTTCGCCGTGTCCGACGTGGACGTGCTGGACTTGTCCGACGAGGCGGCGTTGTCGGAGCCGCCGCATGCGGACAGGGAGAAGGCCATGGAGCCGGCCAGCAGGACGCCGAGCAGAGCGGCGATCTTCTTATTCTTCATTTCTCTTTCCTTCTGTGTTGTCGGATGGTGAGGAAAAATTTTGGAAATTTGTTGCGATTGCGAATCGCCATTGTCAGGCGTGCGCCGCGCCCGTATCGCCCGTATCGGCCGCCGTACGCAGTCTGCGTTTGCGCGCGAAGCCGACGATGAACAGCGCTATCACTGCGATGGCGGCGATGGCTTGGGCGGCAAGGCATTCGACGTACGGATACAGGCCGATCCAGTCGTTCGTCGGTACGCTCGACAGATAGTGGCCGTCGATGAGGTCGCCTTCGATGAGCGCATGGATGCCGCCACCGGCGAAGATGACCACGAGCACGGCTATCAGAATCGAGGTGACGAGGAAGAACGGGCCGATGGGGATCTTCACGGAGGTGAAGCGCAGCACGAGGAAGATGATCAGCAGCACTACGGCCGCGGCGATGCCGCCGATCCACATGCCTTGCGAATCCTGGCTCATGGAGTAGATGGATTCGTAGAAGATCACGGTTTCGGCGCCTTCACGGAATACTGCGAGGAAGCTCAGCATGGCGAGCGAGACGACCATGCCCAGGCTCACGCCTTCGCCGGCTTCGACCTTGCCTTGCGCGTCTGCCACGGCGGTTTCGGTTTTGTTCTTAATGTAGCGGTTCCATGCTTCCACGGAGCTTTTGTTGAGCATCCAGTTGCTGGTCCACAGCAGCATGAGCATGGCGATGAGCGCGCATACGCCTTCGGAGATTTCCTGGATCGGACCGGAGCCGCCGAACAGGAAGGTGAAGAGCACGGCAATCAGTCCGGAGCCGGCGAGTCCGGCGAGCACGCCGAGATAAATCCACTTGGTGAAACGCTGGTTGCCGGATTTGACGAGGTAGGCCACGACGGCGGCCACGACGAGCAGCGCTTCGAGACCTTCGCGGATGAGGATGAGGAACGCCTGCCCGGCAGAGCTGGTGACGGCTTTGGTGAAGCCGTTGACGTTGCCGGACGCGCCACCGTCGAGGGTGGCGGCGTCTTCGACGAGCCAGCTCTTAAGGTCGTCGACGAGCTTCTTGATCTCCTTGTCGGAACCGCCGTCACGCATGGTCTTGCGGGTCATTTTGAACTGGTATTCGACTTGAGAGACGCGGTTGCCGGAGATGGCGTTCATGACGTTCTTTTCGAAGCCGAGCTTTTCGTAGTACTGGTAGTACGCGTTGTTGACGAGGCTGGAGCCTTCTGCACCCTTGCCGGAGATGGCGGCCTTGTATGCCTTGTCGAGGATGACGTTCATTTCCTTGGCCACGTCGCTCCACGTGCGATCGCCTTTGCCTTTGGAGGAGTTCTTCTTGGCGGCGTCGAGCGTCTTGCGTTCCTTGGCGGTTTCGGCGGCGCGCTGTTTGGCGTAGTCGCGCGGTTTGGCGAGGCTGGTGTTCGCGTCGAGCGTCTTTGCGGCGGCGGCGAGGTCGGTGTTCAACGCGTCGACGGCGCCGGAGATGGCGTCACCCTGCCCCTGCTGGTAGGCGATTCCTTCCAAGTCGGTGAACTGCTTGAGCAGTTCGGCCTGTTTGTCGGCGGAGATGGTGTCGTTGACGGCCTTCGAGAAGTTGGATGCGTCGTAGCCGATCCAATGCGCGGTCTGGAAGTCGGTGCCGGCCTGGCCGTAATCGCCGTCGTTGTAGTCTTTTTCGGCGGTGGCGAGCTGCTTGGCGATGTTCTGCGCGACGGCGGTCCAGGAATCGAAATTCGTCTGGCTGTCGTCGGCGGCGGACGCCTGCCGCGGCATCGCGGTGCCGGCGAACAGCGTGGCGAGCGCGATCATCAGCGCGGCGACGAGCGTGACGAGACGGCCGGAAGCCGAGACGCGCGAATCGCACGAATCGTAGGAACCGGCTGCGTGGCGCTGCGCGACGCGAGATGACATGGGTCGAACCTTTCTTCCGCAAATCTTTTCGGCGCGCTTTTCCCCGACGTGCCCGACGTACGAAGCGCGCATCGGAAGCCAAGATAGAACGAAACTTTTTTGAATAACAGTCTTGATTTTTGATTGGTCTTGTTGTATCGCGCATGGAAAAACGGCGGAATTCCGCCGTTTTTATTTTTCCCGTCTTCCGCGTGTCGTCTCACATTGTGACGCTCACCGCCGTTCCGCAACACCTCCGTCCGCCCGAAAACGTGAAGCGAACTCCATGCCAAAGCGTCGGTTTGTATAATCGCGACTTGTATAATCACGATTAGTATAATCGTAACTATACAAAGCTACGGGGGTATCAAAATAAGGCGATGCCTCATGCCACACCCACGAAAAAACATCTCGCTTATGAGTGGCGGATTTGGCAGGGTGACAGTTGGTATCTCACTTATAGATGGCGGCCCCTTTGCGAGATACAAGGGTTAGAGGGGCGAAAAGATGCCCCCTAGGTTCGTTTCTCCGCCGAGACCCGCCATCTATAAGCGAGATAGCACCGGGCGAGCCCCGGAATCCGCCATCTATAAGCGAGATACACGTCTCAATTGGCTCAACCGTTTCAATCACCCAACAGCCAATCAATGGCATTGACAATGCGGATACCATCCTCGGTGACGCCCGCGCTGAACTGGTCAAGCGTGATGACCATGCGGGGAAATGCGTCGGACAGCTCCCGTCTGCGCGTCTGCTCCTCCAGAAAATGTGAAAGTATACTTTACGTTTTTCGTCAACAGTAAGCTCACTGCTTCAGCATGGCGAGCACCTTACGCTCGTTGTAGAAGGCGAAACCCGCTATGTGTGGCAGATTCCCGCATGTGCGGAAAGTGATATGCGCTATGTGTGGCAGATTCCCTTGGGCGAACGCGCTTAGAGGGTATCATTCCCACCCCCTAAGCATGAGCTTCGCCGAGACAAATGCCACATATAGCGCAAATCATTTTCGCGGACACCAGGAATCTGCCACATATAGCGCATATCAGGTTGCCCAGGCACGAACTCCGCCAAGCCGGGCACGCGCTAGCATCGTGGGTATGGATTCCCTCGCACCGCTCGCGCATCGCATGCCGTACACTGCCGCGTTCCCCAAGGCGCTCGGCACGGGGCTGCTGATTTCGACGCCTCGCCCAATCGCCCTGGAACTGCGCGCCGAAATAGGACGATTCATCGACGAATACGAGCATGTGCTTTCGCGATTCCGCGCCGATTCACTGGTTGCGCGCATTGGCAACGCCGAGCACGGCGGGCATTTCGATTTTCCCGATTGGGCCGGTCCGCTGTTCGATTTGTACGACGCGCTGCACACCGCCACGCGCGGCGCGATCGACCCGTGCGTGGGCGAGGATCTGATTCTCCTCGGCTACGATCCCGCGTTGAGTTTCACCGTTGAAGCCGGCGCCGGCGAGTGCCTGGGCGCACTGCACGGTCGGGCCGTATGGGGTCGGGATGTGGTTCGTTCGGGTGGTACGACGTTGGTCACGCGCGGCCCGGTTCATATGGATTTCGGCGCGTGCGGCAAAGGCTATCTGGTTGATTCGCTGGGCGGATTGCTCACCGATTCGGCCAAGGCGCCCGGCTCCGCGCATCAGCCCGCCACCTCGGGCGGCAAGCGCAAAAGCGCCGGCCCGGAATTTGTGATCGATGCGGGCGGCGATCTGCTGGTGCGCACGAACAAGCCGATTCGTGTGGCGCTTGAGGATCCGGACGATCCGTCCCGCGCGGTTGGCGTCGCGCGGATCAGCGATGGCGCGTTCTGCGCGAGCGCGCCCAGCCGTCGCCATTGGGAGGTGGCGGTCAGCGAGCAAACGCATCTGGCGATCCACCACCTGCTCAACGCCATCGACGGCCTGCCCGTGCAGCAGACGGAGGCCACCTGGGTTGCGGTGCGATCCGCGTCGTTTGGCGGCTATCCGACTGCGGTGGCGGACGGGTTGGCTACGGCGCTGTTCGTTGCGGATCCGAGCGAGCTGAGCAGCACTTTCGCTTTCGATTGCGCCACGTTGGGCGCCGACCGTCACGCCACCATCAGTGCCGGTTTCCCCGGCCGCTTCTTCTGATTTCCAACAGAACTCACGGAATGAGGTTGCCGGCGGCTACGTACAGGTCCCACCAATCCTGCTTGTCGAGGTCGATGTCCGCGCCGTCGAGCATTTCGCCCAGTCGGGTGGGGTTCATCGAGCCGAGCACGATCTGAATCTTCGCCGGATGCCTGAGCACCCATGCGGTGGCGATGGCGTTGGCGCTCACACCGTACTTGGCGGCCTTTTCGTCCAGCGCCTTGTTCAACTCCGGGAAGTGCTCGTTGCCTACGAACGGGCCGTATTCCGTGCCGGACTGGAACGGGCTCCATGCCTGGATGGTCATGTGGCGCAGTCGCGAGTAGGACAGCAGTCCGTCCGAATGGTTGGCCACGACCATGCCTTCGGCGCCGGAATTGGTCATCAGCTCGTCGCTGACCATCTGCGCGTGCATCAGACCGAACTGCAGCTGGTTCGCCTCGAGCCTCATGGCCGGGTCGTCTCCGAGCCAGGATTGCAGCAGTTCCGCCTGCCACGGGTTCACGTTGCTCACGCCGAAGTGACGCACTTTGCCCGCCTTGTGCAGGGTGGTGAACGCTTCGACGATCTCCTCGGCCTCCATCAGAGTGTCGGGCCTGTGCAGGAGCGCGAAGTCCACGTAATCGGTGCCGAGCGCCTCCAGTTCCTCGTCGAGTCGCGTGATGAGGTGCTTCGCGGAGAAGTCGTAGCGGGTGGCGTGCACGTTGTTCGGGTCGCTGAAGTCGATGTTGATGCCGAACTTCGTCTGCAGGAAGATGTCCTCGCGCTTGAGCCCGGCGTCCTTCCACGCGCGGCCGAGCACACGCGAGCTGGCATGGTCGCGGTTGACGTTGAATCCGTAGATGTCCGCCGTGTCGAAGAAATTGACTCCATGCTCGGCGGCCGTGCGCACGACTTCCGCCGCCGCGTCCGCGTCCAGCGCGTCCATGCGCATCACGCCTAACGCCACTTGCGATGCGACCACTGCCGATTTGCCGATTTCGATGCTTTTCATGACTGCCCACTTTCTTTGTGATTTTCAAATACGTCAATCGATTGACGTCAGTCACCTCAATGGTAAATCCGCCGTCCCGTCAGCGCAACACAATAAAAATGCCGAAGCCAAAACGCAAAAATCCGGAGGAGTGGTCCCTCCGGATTTTTTAGCGAGTCAGCACGCCAACCTCACTCGGCCAGCGTGAACTGGCTGTTGTAGATGTCGGCGTAGAAGCCGGACTTCGCGAGCAGCTCCTCATGGGTGCCGCGCTCGACGATATCGCCGCCGTTCATCACCAGAATCATGTCGGCGTCGCGGACGGTGGACAGGCGGTGCGCGATCACGAAGCTCGTGCGCCCCACGGTCAGCGCGTCCATGGCCTTCTGAATCAGTTCTTCGGTACGCGTATCGACCGAGGAGGTGGCTTCGTCAAGGATCAGGATCGGCGCGTCCTCCACCATGGCGCGGGCGATGGTGAGCAGCTGCTTCTGCCCCTGCGACAGCGAGGTCTTGTCGTCCAGCACGGTGTCGTACCCGTCCGGCAGCGACATGATGTAATGGTGCAGGCCAACGGCCTTGCAAGCGGCCACAATCTGCTCGTCGGTGACGCCGGACTTCGAATACGCGATGTTTTCACGCACTGTTCCACGGAACACCCACGTGTCCTGCAGCACCATGGAGAACTGGTCGTGCACGTTCCAGCGCGGCACGGACTTGGTATCCACGCCGTCGATCGAAATCGAACCGCCGGAAATCTCGTAGAAGCGCATCAGCAGGTTCACCATCGTGGTCTTGCCGGCACCGGTCGGGCCGACGATGGCGATCTTCTGGCCGGACTTCACAGAGGCCGAGAAGTCGTTGATGATCGTCTTGTCCGAATCGTAGCCGAAACGCACATGGCTGAATTCCACGTCGCCGCGCACCGGCTGCGGCTTGCCGTCCGCGTCAACGCCGAGCAACGCCCGCTTGCCGGATTCGTCGGCCAGTTCCGGCTCGTCAAGGAAGCCGAACACGCGCTCGGAGGCAGCCGCGCAACGCTGCAGGTTCTGGAAGGCCTGCGCGAACTGGGAGAGCGGCTGGGTGAACAGGCGGATGTACATCATGAACGCCACGATCACGCCGAATTCGATCTTGCCATCCATGGCGAGCGCCGCGCCCACCACGCACACGACCACGTAGCCGAAATTGCCGATGAAGTTCATCAGCGGCATCATCAGGCCGGACAGGAACTGGCTCTTCCAGCCGGAAACGTACAGGTCGTTGTTGTACTTTTCGAAGCGCTTGATGGAGTCCTCTTCGCCGCAATATGCCTTGACCACGGTGTGGCCGGAGTACATCTCCTCCACGTGCCCGTTCACGTCGCCGAGCGCGATCTGCTGCTGGGCGAAGTATTTCTGCGAGACCTTCATGATCAGGCCCATCACGATCAGGCCGAGCAGCGCGGAGCCGATGGCGCACAGCGTCATGGTCACGTTGTTGTAGAACATCATGATGAGCGCGCCGAAGAACAGCGTGATCGAAGTGATCAGCGAGCCGACCGACTGGCCGAGCGTCTGTCCGATCGCGTCGACGTCGTTGGTGATGCGGCTCAGCACGTCGCCGTAGCTGACTTTGTCGAAATATTTCAGCGGCAGGCGATTGATTTTCTGGCTGATCGCCTCACGCAGCTGCTGTGCCGTGCGTTGCGTGACGTTGGCCATCAGCCAGCTTTGCAGGTAGCTCAGCAGCGCGTACCCGACGTACAGCGCGACGAGCAGCCATGCGATGCGCGACACCGCGTCCATATCGATCGAATTCATGACGGGCTTGCCGTGCACCATGGCCGGCAGACCCTTCGTGATCTCGTTGGTCATGTCCTTGAGCTTGTCCGGGCCGATGATCTGGCACACCGTGCCGGCAGCGCCCAGAACCAGCGCGAGAATCATCACCGGAATGTACCGGCTGCAGAATTTCACGAGCTTCTTCATCACTCCGCCGAAGTCCTTCGGCTTTTCCACGGCCCCACGTCCGCGTCCCATTCCTCTTGGCATGTCTCCCCCTTTCAGCGCTTCAGTTCGTCTTCGCTCAACTGCGATTCGGCGATCTGCCGATACACTTCGCACGTGTCGAGCAGTTCCTCGTGCGTGCCCTGGCCGACCACTTTGCCGTCGTCGAGCACGATGATGCGGTCGGCATTCATGATGGTGCCGATGCGCTGCGCGACGATGAGTTTCGTGGAATCCTTCGCTTCCTTTTCGAGCGCGTCACGTACGGCACGGTCGGTTTTGAAGTCGAGCGCGGAGAAGGAATCGTCGAAGATCAGGATTTCCGGATGACGGTAGACGGCGCGTGCGATCGACAGACGCTGCTTCTGCCCGCCCGAAACGTTGGAACCGCCCTGCGAAATGCCGGAATCGTACTTCTTCTGCTTTTTGTCGATGAATTCCGTCGCCTGCGCGACGTCGCATGCGCGGCGCACGGTGTCGTCGTCGCGGTCCGTATCTCCGTACGCGACGTTGCTGGCGATCGTTCCCTTGAACAGGAACGACTGCTGCGGCACGTAGCCGATCTTGTCGCGCAACGCCTTCAGCTTGTAGTCGCGCACGTTGACGCCGTCGACGAGCACCTCGCCTTGCGTGGCGTCGTAGAAACGCGGCACGAGGTTGATGAGGGACGATTTGCCGGAGCCGGTCGAGCCGATGAACGCCACCGTCTGACCCTTCTTCGCCTTGAAATTGACGCCTTCGAGCATGGCGTGACGCGAGTCGGGGTAGGCGAAGCTCACATTGCGGAATTCGATTTCGCCTTCCTCGCCCGGCTTGCCCGCGTCCTGCGTGCCGTCGGTGACCATCGGCTCAGTGTCGATGACTTCGAGCACGCGCTGCGCGGACACGTCGGCTCGCGGCCAGAGCACGAACACCATGCTCAGCAGCAGGAAGCTCATGATGACCTGGATGGAGTAGCTGGAGAACACCACCATGTTGGAGAAGGTGGTGAGCTTGTCGACGGCGTCGGCAGCGTCGATGAGGTACGCGCCGATCCAGTAGACGGCGAGCATCAGGCCGTTCATGATGGTGTTCATCAACGGCATCATGATGGCCATGGCGCGGTTGGTGAACAGCTGGGTTTCGGTGAGTTCCTTGTTGGCTTCGGTGAACTTGGCTTCCTGATAGTCCTCGGCGTTGTACGCGCGCACCACGCGCAGGCCGGTGAGGTTCTCGCGCGCCACAAGGTTGATGTTGTCGGTCAGGCGCTGCATGGCCTTGAACTTCGGCATGACGAAGTGCATGAGCACGGCGATGACCACCAGCAGGATGGCCACGGCGATGCCGGTTGCGAGCGTCCAATCGAAGCCCTTTCCTGCGATCTTGCACACGGCCCACACGGCCATGATCGGCGCTTTGACGATCATCATGAGGCCCATGGTGATGAACATCTGGATCTGCGTGATGTCGTTCGTGGAGCGGGTGATGAGCGACGCGGTGGAGAAACGGTTCATTTCCGCCGGTCCGAAGCTTTCCACCTTGTTGAATTCGAGCGAACGCAGGCGCTGGCTGAACGAGGCGCCCACGCGCGCGGCGATGAAGCCGGTGACGACGGCGCAGGCCGCCGAGCCGAGCGAGACGAGCAGCATTTTGCCGCCGGCCACCCAGATGTCGTGCATTTCACTGCCGGGGGTTTCGACGAGCTGCGTGATGTCGGCCATATAATCCGGCAGGGTCAGGTCAAGCCAAATCTGACCGACGATGCTGACCAGCGCGACGAGCATCTGACCGATCTCCGCTTTGGAGAGGTATCGTACGATGCGAAGCATGCTTGGTTCCTTCTCTTGTTTTGTGTTTTGCTTGTTTTCTTACGATTAGTTTTTGCGATTTTTCGCGGTTTTTGCGATTACTGGATTGCGATTACTTACACTGTGAATTATTTACAGCGTAAGATACTACGCGTCTTCCTGTGCGTTTCCTGAGAACGCGGCTTTGACCTCGTCCGCCGTGGGGCGCGGTTTGCCGGGCATGCACAGCGACATGTACGTGGTGAATTCCTCGGTGAGCTCAACGAATTCGCGCGCGCGGCGCTCCCCCATCTGCGAGAAGATCCAGCAGATCGCCTCGCGCATGCTTTCGCGCTGCCGTTCGGCGCGTTCCCTGCCGGCTTCGGTGAGGTTCACGTGCACCACACGGCGATCGTCGGGGTCGGATTCGCGTGTGATCTGGCCTTTTTTCTCCAACGCGGACAGCAGTGTGGACACGCGTCCGGTGGTGGTTTTCATTGAAGAGGCGAGCTGCGATGGCGTCAGCGGGCCTTTCCTATAGAGTTCCTGCACGGCGAAGGGTTCGCCCTTCGCGCCTTTCACCATCTCCTGCTGCATGCGCGAGCGTTTGTCCCATGTGTTGGTCGCCAATTCGTGGAACAGTTCCTCTTCAAAGCCCACGCGGCACCTCCTTCCGTCGCAATCGCCGTCATAATATCTTACAGTGTAAACATTTTACAGTGTAAGTTATTCCCAGGGCGATTTTGCAGCGAGCAAGCTACAGAAGGCACGAAAAAGGCCGCGGCCCGAATCGCGATTATTGTGCGGAATCGGGCGCGGCCAATCGTACGTATTGCGCGGAATTCAGCCGCGACGGGCGTCGACGGAGGCGTTCAGCATCGCCAGCTCATCCTGCGTGAGCGTCAGTTCGGTGGCGGCGAAGGAATCGTTGATCTCCTGAGGATTGCGGGCGCTGGGGATGGTGAACAACCGCTCGTAGCGGCTCAGTTCCCAGGCGAGCACCACGCGCTGGTAGGAGCAGCCGTGGTTGCCGGCGACCGTGCGGAACGGGTCGTACGCGCGCTGGTCGAACGCGTCGAGGAAGCCACCGAGGGGGCTCCAGCACACGAACGCGAGTCCAAGTTCCGCGCAGTGCTCCATCGTATGCTCAGGGTCGGGGTGCGAGGGCGAGAACTGGTTCTGCACGGCGATCAGCTTGTCGCCAAGCATCTCACGGGCAGTGTCGATCTGCGCGTTGTCAACACGGGAGATGCCCGCGTACTGAATCACGCCTTCGTCAAGCAATTGCTTGAGCGCGCCGACCTGATCCTCATAAGCCACTTCCGGGTCCGGGCCATGCGAATACAACAGGTCGAGCGTATCGACGCCCAAGTGCAGCGCGGATTCCTTGGCGTCACGAATCATGGTTTCGGGGCGCGAATCCGCCATCCACCCGTATTGACTGCCCGCCGCCTGCAAATGCTGGCGTTCCCCGCCAGGCCGACGACTGCAGCCCTCGGAATCCCGCCCCTGAGTGTCCGATTCTGGCGAATCGGACACAGGAGCAACAAAAGCGGGAACCTCCATGGTGCGTCGATAGCCGGTTTTCGTGGCGACCAGCACTTCATCGCGAGGGCCGTCCCAGCTGGCGAGCGCGTCGCGCACCATTTTTTCGCCGTAGCCCAGGTCTTCGGCGGTGCCGGTGCCGGGTTGGCTTGGCAGGTAATACGACCAGGCGGTGTCCAGATATCGCACGCCCGCGTCCAAGCCGGCGTGAATCGTACGGATCGCAGTATCGCGGTCCGGACGCCCCTCAATCGCCAAAGCCATCGTGCCCATGCCGAGCCGTGGAATCGCAAATCCCGCCAATTCGCCCATGTTTCGTGCGGTCGTCATAACCGTCTCCCTTCCGTCGCCACATCCGTCGCTACAAAATCCGCCACCCATTCTCGCACAAAACAGCGCGGAGCGGGTTGTCGGGCGGGTGCGGGAAGATGAGGGCACAACCGAACGGGAGCCGGAAGGCTGAGAGGGAGCTCGACGAGCTTCGACCGAGGACTTGATGCGGGTAATGCCGCCGTAAGGAGACGGGTTGTTCGCGCCGCGAGGCGCATCTCATTTCCGTTCGCGATAACCGAATATCGCGTGATTAGGGTCACGGAGGGGCGCACCACCTCATAGGGTACGGTTCCTTCGGCGACCCTTTTTTCGTACCAACCGTGAATGTCCGATTCACCGGAAGCAGACGCTCGGAAGCCCACAAAGCAGTTCTGAACGTCCGTTTCGGCGGGAACGGCACTCGTGGGGCCTGACATACAGAAGGGAACCGAAATGATCATCAACGGCAAAGAAGAGGACGTCGCCACGCCGATCACCGTGGCCGAACTAGTGGAGCAGCGCGGTCTGCGCGCCGACCGCGTGGCCGTGGAGCTCAACGGTGAAATCGTGCCTCGCACCCAGCGTGCGCAGACGCAGCTCAAGGGCACCGACACGTTGGAAATCGTCACGTTCGTGCAGGGCGGCTGAGCACAGCAGCGAAACAAACCATACGAACGGAAACGAGAATACGAGAACAACCATGACTTTTGAACCATCCGCATCGCAGGCGCAGATCGACGCCCGCCAGCACGCTTTCGACAACCAGCCCGACCCGGCCACGCTGGTCAGCCGCGAGGAGATCCGCGCGGCCCTGCTCGACCGCCACACCGCCGCCACGCAGGACAAGCTCGACGCGGCGCACGTGGCCATCTGCGGCTGCGGCGGCCTCGGCTCCACCATCGCGGTGGCGCTGACCCGCATCGGCGTCGGCCACCTGCACTTGATCGACTTCGACCGCGTGGATATGACGAACCTGAATCGCCAGCAGTATTTCCTGAAGGACCTCGGCCAGTACAAGACGGAGGCGCTGCGCAGCAATCTGCGCCAAATCAACCCGTTCATCGAGATCACCATCGACACCGTCAAGGTGACCGACGAGAACGTGCCGACGCTGTTCGAAAACGAGGACATCATCTGCGAGGCGTTCGACGTGCCGGAAAACAAGACGATGCTCGTCAACGCGGTGCTGGAGAATCTGCCGGGCAAGAAGCTCGTCAGCGCGTCCGGCATGGCCGGCTTCCGCAGCTCCAACCTGGTGAGCACGCGTCGCGTTTCGAAGAACTTCTACTTCTGTGGCGATGGCGAGACGGCTCCGGTACCGGGTGCCGGCCTGATGGCGCCGCGCGTGGGCGTGGTCGCCTGCCACGAAGCGAACATGATCACGCGACTGATCCTCGGCGAGGAAGACGCCTGACGCACTGCTACGTTACTCCACTGCCGTAATCGAAATTTTTATTGCGATTACAAACGCACGTTGCACACAACACAACAGCGATGCAACGGCAACACAACAGCAGCACAGCAATCGCAACAACAGCAACACCAAACACCCCAACGAAAGGAACCGACGATGAGCACCGAAAACACCATCACCACCGCAGCCGCCGATGTTGCGGCCGCACCGAACGCCACGCTTGACGAGCTGGTCGGCACCACCACGAACACGGCGATTCTGCCAGAGCCGGACGCGCACGCGTACGACGAGATCGCCACAGGAGACGCCGATCCGTTGATTCTCGGCGGGCACAAGTTCACGAGCCGTTTCATCCTCGGTTCCGGTCGTTACGACCTGAACCTCATCAAGGCGACCATCGAGAACGCGGGCACGCAGATCGTCACCATGGCGCTGCGCCGCTGCCGCACCACCGAAAACAACCTGCTCGACTACATTCCGAAGGGCATCACCATGCTGCCGAACACGTCGGGCGCGCGCAACGCCGAGGAGGCGGTGCGCATCGCACGTCTGGCCCGCGAAGTGTGCCAGACGGACTTCGTGAAGGTGGAAATCGAGCACGAGGCGAAGTATCTACTGCCAGACAACGAGGAGACCATCAAGGCCACGGAAAAGCTGGCCAAGGAGGGCTTTGTGGTCATGCCGTACATGTTCCCGGACCCGATCGCAGCGAAGCGTCTTGAGGACGCGGGCGCAGCTTGCGTGATGCCGCTCGGCGCGATGATCGGCTCGAACAAGGGCCTGCGCGCACGTGACTTCATCGAGGTGATCATCAAGAACTCCAACGTTCCGGTGATCATCGACGCGGGCATCGGCCGGCCGAGCCAGGCCGCGGAGGCCATGGAGATGGGTGCGGATGCGGTGATGGCATACACGGCGATCGCATCCGCCGGCAACATTCCGCTGATGGCGCGCGCTTTCAAGAATGCGATCGAGGCCGGCCGTGAAGCGTACCTGTCCGGCCTGGGAAAGGTTACGGAGGACCACGCCGTCCCGTCCAGCCCGACGAACGAGGCCGACTACATCGGCTGATTCGCGCCGATTTCGTACGATTCGTGCACTAACGTTTCGCACTGTTTTATTGCGATTACACGACGAGGGTCGGTGGAAACGCACATTTTCGCAAGGTTTCCACCGACCCTCTTTCGTCGGATGCGCGGCACGTAGCGCAACACGCGCATGCCACGCATACCGCAGCGACAGGCAATACGTCTACTTCCCTAGAGCCGCCTTCAGGTCGCGGTTCTGGAAGCGCTCGTGCAGCAGGCAGTAGCCGCCGAACGCAACGAGCCAAACCAGACCGGCGATCGCGGAACCGCGCGTATCTGCGGACAGGAACAGCGTGACGTACACGAACACGTAGAACGCAATCGCAATCCAGTCGCACACCTGCCATGCCGGCATGACGAAGCCGTCCGGCAGGAAGTCGGCGCTTTGACGGTAGCGGCGGTGCGCAAGCATCGTCAGGATGTAGATGAAGATCACGACGGCGCTGGCGGCCGAAGCGAACAGCACGAACGCACCGGAAACGCCCGGAATCGCGTTAACCAGCGGGGAGAACAGGATCATACAGCCGGACACGATGATCGCCTTCGCCGGCACCTTGCGTTTCGACACTTCGCCGAAGCGCTGCATGGCCGGCGATTCGGAGTCCTGCGCAAGCTGGTACAGGTGGCGGCCCGCCGAGTAGATTAGCGAATTGAGTGCCGACGCGGCTGCGGTGATCACCACGAAGAACACGAGCGCGGCGGCCCAGTCGAGGCCAGCGTATTTGAACACCATGATGAACGGGGAGCCGAACGAGCCGTCCGCGTTCTGGTGGAAGTTGCGCCACGGCACGATGGCCATGATGGCCACGAGCGCGCCCACGTAGAAGATGAGGATGCGCATGATCAACTCGTTGACGGCCTTCGGCAGCACTTTGCGCGGGTTCTGGGTTTCGGACACGGTCACACCCACGAATTCGATGAGCTGGTAGGCGAAGAACACCATCTGGAAGCTCATGAAGAAGTTCATCCAGCCATTCGGCGCAAGCTGGAAGCCGTCGGCAATGTTCGTAAGGCTCACAGTGGCACCGGAAACCGTGCCGTCCACGCCTTCGATATGCGTGGCCGGGTAGCTGAAACCGAGGAACAGCATCACCACGGCGGTGACAATCAGACCCACAATCAGTGTGATTTTGATCATGGAGAACCAGAATTCCGCCTCGCCGAACACTTTCACGGCAATGAGATTGATGCCGGTGAGCGCCACGAGGAAGCACAGTTCGATAAGCCATTTCCATGATTTGAGGTCTATGCCGAACGTACCGAAGAACGTGACGAAATACGTGCTGACGGCTGTGATTTCGGTCATGCCGGTCAGGATGAGCACGATCCAGTACGTCCAGCCGGCGAATTTGCCCCACGCGCGGCCGAGGTAGCGGGTGATGAAGTTGATGAAGGTGTGCTGGCTTGGGTCGCTGTACATCATTTCGCCGATGGCGCGCATGAGCAGGAACATGATGAGGCCCACGCCGATGTACACGAGGATGATGCTCGGTCCGGTCAGCGCGATCGACTTGCCGGAGCCGAGGAACAGGCCGGTGCCGATGGTGCCGCCGATGGCGATGAACTGGACGTGGCGGTTTTTCAGGCCGCGTTCCATGTCGTTGTCTTTGTCGAGGCTTTCGATGGATTTGATTTGCGCGGTTTCCGTCGCTTCGGACGTGCTTGTACCAGTTTTTCCGGTTTTCGTATTCCCAAAAGTCATAATGTTCACACCCTACCGCGCCAACCGCACAATCTCCGCCGTTGTTCGCACCGCGAAATGCGCTATATGTGGCAGATTCGCATCTTTTCCAAAAAACGCTTTGCGACGGGTGGAGTCAGCTTGCCAAGGTTTTCAGCTTGCCACGGAGCGATTCGTTTTCGCGTTCCAGCTCGTCGATGCGCCGAGCCTGTTGTTTGATGATGACAAGCGCCGTCTCGCTGTCAAGGCCGCTGCTCGCGCTGAGAGGTGCAGGCGGCACGGCGATGGCAGCCGCATCGGACGGGACGGGCACGTCAGCGGATATATACCCCCCCCGACACGTTCGCCCCGTCCAGCGGATGCGGAGCATTTCCAATGTTCGCCTTATCGGGATTGGCGATTCCTGCGATGTCGTCGAGTTTCTCCTTGCGCGTCACCGCATGAACATACAGGTTGACGAGCTCCGTAATGATTTCGCCGTTACTCATGTTACTGCTACCACTCACGGATTTGAGGACGGCAGCCTTCCAACGCGCCACACTTCGTTCTATACGTTTATACCCAATCAGTTCCGGCGGCAATCCCGCCTCGCGGAAGATTTTGGTCGGCGATTCCCCCGCAAGATACCGTATGACACACACCTGTTTGAAAGCGTTGGAGTACGTGATGCGGTCTTTCGATACGTTGGCCACCGCCGGCAGATCCCGCAACATTTGGAGCTCGTCCATGCTGAATGATCCTCCACCGCGCATCGTTTTACCCCCTTTGCTATGCCCCGTGATGAAGCAAGTGTATATCCGACTTCTCACAAGCAGCTTTTCAAATATTGCTGACCGTATATCACTTCAACCGGTCGGTCACACGTCAATGCGAGCGATTATGGAATATCCACAACCGCCCGCATTGACTTTTATTGCGAGTGAGTCAATTCACAACTCACTCACACCGAACGCATGCGCTCAGTACGTGCGGCGACGGCTCTTGACCGCCACAGCCACGCCAGCGCCACCCACCAGCAGCGCCACGACCGTGAACAGCACGGTTCCCGCAGCACCAGTCAGCGGCAGCTGAGTGACATTCTTCACGTTCAGCACGGTAGCGGTGGCATTCGCAGTGGTGTTATCGACCGGTTGGACCTGACGAAGGGCATCCTGTTCGAAAGTGACGAGACCTTCATCTGTGATCTTCACATTGAAAGTGACCCTGAAGTTCTGGGCGTAGCCGGTCGGAGCCTGAGTCTCCACAACCGTGTAGGTTCCTGCCGCAAGACCCGCGACCTTCACCAAACCATCATTCTCAGTAATGAACGTCTTGGCATCATTCTGATCGGAAACAAACGACCACGCACCGTCCTCAGCCTGCTTAAGGAACTTGCCCTCCGCATTCTTGACAACGAACTTGGCGCCGGCTAGAGGCTTGGCCTCATTCCCTTCCTTGCCAATCTTCGTGAACTGGAAACCGTAGGTCTTAAGGACAGTCTTGCCTTCACCGCTGGTACCATCCTTGGTGGTGATTGTGGCCTTGTTGTCCACACTGCCGCTCAAGCCATCCAACGCATCCTTGGTGACGGTGCCCTGGTACGACACGACGATCGTCCTACCGGCCAGCGTTGTGGCATCGGCAAAATAGATGGTCGTGGTGGTGCCGGATTGAGCATTGCCTTCCTGCGTTATCGTGTACAGATCGGGATTCACAGTAGTATGATCTCCGAACTGGACCTTGAAGTCACTCGTTTCCGCAATCCGCAAACCTTTGGACGCGGTATCGGTAATGGTAAAGGGGTACGCATCCCAGCCAGCCGCAGCATGAGGAACGTCCGCGGCCACAGTGAAGTCCACGGTGTCGCCCACCTTTACGCTCTTACCGTTCACATCCACGTCATTCATCCGGGCGAACTTGAGCGGCTTGTCGGTCGGATTCGCGTTCTTCGCGTTGAACTGGCCTTCAGTCGTGATGTTGCCCTGACCGGTCGTCGTATCGGCCGCAATCCTCAGATTGGACAGTCCATTGACGGTGGTGGCCACCACAGCCGGAGTTCCCGACGTCACAGTCGTTTCGCCAGCCTTGGTGAACGTATCCTTCACCAGATACCAGCCTTCTCCGTTCACATTGACCGCCTGGCTCGTATTTGCCTGCTCCGTAGTTACGGTCAGGCCAGTACCATCAGGTCCTGCCGGCGGAGTAATTCCAGCCAAGGTCTTGGCGAAGACACGGAGCTGATCCGCAGTGAACGTCGCCACATAGGCGGCTGGATTATCCTTGTACTCTGTCGGGATGCCGTTGTGGCTTCCATCAGCCGCGTCAGCAGCGGTGGTCACAGCTCCCTTCCATGCGTCAACCGTTTTCACTTCGACCGAGCCATCGCCAGGATTCTCGAACGTGGCAAACTTGTATGGCGTGTACGTATGGCCTTCCTGTGCGTGGTTAACTTGCAGCAATGGAGCATCATCAGCCTGTGCGGCGGCGACGCCGATGGCCATGCCGCTCAGCAACGTTGCCGCGGCGGCCAGCCCTGCGAAAAGCTTCCTCATCTTCATGAGAATCTCCTCTTCCTTGATTGTTGGTTACTGTGTTCTGCAATCGCGGGAGGCGGGAACCCAACATGCCCCCGCGATCCGCAAATCCTGTGTTATTCAGCTGAGCCGCTTCTTGCGTCTCCACTGGTCGGCCGCAGCGACGGCGAGCAATGCCAGCACGCCAACTCCGCCGGCCGCAATCTGCCACCATCGTTCCGCACCCATGCGGCCCGTCAATGGCAGTGACGATGCCGAAATGTATTGGTTGGTGAACAGCATTGGCTGGGTCTCGTCCCAATTCGAACCAGCGGCACCATAATCGGTTTTCAGCTGGGTCACGGATTCGACAACGGCCTTCCATTCACCGGACGTTCCGTCTTTCATCACGGACACGACCACCCGGTATTCCGCCTGCGAGTAATACATTGCGGAAGCATCACCAGCGTCCTCCGTCACGAGATACGTGTACTCGGCTTCACCTGCGTTGTAAGTGATGTCGCCGAAGTAAGCAACGTGATCGTCAGACGAATCGCGTTTCACCGTCACCGTGCACGCCGACTGGTTCTTGCAGGAAGCTGGCATCGGCGCGTCTGGATTGGAATCGTCTGCCTTCAGCTTGAAGGTGAACTCGTCGGAATCCTTCCAATCGCGGCCGACCAGCTCCTTCTGCACGCCAATCGCATGCGTCAGCATGGTCTGCTTCAACGTGTTGGTGATGACTACTGTGGCGTTCTGCGATGCCATGGATTCCGGCACCGTCACCACATTGCCGTCAGCAAGATTTCCATCGCCGACCTTGTGCTGGTAGGAAGCCTTCCACAAGTGGCTGTCCGGTTCGACTTCCGTCACCGTGTACGTCTTTTGGGCGCCTGCCGGAATAATCACGTCGGTGGACCATTTGCCGCTATCGTCACGCTTCAGCGTGACCGTCTTATAGGTATCGTTGCCCTGTTTGATATCCACCGTGATGCTTTCCGGCTTCTGGCCGTTACCGCTCCACTGCTTGTCGATGTGCAACGTCGAGGAGACTACCTGCACCACCGGGTGCGGATACGGGTTCTCCCTGCACTCATGAGTCTCGCCATCGGCCGTATAGGTCAAGCATGCGGAATCGTTCGTATGGAAACCCGGCTGGTTCGAGGACGTGGCGTTTCCCGGCAGATCGGTGTTCGCGTTACCCTTTACGCCGTCATATCCATCCTTGCCGGCATTCAGGTTGGCGGCATACTCGTCATATGCCTTCTGCGTGGGCTTCACGTTGTATTCCAGCGTGTATGTCACGTTGTGGGCCAGAGCCTTCAGGAATGCGACCGTGAATTTCTTCGTGCTCGCGTCATACGTCAAGGTGTAATCGACATTAGTCAAGGAGACCACCTTGCCGGAAGCATCCTTGGCAACGACCCTGTAGTTGTTATCCGCAAGCTCGACATAGCCGGAGAGCGTGTCCTCCATGGTCACCTTGGTGTATGCGGATGTGGTGGTCTCGCTCTTCTCAATCTCGTCGAAGATGGCATTCAGCTCCGAAGCGTTCGTCGCGCTTTTATAATAGCCGGCTTTGATATTCCCTTCACCGCGCTGGTTGTATTTCGTTGCCTTTGGGAAATTGCTGGACACCGCGTGCATGAACTGGTTCTCGTTACCTTGGATCGAGGAGGGATCAGCACCGGAAAAAACACCGATGGAATACACCGTGGCGCCACCATCTTTCAATTCCTTGGCAGCTTCGACGGCCTTATTTGCCACTTTACCCTCGAAGCCACTAGACGATGTAGGCGAACCATCCGTGAAAAAGATAACGACCTTCTTCGCATCGGTTCGAGCACTGCCCATCATCTTGGCCGCAAGATTGAATCCATTGTCGGCTCGGGTGGCGCCAGCGGCTTTGAGTTTGCTGACTTTGTTCTTCAGACCGTTCATATCCGCAGTCAGATCGCTAACGATTTGGGAGTAGTTGTAGGTGTACCCACCACTTCGGTACGTGTCATCCCCGATTTTGTCCTTTTCGTTGCCGGCGAACTTCACCAGTCCAACGCGAACCAGTTCGGAACCGGCCTCCGTATTAGTATTCGCAGCTTCATCAAGAAATGCTTTAACCGCTTCTTTCAGTGCGTCTAACCGCCTGGTCCGATCCGTCTTACTCATCGGATCGTCCATCGAACCGGACACATCCAGCACCAGCGTGAAGTCGATCGGCTGGGTGGTGGTGACCGTGGTGCTGCTGGCAGCGCCCTTCACATCCACGTTCACGGTGTAACTGCCATCATTGTTCTTTTTGATGCGCTTATGCTTCTCCGGAGCGCCCAACTGAGAACCGGTCTCGTTCTGCGCAACCGACTGCGCCCGATTTGCTCGCGCAATCGGTTGAGCGGACAACGTAACTGGCTGCTCATCAGGTTGTTCAGATTGTTGTTCAGATTGTTGTTCAACCTCCTGCTCAACCCACTGCTCAGTCTCTTCTTCCGTTTCTTGTTCCGTTTCTTGTTCGACTTGCTGGTAAGCCTCTTGATCTGACGGCTGCTCTTGCTCTGACGGCTGCTCTTCTCCCACCATCAAATTTTGTTCCACCGGCTGTGAATCCTCTTGCCCAGATTCTTGCAATACCGGCTGCTCGATTTGTTGTTCCAAGGCTCCCGTGGCATCTTCCGCCGCCGCTGACGAAGCAGTGACGCACCCCACGCCGGCGAGCATTGCGACCGTCGCGACGGCCGCAATGACACGACGCGTGAACAGACCTGTGCCCCTCGCCCTGTTTCGCTCAAAGACGTGTCTCATACGTCAACCCCCTTGTACCGTTAAGCGATCGGGGAAATACCTTCCTCCTTCGACCGGTATATTTGATGCGTCTTCGCTTCACATACCGTCCGACAATCGCTTCGTTGCCTAAACCTTAAGGAGAAAAACAGAGGGATACATACCCTCCCAACGAGGTAATCAAGGGGATATACTTTCCTTGAAATCGCACATATCATCGCGATTCTAGAGTATTCTTGCCCCCGTAAATCGCGATGCAAAAACTATAAGCAAACGTTGTCATGCCTCTTTCAGAATTTTCCCCGACAAAAAAGCATCTGTCAAGTGCAACATTAACGCCATCAACCCCTAGTTGCGCTTTGGCCACCAAGCGGCATGCCTACGGACATACCACGGACAGCGGAGCAGCCAAACCAACAACAAACCGACCAGCAACGTGGCAGCTGACACCACGCCCGCAATCACACGCACATCTTTTGCCGCATCATCCTCCGCGGGAATCTCTTCGGGAATGGCGGAACGTAATGCCGAAACCAACAGACGATGCGTATTCACACCGTACGGAGTGCATGTCATCAACGTGACCCGATCCTCGCCAGAGGTAATCTTCAATTGCGATGTGTCGTTAGGTTCGATTTCGGTAATACGATCCACCATATAGCCAAGCGTATGGCCCATCACATCGATATAGAAGTAATCACCAACCCGCATCTCATCCAAACGCGTAAACATTGAGGCTTCAACCAAACCCCGATGTCCGGTAATCACCGCATGCGCATCCTTGCCACCCACCGGCAGACTACTGCCATACAAATGCCCCGCACCGGACGCAAGCGTCTGCTCCGACGTGCCATGGTAGATCGGCAAATCCACAGAAATCTTTGGAATGCGGATGGAACCCATCACGCCATCGCCAGTATCCAGCAAACGCTGGTATTCCGCGTCTTTGGAGCTAGCGGAATCCTTGTTACCATCGCCGGTGGCGTCTGCGCTCGTCGAGCTGGAACCGGAACCATCGCTGGAGTCGGACTGATTGTTGTTGTACAACTCGGCGAGCGGATCCTCAGCCTCGCCAATCACCGGCTGCCCCGACTTGGCGAGACGCTTGTTGTACGCCCCAGCCGCGGCGAATGCCTCGTCGGCCTGCGGATACGGCCAACCCGCGACGCTCTGTTCGGAACGGGCGGACGTGCTCGCCAGCTTTTGCGCGGACTGGTATTGCAGCACTTTCGGGAAAAGACCAATGCCGATTGCGGAGAAAATCAGCACCGCCGCAAGCACACGCAGGGCAATGGATCTACCCACGTCGGCGCGACGCTCGCGAATTTCTTCGGACACATCGGTCGCCTCGGCGAACGTCGGCGGAACGTAGGTGCGCGTGTTGCGCGTGGTGTCGTGCGAACCGCGCGAGCCGTCGTTGCCATCGTGCGAATCGCCATAAAAATCGTCGGCGCGTAAGTCCTTAATTTGCTGAGGACCGTCGCTTCTCGACCCGCCGCGCGCGCTCCCATGCGGAAAAACTGCCATCAGTCTTGCCCCCTTGAACTGCCAGCCATAGGGAACATTATATTGCACTCCGCCCGCGTGCCTTCTTCCCTAACGATTCCGATAATGTCGGTCGAACTTGGACGGTCTCCGGCCACAGCTCTGAGCGAACCACGTTTTACGCAAATCATGGGTTAGGACTTACGCAAATCGTGGGTTAGCCCCAGCAAAACCCTTGCAGGAGGCCGAAATTGGCATTTTTGCCAAGAGCATCTCTAACCGAGTCTGCCCATGGTCAAACCGATGGGCCTATCTGGCTTATAGATGGCGGATTTGGGGCTTTGCGGAAAGGTATTTCGCTTATAGATGGCGGGTGCTAGACGAGAATAGGCGGTTCGGGGGTATGATTTACACCCCCGAACTGGCAAATGGGGCGAACCACCCGCCATCTATAAGCTAGATAGCATTTGGCGGGCGGGCGGTGTGCGCGCGGCGGACGAGAACCAGGGGTTGGCCGCCTCGCAAACGCGACCGACCCCCTTAATGTCGTGAAACGTGCTATATGTGGCAGATTCGCCCTTCACAAGAAAACGATTTGCGTTATGTGTGGCAGGTTCCTTGAGCAAATCCAGACCTAGGGGGCAGGAATCATGCCCCCTAGGTCGGTTTCCCCGAAGAAACCTGCCACAGATAGCGGAAATCACATTCTTCAACCTCCGGTCACAATGGCTCACTAGGCTCGACGGTATGACGCAAGAGCTTGTTTCCCTGACCATCATCATGGCGGTGGCGGCCGTCAGCCCAATCGTGGCGCAGCTGATTCCGGGAAGATTCATTCCACAAACCGTGCTGCTGCTCGCCGCCGGAACCGCGCTCGGCCCGTACGGACTAGGCGTGATCGAAGTAAACGACGCCGTGAAACTCTTGAACGAGCTCGGCATGGCGTTCCTGTTCCTGCTCGCCGGCTACGAAATCGACCCCAAACGACTCGCCGGACATCAAGGCAAAGTCGGACTGCTTACATGGGGAATCACGCTAGGCCTCGCCTGGCTGGTTGTGACATTCCTTCCGTTCTTCACCAAGCAAGGCATCAACGGCGTGGCCACGGTAATCGCACTCACCACCACCGCGCTCGGCACGCTCATGCCGATTCTCAAGGAACGCAACCTCGAAGGCACCCCCATCGGCGACGCCATCATCTCGTACGGAACGTGGGGCGAACTCGGCCCAATCCTTGCCATGGCCATCCTGCTATCCACCCGAACCGGCTGGCAAACCATGCTCGTGCTCGGCGCGTTCCTTGCCATCTGCCTACTGTGCGCGATGCTACCTACGAAAGCACTGAGAACCGGCCATCGCCTGTACCGTTTCCTTACGGAAAATGCGAACACGTCATCGCAAACGCTCATGCGACTGACCACATTCCTGCTCATCTTCCTTGTCACCATTTCCGCGCTGTTCGAACTTGACGCGGTGCTCGGCGCGTTCGCCGCGGGCTTCATCCTGCGTTACATCATCCCCGACGGCAGCAAGTCGCTGGAAATGAAGTTGGAGGGTGTCGGCTACGGCTTCCTCATTCCTGTGTTTTTCGTGGTGTCAGGCGCCGCGATCAACGTGCGCGCCGTGGCAAGCCGGCCCGCGCTGCTCGTCGCGTTCATCGTCATGCTCATGCTGATTCGCGCGGTGCCCGTATATGTTGCGCTATCGCTCGACAAACGCAAGAATCCGCTGTCATCGCATCACCGCGTCACCGTAGCCCTGTATTGCACGACCGCGCTGCCGATCATCGTCGCCGTCACGTCGCTGGCGGTGAAGGTCGGCACCATGCAGAGCGACACCGCGTCGACGCTGGTCGCAGCCGGCGCGATTACGGTGTTCCTGATGCCGCTGCTCGGCTCGATCACGTATCAGGTGGCCGACATACACCCCGTCACCGCGGTTCGGGAGATTGCGCACACGCCATCCGATTGGCGGACGATCGTACGCGAACATGCGCAGGTACGTGCGCTGCTGCACCATCAGGACCGGCTCAAGCGTATGGCGGAGACGTTGAAATCGCTGGAAAAGCAGGAGGGGCTGAACGGTTTGGACAGCCGTCGCGCCGAACTTGTGGAACGTGCGCGCCTCGAAATCGACCGCCAACTCAAGGAACTCGGCCTCGACCCGCAGCTCACCACCCAACTCCCTCACAACTACCGCTACCCGAAGAACTGAGAGGGCTTCGGAGGGGCGCTACTCCACGGACTTGAGGGAGCTGATGGGGTCGATGCGGTCGAGGACGGGGTTGACGAACAGCTGCACGAGCAGCGCGAAGGCCATGGTCGCCACGGCCGCGATCACGTAGCTCAGCGGCTTGACCTCCACCTCGAAATACAACGAGGGCATGTTGAGCGCCATCGTCAGCATGCCGCCGACGAGCCGGCCGAGCGGCAGGCCCAGTATCACGCCCATGACGGTGAGGATCATCATCTCACGGTTCACGTAATGGTGCACTTCGCGGTCGAAGAAGCCAAGCACCTTGAGCGTGGCCATCTCGCGCACGCGTTCCGACACGTTCGTATTGGCGAGCGTGAACAGCACCACAAGCGCCAGACCGCCAGCGAGCGCCACGATCAGCGCCACCACCGCGCCCATGAGGTCGAATTTGAAGCTGTCGGCCATGTGCGCGCAGCTTACGGCCTTCATCACCGAACTGTCCTCTTCGAGCGATTCCGCATAGTCGGTTTGCGAAGTGTCGGAGCCGGAAAGCTTGGCGAGCATGGCGTTCCACGTCAGAGCCTCGGAATCCTCGGAACTCTTGGAATTCTTGGTGTTCTTCGCGTCTTTCGAGTCGAAAAGCTTGGCGTAGTAGTTTTCGCTTACATACACATCCGAGCCGATGAGGTTGCGATTCACCGCGCTCACCTTCGCCGTGGCCTGCACGCCGTCGCCGTTGGTCAGTCGCACCTTGGAACCGGCCTTGACGCCCAGCGCGCTTGCCGCCGACTGCGCGACAATCACGCCATCGTCATCGAGTTTCAGCGAACCGGTTTTGCCGACGCCGGACGTGCCCAGCATGCCGGACGAGACCGGCTGCAACGTGACCATTTCGCCCAAATCGGACAGATGCTTTTCCGGCACCGCGACCAGCTGGATGCTTTCGCTGCCGCTGCTGCCGGCCTTGCCGCTGTCACCGTCGCCACTGCCCGCAACCGTCAAATCGCCCGATTCTATGCGCACGTCAAGCGATGACGTGACGCGCCCGTCTGACGCGACTTTCGTGCGCATCGCCGACGCGTCCGAATCGTCGGAAACCACCATCAGGTCGTACTGGTAGATGTCGCGGTATTGCTTGATGCCGAGGTCTGCGACGGTGTCGTTGATGGCCAGGCCGCAGACGATCAGCGCGGTGCAGCCGGCGACGCCGCCGACCGTCATGATGAGGCGCGACTTGAAGCGGAAAATGTTGCGCGCGGTCACTTTGCTGAGGAAGCCGATGCGATTCCAGACCGGCCGAATCCGTTCCAGCAGAATGCGCGAGCCGGCGCGCGGCGCTTTCGGACGCAGCAGCGAGGCGGGCGTCTGCCGCATTTCCTGCACACACGCGTAGATGGTGGCGGCGAGCACGCCGACCACGAACAGCGCGATGCCGAGCGAGCCGTACAGCCAGTCGTATTCCAGCCGCAGGCCGGGCATCACATACATGCCTTGCAATACGACCAGCAGGAACGCAGGAATGCCAAGGAAGCCGGCGATCAGGCCGAGGCCGCCGCCGATGAGGCAGGCGAGCAACGCGAACAGCAGGTAGCGCGACGCGACCGCCAGCCGCCCGTAGCCGAGCCCCACGTACGTGCCGATGAGCGAGCGGTCCTCTTCGACCATGCGCGCCATGGCGGTCAGGCTCATCATCACGGCCACCAGCAGGAACACAATCGGGAACGCGTTGCCGAGCGACTGGATGGAGTCGAGGTCGGATTTGAGCGCGCTGAACCCCCCGAGCGACTGCCGGTCCTGCACATACCAGCGCACTTGCGGAATGCTGGTTTTCAGCTCGTTTTCCTTGGTTTTCAGCGTATGTTCGGTACTTGCCTTCTGCTCGTTCAATTGCGATTGCGCCTGGTCGAGCTGCTGCTTGGCTTGCGTCAGTTCGGGACTAGCGGCGATGATGGTTTCACGCATTGTTTCACGCGTGGTTTCGTCAAGTTGGGGGGTAGTTGCACCTGCGGCCGCCGCCGCACCTGCGGCCGCGCCGTTTGCCGCAGCTCCCGCAGCTGCCGCGCCCGCCTGCATGCTGACAATCTGGTCGACCTGCTGGTTGAATTGCTGCCGATTCGCGTCGATTTGCGACTGCGCGTCCGCGAACTTCTTGTCGGCTTCCGCACGCGCGTCGGCGATCTTCTTGTTGCCCGCGTCGAGCAGTTCCTGCCGACGGGCCTTCTGGCGGTCGGTTTTCACGGTGCCGTCGATGCGGTCGGTCACCTGCTTGACGGTGTTTTCGTACGATTCGTCGAACGTGCTTTCGGCGGCCCCACCCTTGACGAGCAGCGTGGCGGACGTGTAGAGGGTGCCGGTCACGCCATCGGACGGCGCGAAGAACGTGTAGTCGGTGGTGGCGGTGGAACGGAACGAGGTCATGGCGGAGTAGCCGTCCGGGTTGCTCAGGTTCTGCGGATCGAGCACCACGCCCACGATGGTGAGCTTGGTCGGGAAGCTCGGCGCCTCGTCCGTGCCGTTCGTTTCATTCGTGCCGTCCGCACCGTTCGTATCGTTCGTATCGGAAGTATCGGAGGAAGCCGATTCGGGGGTTACGGTGAGGCGGCTGCCGATACGCTTGCCCGAATCGCGAATAAATTTCCTGGTTACCGCGATTTCGCCGGCTTTCTTCGGCATGCGCCCTTCCTGCAAGTATGGCTGGTCAATGCCGTTCGTGCCGATTTCCTGCATGGTCGCCGACTTGCGGCCGTCCAAATCGAACGTCACTTCCTGCGACCGTTCCGCCTGCACTTTCGCAACACCGTTCACCTTGCGCAACGCGGCGATATCGCCGTTCGACAGGCCCGCAGTGGACAGCACCTGGACGTCGTGCAGGCCCTGCGCGTCGAAAAAGCGATCGGTGCTGCGGAACGCGTCACGGCAGCCCGCGTAAATGCCGGTGAGCACGGCCACACCGAGCAACGTGATCATGGCGATGGAAATGAATCTTTTCCACGAATGCGCCCACATTCGCAGCATGTCCTTGACGAATGCCATGTCGACCTCCGTTCGTAGCCCCTCATTCCATTGAACACCATGAAGCTTGGAAAGACGCGCCAAACCGCACATCCGCAACACGTGTCCAAATCGCGCGTTCGAATCGCACAGCAATCGCGCGAATCGAACTTCTAAACCAAACAACCCGTTAAGCAAACCAGACATTCCGGAACGAACAAACCAACACTTTGCCCGCCGCTTCCCGCTACAATCGGAAACGTTCCCTCACAAAGGGCGAATCGCAAAAAAGCAAGCAAAACAAGCACATGCAAGCGTGCAACAGCACGCAACGCAAGCAGCGAGCGCAACGCACAACGCGCAATCGCAAGGAAACAGAGAAGAGGAAATCTCCATGAGCGACGTCACCGCCGCAAAGAAGCCGCGTGGAACCGACGACGTGCCGGTTCCGCCGACGCTCCGTAAATCGTTGAAAAACCGCCATATCCAGCTCATCGCGCTGGGTGGCGCCATCGGCACCGGCCTGTTCTACGGCTCCAGCGAATCCATCCAGCTGGCCGGCCCGTCCATTCTGCTCGCCTACCTCGTCGGCGGTCTCGCGATCTTCATGATCGTGCGCGCTCTGAGCGAGATGGCGGTCGAGGATCCGAAGGCTGGCGCGTTCAGCTACTACGCGACGCGCTACTGGTCACGGCGAGCGGGCTTCATTTCCGGCTGGAACTACTGGTTCAACTACGTGCTGGTGGCCATGGTGGAGCTTGCCGTGGTCGGCTCGTTCGTGAACTACTGGTTCCCGAACATTCCGAAGTGGGTGTCGGCGGCGGTGTTCCTCGTGGCCATCGCGGCGCTGAATCTCATGGGCGTGAACAAGTTCGGCGAATTCGAATTCTGGTTCGCCATCATCAAGATCGTGGCCGTGCTGGCCATGATTCTCGGCGGCCTGTATGTGATCATCGCCAATGTGCCGACCGCTTCGGGCATTCGCGCGAGCTTCGCCAACTGGTTCACCGTGGACGGCGGATTCCTGCCGCACGGCCTGATGACCCGCAACGCCGACGGCACGTGGACCGGCCTGCTGATGGCGCTCGTCGTGGTGATGTTCAGCTTCGGCGGCACCGAACTCATCGGCATCACCGCCGGCGAAACCGAGAATCCGCGCACCACCATTCCGAAGGCCACGAACGGCATCATCTGGCGTATTCTCGTCTTCTACATCTGCGCGCTCGGCGTGATTATGGCGGTGATTCCGTGGAGCAAGATCGACGGCGATTCCAGCCCGTTCGTGCAGATCTTCGATTCCGTCGGCGTGCACGCGGCCGCCGGCATCCTCAATTTCGTGTGCCTGACCGCCGTGATGAGCGTCTACAATTCCGGCCTGTACGCCAACTCCCGCATGCTGTATTCGCTGGCAAAGCAGGGCAACGCGCCGGCTTACCTGGGTAAGCTCAGCAAGAAAGGCGTGCCGGTCGGGGGTGTTATCACTTCCGCGATAATTATTGCGATTGCCGTTGTCGTTGTGTTCGTATGGCCGGAATTCGCGTTCAATTATCTGATGTCGATCGCCACGATCGCGGCTGCGATCAACTGGATCATGATCATGGTTACGGAGATTAAGTTCCGTCGCATGGTTGCGGCTGGCGATGGCCCGGCCGAACTTAAGGGGCTGAAGGGCAAGGAAGCGCTCGACAAGATCGCGTTCAAGCTGCCGTTCGCCAATGTGACGCCGTATGTGGTGATCGCGTTCATGCTGCTGGTTGTGGTGCTCATGTGCTTCTCCGCAAGCTATCGCATCGCCGTGATCGCCGGCGTCATCTGGCTGGCGGTGCTGTTCGCCGCCGCCCAGCTTGCGCTTGGCAAGTCCGGCAGCGAACGGGGTGAAGAAGCGGCAGTGATCGTTGACGCGGCTGCTGCAACCGCTGAGTAATCGCAAGAAACACAAAACGGCCTCCTCTTCCGGCTTTTGTTACCCGAATCGGCTGGTTACGGTAACAAAAGCCGGATGGGAATGCCGTTTTTGCGATTAGACGGGGCGATTAGACCGGCGTGGCCAGACCGACGGCCTCAGTCAGCGGTGCCGTCGGGGGTGACGGGCTCGGCGGACTCGACGGGGGAGGTATGGTCGGTCAGGTCCAGACGGAACGGCTGCGCGGGCAGGCCGTCGTCGTTGAACAGCGGAGCCGGACCCCAACTGCGCCAGGCGTATCGCATCGCCATCGGCTCCGGCACATCCGGAGTCGCCAGCGTAATCGTGCCGATGCTGCGGCTGTTAATCGGAATGCCGAATTCCGTAGCGTTGTAATCGACCACGTTCACTCTGGAATTGACGAGATCATCGATGTCGCAATCCACGAAAATCGCGGCGGTCGCCGGGTGGAACATACCGTCGGAACCGGCCAGTTCGAAGCCGGAATGTTCCGGTACGCGCACCAAAGTCGGCAGCTGGCCATCGAAATCATCGTCGTCGCCGCCGCCGGGCGTGGTGCCTTCGAAATGCAAACCGTGCGCATAGCGGAAGAACAGGCGTACGCGGCCGTTCGGGTCGCATCGGAAGCCCAGCACCGTCGGGCCGTGCACCGGAACGCGATCCATGCCGTAGATTTGCCGCAGCGCGCAATTGGCAAGGCGTTCGCCGGGCGTGCGCTTGTCCAGCGGGTGGATGTTGTCGTATTCGCCGCAGTCGATCGTGCAGATGGCGTACACGTTGTCTATGGACTGCGCGGCGTCCCATTGGGCCTCACGCAGCACCGGCCAGCGCATCGGATCGTTGCCGTCCGCAGCCGTCTTGCCGTTGATCCATTGCGGCAACTGCACGATGAGGAACGGCAGATTTTCGCTCCACAGCGCACGCCATTCGCCGATCATCATGCCGAGCAGCTCGCGGTAGGAACCGCTGTATTGCTCGTCTTCCTCACCCTGATACCACAGGAAACCGGCCAGCGAGTAGGGCATGATACGTTCCAGCATGGCGTGGAAGGGGCCACACGGACGCCATTGCGATGTAGGGGTGAGCGGCGGCGGCCACGGGCAGGTGCCACACTGTTCGCTCAACTCGCTGCTCGTTGCGTTCGGATTGGTCTGACGCACCGTTTCCACAGCCGCGTTCCATGCGTCCATCTGCGACTGCCATTCGCTGGTTTCCAGCTCGAACTGCTGTTGCGTCTTGCCTGCGATCGCACGCTGGTAGCGCGTCAGATAGTCGCGGCCGGCATCGCTGGAATTGAGTGCGTCCTCGCTCATCCAGCAGCTGATCGACGTGCCGCCGATATAGCAGTCGACAATGCCGACCGGCAGATCGGGGTCGAGTTCGGAGCGCAGCTTGCGTGCGAAATAGTAGGCGACGGCACTCATCACACCACTGTTTTCCGGCGATGATTCCTGCCAACTCGACGTATTTTCCGCATTGCGATTGATGACACCGGTTTTGGGCACATTGTAGAAACGCAGCAGCGGATCGGCGCAATCCTCAAGTGCTTCGTCGGCATGCTCGCTGTTACGCAACTCAAGTTCCATATTGCTTTGGCCGCCGGCGAGCCACACTTCGCCGATAAGCACGTCGTCGAATTCGATGGCATCATTGCCCGCGACGATACGAAGCGTGTACGGACCGCCTTCCGGTTGCGCGGGCAGCATCACGCGCCACTGCGAAAAGCCGTTGACCACGTTCTGCGAAGAATAAGCATGTTCCTGCGCAATCAGGGAGCCGTCAAAGTCGTGTATTTCCGCCACAACCTCCATACCGGCGCAATCGGCAGCTAATGCGCCGAACACCGCAATGGGCTTGTTGCGTTGCAATACCATGTGCGAGGCGAAGATCGAGGCGATATGCAGCACGCCCGAGACATTACGCTCCTCCACCTGCTCCATCTGCGCCGTCATTTCGGAACCAGGCGCAATCCCCGTCGCAGTGACCATTGCTTCAGCTTCCTCATCAAACAATCCTACGTGCCTATCCTAAGCCACTTTCCTACCAAAATGCATGAAGCGTCACCTAAATAAGCACATGCTTGCCCACACAAACGTCATTTTCAGCGATTGAAACGTCGCTTCGGTAGGGGCTTAATCGCAATTCCCAACGGAAACAACATTCCAACGGCCCGAAACGTCGCTTCCGTAGGGGTTTCGCAGGAAAGGTATCACGATTGCGCCGCGACGAATTTTTTACGATTTCGCGGCTCACTTTGTGGACTGGATACGTACCAAAACAGCCGCTCCGGTAGGATGGACCCCAGTTTGCAGGACAAAATCCATGCACGAAACCACGAATTTCATCTGCGAATGGTAGAAACCCGAACGCTTTCCAAGCGTTCACCCCACTACACAAAAGGAGTGCCAAGTACAATGGCTGCACAAATTTGGTATGAGAACGATGGAGATCTCTCGGTCCTCGAAGGCAAGAAGGTTGCCATCATCGGTTACGGTTCCCAGGGCCACGCCCATGCGCTGAACCTGCGCGATTCCGGCGTCGACGTCGTCGTCGGCCTGCGCCCGACCTCCAAGTCCGTCGAGCACGCCAAGGAGCAGGGTCTGGAAGTCAAGTCCGTTCCGGAAGCCGCCGCCGAGGCCGACATCATCATGATTCTGGCTCCCGATCAGTACCAGCGCACCATCTGGGCCAACGACATCGAACCGAACATCAAGCCGGGCGCCGCCGTCGCCTTCGCTCATGGCTTCAACATCCACTACGGCTACATCAAGCCGACCGAGGACCACCCGGTCTTCATGGTCGCCCCGAAGGGCCCGGGCCACATCGTGCGTCGTGAGTACGCCAACGGCCGTGGCGTCCCGGTCGTCGTGGCCGTCGAACAGAATCCGCGCGGCGACGCTTGGGACATCACCCTGGCTTACGCCAAGGCTCTGGGCGCCCTGCGCGCAGGCGCCATCAAGACCACCTTCACCGAAGAGACCGAGACCGATCTGTTCGGCGAGCAGAACGTGCTCATGGGCGGCGTGAACAAGCTCGTTGAAATGGGCTTCGAGGTCCTCACTGACGCTGGCTACCAGCCGGAGATCGCTTACTTCGAGGTCTGCCACGAGCTGAAGATGCTCGTCGACCTCATGAACGAGGGTGGCCTGAACAAGGCTCGTTGGTCCTGCTCCGACACCGCCCAGTACGGCGACTACACCAACACCTGCATCGACGAGCACGTGCGTGAGCGCATGCAGTACCACCTGAAGCGCATCCAGGACGGCTCCTTCGCCAAGGAGTTCATCGACGATCAGGACGCCGGCGCTCCGAAGTTCAAGAAGCTGCAGGAAGAATACGGCAACGTGCGTATCGAGAGCGTTGGCCCGAAGCTGCGCGCCATGTTCTCTTGGAACAACGGCAAGGATGACGACGCTGACATGGCCACTTTCACCGGCAAGATCGCCCGTGGCTGAGTAACGTCTCGCATTCATTGCGATTAATCGCATTAACTGCGATTGAAGGCCGCCGCCCAAGTTGGGTGGCGGCCTTTCGTTATGCCGGAACGTACGCAACCGTCGCACGCACGACGATATGCAAAAAGCGCCGTCCGCATGAAGCGGGCGACGCTTTCTAATTCGCTAAATAGCTTATGCAGCTAGCGAAGCAATCTCACTGAACCTGGGTACGAGCGATCTTGCCGTTGAAGGACTCGGCCATATCGGCATCGGCGTCCACCTGGTTGTTCCAGGAGAACATGGCGCGCAGCTTCGGGCCAACGGTCTCCAGGTGCGGGTGGCTGTACTCTTCCTGCAGCTTCTTGAACTTCGGAGCGCCAGCGGCCTGGTCATCCATGAACTCCTTGGCGAAGGAACCGTCCTGGATGCGCTTGAGCTGGTACTGCATGCGCTTCTTGGTCTCCTCGGTGATGACCGTGGAGGTGTAGTCGCCGTACTGGGCGGTGTCGGAGCAGGACCAACGGGCCTTGTTCAGGCCACCCTCGTTGGCCAGGTCGACCAGCATCTTCAGCTCGTGGAACACCTCGAAGTAGGCGATCTCCGGCTGGTAGCCAGCCTCGGTCAGCACATCGAAGCCCATATCGCACAGGTGGTTGATGCCACCCATGAGGACGTCCTGCTCGCCGAACAGATCGGTCTCGGTCTCCTCGGTGAAGGTGGTCTTGATGGCGCCTGCACGCAGCGCGCCCAGAGCCTTGGCGTAAGCCAGGCACAGCGGCCAGGTCTTGCCATCCGGATCCTGCTCGACGGCCACGACGACCGGGACGCCACGGCCAGCGGCGTACTCACGACGCACGATGTGGCCCGGGCCCTTCGGGGCGACCATGAAGACCGGATGGTCCTCGGACGGCTTGATGTAGCCGTAGTGGATGTTGAAGCCGTGAGCGAAGGCCAGAGCAGCGCCCGGCTTCAGGTTCGGCTCGACGTCCTTCTTGTACACGGCGGCCTGGTACTGGTCAGGCAGCAGGATCATCACCACGTCGGCTTCGGCAACGGCCTCGGCAACAGGCTTGACCTCAAGGCCCTGCTCCTTGGCATACTCCACGGACTTGGAGGTAGGACGCAGGCCGACGACGACGTCGACGCCGGAATCGCGCAGGTTCAGCGCATGGGCGTGGCCCTGGGAACCGTAACCGAGGATGGCCACCTTCTTGCCATCGAACACGGACAGATCGGCGTCCTTTTCGTACCAGATAGTTGCTGCCATAATTGGCGCTCCTTTATTGTTTTTTGCGATTCGGAACTTGCTTTTTCCGAACAAACTCGCTATTTTCTATTCTTTTTTTCGGTTGTTATCACGGCGAGTGATTCCTAGGATGTTGCTCCCCCCGGATTGTGTCCGAGGAACCACTCCGCCTCTCCTGCGGAACTGTTCTAGTACCGCTTTCTTTATGATGTCTGTTGGCGTTCACATAGTGGCTATATTCACGTCAAACGTTTTTTCTAAGGCTCCGAGCCACCCCAAGCGAAGCAGCCCGGCAAGCCGGTCGGCGTCACTTGGTGAAGTCGACGTTCTTCGTTTCCTTGCAGCTCAACACCGCGATGAGGCAGCACAGGGCCATCACACCGAGGTACAGGCCCACGGAATGCACGCCCCAATGATGGGACAGCCAAGTGGCGATGGTCGGCACGAAGGCCGCGCCGACGATGGCAGCCAGGTTGTAGCCGATGCCGGAGCCGGAGTAACGCACGTTCGCGTCGAACAGTTCCGGCAGGAAGGCGCCGATCGGACCGAACGCGGTACCCATCAGAGCGAAGCCGATGCACAGGAACAGCAGGTTGGTGGCGAAGTTGCGCTGACCGACGACCGCCGGGTCAAGCAGGAACGGGAACAGCAGGGCGAACGCGATAAGGCAGCAGGAGGAGATGATGATCACGCGCTTGCGGCCGAATTTGTCGGCGTTCACGCAGGAGATCACGATGAACGCGGCGAACACGCAGACGGCGATCATCAGCATGAGCAGATACTCCTGGTTGGTGAAGCCCAGGTTGCCACCACCCTGCTCGACGGTCTTGGTGCCCCAAGCGAGGGACCAGGTTGCCAGCGTGTAGAACAGCGTGTAGGTGACGGCCACCAGGAACGTGGCCTGGATGACTTCCTTCCAGCTCTTCTTGAACACTTCGGTAAGCGGGGACTTGACGACCTTCTTCTGCTCCTGGGCCATACGGAAGATCGGGGTCTCCTCCATCTGGACGCGGACGACGAGGCCGACGATCACGAGGATGGAGGACAGCAGGAACGGCACGCGCCAGCCCCAGGCAAGCATCGCGTCATTGTCGTTGAAGGTCTCCAGCAGGAAGTAGGTGCCGTTCGACAGGAAGAAGCCGATCGGGGCGCCCAGCTCCGGGAAGGAGCCGTACAGCGCGCGCTTGTCTTCCGGAGCGTTCTCGGTGGCCACCAGCGCGGCGCCGGACCATTCGCCGCCAAGGCCGATGCCCTGCACGAAACGGCACAGGCACAGCACGGCGACGGCCGCGACACCCCATTGGTTGTAGGTCGGCAGGCAGCCGATCAGGAAGGTGGCAATGCCCATGGTGAGCAGGGAGACCACCAGCGTGGTCTTGCGGCCCATACGGTCGCCGAAGTGGCCGAACACCAACGAGCCCAGCGGACGGGCGATGAACGCGATGGCGAAGGTCAGCAGGCTGGCCAGCAGCGCGACGGTCGGATTGGTGGTGTCTCCGAAGAACACCTTCGGGAAATAATTCGCAGCGGCGGTGCCGTATGCGTAAAAGTCGTAGAACTCGATGGCGGTGCCGACCATGGATGCTGCGATCACGGTTTTGACCGAATCGCGGACCATCGCCTGCGCTTTGCCAGCGGCCGCTTCGACTGTACTCATTGATGTACTCCCTGTACGTCCTGCTACCGGCTCCCAACTTCCGCCGATAACGATGTTGTTTGTAGTTTTTCTGTTTTCTGTTGTGCGCTATGCCGGCCGGCTTCAAAAGGTTTTCGCTGCGTCTGCCTTGTGGGCTGCAACAAAAAGACCCCGCATCATGCAGGGCCATTAACGTGTGTGTTACGCGCGCCTCAAACCCTGCCTTCGTTGGCGAGGGATTGAAGCCGCTATGCTCGAATCAGTCCGCCAACGAAAGCGGAATAATAATTCGTGCGGACAGCAGTACGTGTGCGACCATTCCGTTCATCTTGGCGAACCTCCTTTCGCAAAGTCTTTTCCCCGGGCGGGATTTCCGCTCGAACTAAGCCGTAAACATAGGCGCGTCCATCTCCCCTATCCACTAAAGGTTCACTATGTGGACGCGCCGTTTCGCTTTATTTTCCAATCATTGGCGATCTAGCACTGTCATAGTCGCCGTCATTGTTGCGATTTCAACCGCAATGTCAGCAGACCCGCCAACAGCATCGAAACAGTGGCGACAGCGAAGATCAGCACGGTGGCACCGGTCGCCACAATCACCGCGGCGCAGGCAGCGACGCCCAGTATCGTGCCGAACGTATTGGCCAGACTATAAGCGGCAAGCGATCGGCCCACGGAACGCACATCCGGCAGCATCGCAAGATCCAAGCTTTGGCTGGCGCCATCGAACACCACGTATGCGAAGCCGGCAAGCAGGGCGTACAGCGCAACCGCCAGGAAACCGTCGTCCATCAGCAACGGCAGCAGCGCAGCGACCATGAACAACACGGCGGACGCGACGGCCGGAATACGCAGATCACCAAACAGGCTGACGACACGGCCAAGCAGCAACGCCGCAATCAAAGCACCGACAAACGTGCAGATGGCCATGACCACAACCACCGATCCGGCACCGGCAATGCCGAACAAACCGGCCTCATCGGTATTGCCGACGATATTCGGCGCCAGATACCACTGATATACGGCGATTCCGGCTGTGGCCGCAACGGCGAACATGCGGGCCGCGAATGCCACAGAAAACTTCGGCGCGTTCTGCGGCGGACGGTATTGCGAGAAGAAATCGCCTTTCTCAACATCCCTACGCGGCAGGTAGCTGCTGGCCCCTTCGAACGGCAGTACCAACAGCGTAACGACGGCCGCGACGACAAGCCAACCCGCGAATACCAGCATCGCGAAACCCGTAGTGCCATCCCAACCTTCGCCACCGGCATGCGGCGTCAGCGCAACAGCCACGGCGACGCCGACCAGCTGGCCAAGCGCCAGCCCCTTGCCGTGCCACGAATCGGCGCGGTCGCGGAACTTGTCAGGCACACGTTCGCCGAACGCGGCGGCGAACGGTATGGCCGCCATCGCATACGCGGCCTGCGTGGCCAGCCAGAAGAACACGGCCCACGGGAGAAAATCGCATGCGGAAAGAATCGCCATGCAGATAGCCGCCAATACGCTGCCGCTGACGATCCATGGCGTACGGCGCCCGAACCGGCAGTAGGAATGGTCGGAACCGACGGCGATGCATGCGTTCAGCAGGAACGTCATGATGGCACCTGCGATGACGAGCATCGCCAAATCCGTGACGCGGTTGATTCCCGACAAACGGCTGACGGTTTGCGGAATGAGCACCGTGTTGAACGCCGCCATCGGAGCGGACAGCAGCATTGAGCCAAGCGCAAAACCCGCAACGAGCCGGTTGGCCTGCATTGCGGTCGGCCTGGTGCCGTCCGGAGCGGTCATCGGGTCGCGCAGGTCGAGGAAGGACGATTCGAGGTTCGGCACAGCCACGTCAAGATGCGCGGCCGCGGTTAGGGGCGCTCCACCTTCCGATGCGATGCGCGCGGCCTGGGTTTCCGGACGCTCGTTGGACGCTTCCGGAATACGCGGATGCTGCTGCACCGACAGCCGGCGCATGGCCGCCTTCGCTTCGGGAGTCAGGGTCTTCTCATAATCGGGGCGATCGTCGATGCCCGGGCGGATGAACACCTGGCCGGGCAGCGGCTGCGGTTTGAATTCGTTATTCTGATTGTCTTCGGTCATATCTGCTGTTTTCTTGGCTTATCGCGTTTTCTGCTTGTCGCGTTTCATGTGCTTCGATACTCTACGCATGCGCCCGCCCGCTACGAGCGACACATACGAAAATCGCCCGGACGCATTGCTTCAGCGCATTCGGGCGATTCTTCAACGCAACTTACGATACCAACACGTGCGGCCACTGCCGTCCGCCCGACGGACCGGGTGCGACGGACCGGGTGCGCGACCGCAAGGTGGAACGCAATCGCAAGGCCGTACGTAATCGCAAGAAAATACGTAATCGCAAGAAATTTTCCGTCAGGCGACGACAGGCGGATTGGCGATCAGATCATCCGAACGGTGGTCTCCCGCGGAATCCTCCCATTCCAACATGGCGACCGGCGTAGTGTTGTCCACACCGAGACCGCGCTTCGGCTCGAACGTCAGCGTGGCCTGGCTGGTTTCGCCGCGCCAGGTGAAGCTGATGGACGTGTCGTCATCGGTGGTGTACGAGAACGTGCCGTCGAACGCGTCGAGCTCGTTGCGGAACTTGGCGAGCGCGTTCAGGGCCTTGACGACCGGACGCTTGAGGTTCTCGTCGATTTCCGCGGTGGAGTAGTAATGGCGGTTGATGTCGCGGCCGTTATTCGTCTTACGCAGTAGCTCCATGTCGTTCCTGCCGGCAAGCGCGCCGACATAGTAGACCTGCGGCACGCCCGGCAGGAAGAACTGCACCGCGCGGGCGGCGATGTAGTGCTGGTCGTTGCACCCGAGCGCCGAATAGTAGGTGCTGTTGACCTGGTAGAGGTCGAGATTGGATGCGGCGGCTCCGGTGGCTGCCTGGGATTCGCCGTGGGTGTTGGCGTGGATGGTGTTGACGAGGTTGTCCACGTCCTCATCCGGCACCAGGCCCTTGAGCGAGCGGTCGAGCTGGTCGGAGCCGATGTCGATCACGCCGATGCCGTCGTGCGTGTCGAGCACGGTGACGGCGTTGTTCGGGCGGATGTCGGTCCAGTGGGCGACGGGTTCGACGTGGCCGGTGCTCAGCGAGTGCAGGAGCAGCGGCGGCAGCGCGAAGTCGTACACGCGGTCGACCTTGGAGGCGATCTCCACCTGCTTCTTGTAGTAGGAGTGCACTTCGATGAGGATTTCCAGGCCGCGCTTGACGCCTTCCTCACGCAGACGGGAGATCAGCTTGAAGGTCTTCGGGGTCATGAAGCAGCTGGTGCCGGCTTCCTTGGCGCCGTAGCCGACGGCGTCGAGACGGATGTAGCTGACGTGGGAAGCCGCCATCTGGTCGAAGATGGACATGAGGTATTCCCAGCCCTTGTCGGAATCGGTGTCGATGTCCACCTGCTGCGGGGTGAAGCTGACCCACACGAGGCGGGTCTTGCCGGCGAACTTGTAGTGGGTGAACGGCAGGCCCGGACGCGGACGGTAGATGCCGGCCAGGTCCTCTTCGGTGGCGCCGTTCGGGAACACGGAACTCATGGTGAGGAACATCGGATAGTATTCGGACTCCTCGCCCTTGGCCAGCACGTCCTGGAACTGCTTGGATTCCCAGCTCATGTGGTTGACGATGGCGTCGACCATGATGTCGTGGGTCTTGGAGAGTTCGGCGACGTCGTCCCAGCTGCCGAGACGTTCGTCGACCTTGGTGTGGTCGATCGGGTCGAAGCCTGCGTCGGCGCCGTCGAACGGGGTGAAGAACGGCAGGATGTGAACGCCGTCGTACACGCCGTCGAAGCGGGTGCGCAGAATGTCGGTCATCGACTTGATGGTGCCGTCGCCAAGGCGGTCGGCGTAAGTGATGAGCTGCACCTTGTTTTTCATGGAGCCTCCTTCGGTTCCAAAAAGTCGTTGCGAGATTCTTCGCGGGAGTCCTTACGGCCATTCCCACGGTTGTGTCGAACCGGTTCGATATTACCGCAAAATGGGGCTCGACACCAAAACCGCAACCGGTGTTCGGGCGTGTCGAACCGGCTTTCGGCCGAATCGCGGCGCATGTCTCCGGCGCCCGATTCGAAAACGACGGACATGCGGGGGCAGCCGCGAACGCAGGGCCCTCAGCCTTGGGCACAGGACTTCAGCTGCGGGCGCAGTCCGTAAGCTGGCCGACCTGCTTAAAGTAACGGTCGGGTTCGAGGCCGTCGACGGTCGCCACGTTCGTCATATGCACGCCGTCGAGGCCGCCGTATTCGACGATCACGTCCAGCACGCGCTCCTGCCACGTCGGTTCAAGATACGGGTCGACGGCGTTGCTGCCCAACGCGCGCATCGCACAGACAAGCGCGTGCGCGCCCCAATTCGACGTGCCGGCCACCACCAGCTGGTCGGTCGGCACCGTGCAGGCGATGTTCTCGCCGTGGTCGACCACCCCTTCGATGGCGTAGTCCTCCACACGGCCCATGCCGATCTCGTTGCCGCCGTCGCCCACGCCGATCGTGTGCAGGCCGAGCAGCGTGAGCTGGCTCAGCGGCGCGGTCCATTCGGTGATGTCGATGCCGCGCATGTTGTGCGGGCTGCCGTCGCGCGCCGGCCCGACGCGTTCGATGTAGACGAGCGTATCGATATGTTCGGTTTTGGCAAGGTCGATGACGCCGTTGAGCCAGGCGTCAAAACCGCCCTTGGGATTGGCATTCGGCGCGATCAGCACGTGGTCGTCCGGCAGGAAACCCAATGCGGACGGGCGAATCACCGGCGCGCAGCATTCGTCGCTGACCAGCCATGCGTCGCCGCCAATCGCACGCAATGCCATGCATACTTCCAGCGCACCCAACGGGCCGTCCGTTTCCGCAGCGGGTTGCGCGGCCTTCGGAATGTAGAAGCCGGTGACCACCAGCGCGCGGGCGGGCCGACCTTCCTTGCTGCCCGACAAGTGGCGTGCGGATCGGAACAAATCGCCGCGCGAATACGTCATCAACGTTTCGGAACCGCGTCCGACGTCGGCTCCCGCCATGCGTGCGATACGCGCGATTTTCGGATAATACCGCCAATCCAGCATGCTCATGTTGCGTTCCTTCCGTGGTCTGGGTTTTGTTTTTGCGATTGCGATGCGTTGCGCGTAAGGGGCGTGCGGTTCACCCGACGGCCGGCAGCCGTGTCAGCCGGCCGCCGCGTTAACTGATGGCGCCGAGGGGGTCGCCGTATTGCGCGGTGTCGCCGACCTGCGCCGATCGGTGCAGTATGCCGGCAACGGGGGCGGTGATTTCGATTTCCATCTTCATCGCCTCGAGTACGACGATCGGCTCGTTTTCCTCAACGTGCGCGCCATCATCGGCGAGCCAGCGGACGACCGTGCCGGTGATGGTCGATTCGATAGGGGTGTCTTGGGTGCTTGCGATATCCGAGTTTGCGGCGATCTGCGTGCCCGATCCTGCTGGAACGGACTTTTGATAGGCGTTCAGCAGGGCTTGGATGACCGATTCGCCAGAATCGGACGTGAGGGCAGGGCTCCCCGTTGCGCCGGCTCCAGCCAATCCGGCCAGCCCCGCGCCCAGCGCGGCGACGGAGGCGAGCGAAGCGGGCAGGCCCAATCGCACGCGTTTGCCATCGACCTCGACCCAGCTTTCCACCGGTTCGGGCGCTGCGGCCCGGCGACCCGGTTTGCCGTCGGCCAGCGTGCGCACGTCCACGGAAGGCAGGAATTCCTCTTCGATCCAGCGCGTGTAGACGCCGAAATCGCCGTCCGTCGCCACGAAAGCTGGCTGTTCGAGCACGGCCTGGTCGAATTTGCGGACCGTTGGCACGCCGGCAATCGCCAGCTCATCCAATGCGTGGCGGGCGCGCGTCAGACAGGCCGAACGCGACGGCGCGGAGACGATCAGTTTGGCGATCATCGAATCGAACTGCCCCGGAATCGCGCCGCCTTGCGCAACGCCGGGATCGAAGCGGATGCCCGGTCCGGTCGGCACGTTCAGCCGCTCGACGATGCCGGGGAACGGTACGAAACCAAGGGATGGATCCTCCGCGTTGATGCGGAACTCGATCGCATGCCCATGCGGAACGGGGGTGCCGTGTTCCAAGCCGGGAATGTCGGTAACATGCGCGCCTTCGGCGATCGCCAGCTGAGCGGCCACCAGATCGACGCCGGCCACCTCTTCTGTGACGGGGTGTTCGACCTGAATACGCGTGTTGACTTCCATGAACGACATCGTGCCGTCCGGATCGACCAGAAACTCAACGGTTCCGGCGCTTTCGTAGTGCGCACGGGAGCAGATGGCGACGGCCGCGTCTTCCAGCGCCCGGGTGGTTTCAGGGGGTAGGAACGGCGCTGGTGCCTCTTCGATGAGTTTCTGATTGCGGCGCTGCAGCGAGCAGTCGCGCGTGCCGACGGCCACAACGTTGCCCGCGCCGTCGCCGAGGATCTGCACTTCGACGTGGCGCGGGCGGGCGAGGAATCGTTCGATGAAGCAGTCGCCGTTGCCGAACGCCAGCTCGGCCTCGTGCGTGGCGGATACGAACGCCTCGCGCACGTCTTCCAGCCGGTGCACCACTTTCAGACCTCGACCGCCACCCCCGTAGACGGCTTTGATGGCCAGTGGCAGGCCGTGTTCCTTGGCGAACTTGATGACTTCGGCGGGGTCGTGCACCGGTTCCGTGGTGCCGGGGGCCATGGGCGCGCCGACTTCGGCCGCGATGCGGCGCGCTTCGACTTTCGAGCCGAGCGCGCGGATGGTGGCGGGCTGCGGACCGATCCACGTCATGCCGGCGTCGATGACCGCCTGCGCGAATTCCGCGTTTTCGGCAAGGAAACCGTACCCGGGGTGGACGGCGTCGACATGCGCCTTGTGCGCGGTTTCCACGATGGCCGCGATGTTGAGATACGTGCTTTGCGCGTCGGATCCGCCCAGTGCGTAGGCCTCGTCGGCGGCGTGCACGAACAGCGCGTCCGCGTCGGGGTCGGCATAGGCGGCGATGGCGATGCGGCCGGTGTCATGGCAGGCGTGGATGACGCGCATGGCGATTTCGCCACGGTTGGCGATGAGGATGCGTCGTAGTTTCGGGGTTGCGGGCGATGGCGACGACAATGATGGCGACGGGGATGGGAGCGCCGTTGCGGATGGTGCAGTCGATGCGGATGGCATTATCGAACCTCCTTGGTGGGGTACGCAGGTTGCGGAGTAGACGTGGCATGGGCGGAAACGACGTGGAAGCGGACGCATGCGCCTGGTGGCAACTGCCCGGCCACGTCCAACGATTCCGGTTCAAGCACGGCGATTACCGGATATCCGCCGGTTACAGGCTGGTCGCGCAGAAAAATGACCGGTTGTCCGCTGGTCGGCACTTCGATTGCGCCGGATGGCGTGGCCTCGCTGGCCAGTTCGCGCGTGTCGGTGCGTTCCACGGGTGCCGCTCCCGAAAGTCGCAGGCCAACACGGTTCGACTGCGCGGTCACTGTCCACGTTTGCGTCAGGAATGCGGACAGGCCGGCTGCGGTGAACCAGTCGTCGCGCGGTCCCAATCGCACGTATAAATCCGTAGGTCTGCCGGGTTTCGGCAGGTCGGTCGGCCATGGCTGCGGCAGGCCGACGCCGGCATCGCACGCCGTGGACGCGGTACGTATGGCGAGCCGCTGTTTGGCTGCGATCGGGCGCGGGCCGATGCCGCTCATCGTGTCCGTTGCAGCCGAACCGAGGGTTGTCGCGACGCCGAAACCGCCGCGTACGGCCACATAATCGCGCAGGCCGCTGGTCGGCGGGGCGATTGACAGCACGTCCCCGTCACGCAGCAGAACCGGTTGTTGCATGGCGATTGTGGTGCGGTCGGCGGCATCGTTCGATGCGTTCAAGACGGTCCGGCCACTGCATCCACCGGGGGAATTTGGGGTGAACGTGCCGTTTGAGCCGCCTTGACTATCTTGCGATTGCCGGCTTCCGGTAATCGTCACATCCGCCGAAGCGCCCGTCACCGCCACGACCACACTGCCGATGGCACGCATGCGCACGCCACCACCGGTGATTTCCAACACGGGGGTATTAGCGGGGTTGCCGACCAGTGCGTTGGCCAAGTGGGAAGACGTGCGATCGGCGGCGCCGGAACCGGTCACGCCCATGTTCGCGGCGACACGGCCATCATCTTGGAAGGTGGTGAGCAGGCCCGAGCGGAGGACTTCGAGAGCCGGAGTCGAGGCCGAGACGGACATGGAATCTGGCGCCTGCGAAACTTGAACGGAATCGGACACAGAGGCAGAAACAGAAGCCGAACCGCCGGAAACGGCGTCACGCACGGGCGTAAAACGCACGGTGTCGCCGGGCTGCAACAGCGCGGGCGGGTCGGCCCGCTCGTCCCACATCGGCGTTTCCGTGTGGCCCAGCAACTGCCAGCCGCCCGAGCTGACGCGCGGATACACGCCGGAAAACGTGCCGGCAAGCCCCACCGCGCCCGCGGGCACGCTCAGCCGTGGCACTTTGCGGCGTGGCACATCGAATATCGGGTCGCCGCCGGTCAGGTATGCGAAACCGGGCGCGAAGCCGACGAATGCCACGGACCAGGCGGTATCGCAATGCCGGCGCACAACCTCGTCAACGGAGATGCCCAGCAGGTCGGCTACGTCCGCCATATCCTCGCCATCGTAAATCACCGGAATTTCAACGATTCGGGAATGCCGTTCCATGTCGGCGGCAACGTTCAGCGCGCGAATCGCGGCGGTCAGTTCGACACGCGACGAAAGCAGCGGATCGAAGGCGACGTAGACGGTGCGCGCAGCGGGAATGAGTTGTTTCACGCCGGCGAAAACGGAGGTCGTGCTCGGCTGTGCGGCCCGCTCGGGCGATTCCGCAGTTTGTTCCACGGCATGTTTCACGGCGCTCTGCAACGCGGCGAACACCCGCAGGGTCTCGTCCAAATCGGCGAGCTCCACGAGTATGCCGTCCGCGCCACAGGTCAGGAATCGCATGTCGCCACCGCCTTAATCCCGCGCGGCCGATGCGGCTGCGTCGCCTGCGAACGCGCGTATCGCAACGCCTTCCGACTCCAAGCGGGCGCGGACGGCACGCGCCATCGCCACAGCCGAGGGCGAATCGCCATGCACACAGACGGAATCGGCGTTGAGCGGCACCACGGTGCCGTCGATTGCCACCACCTCATGCTCGCACACCATGCGCAGCACGCGCGCCGCCACTTCGGCCGGATCGGCGATCACTGCATCCGGCAAACGGCGCGACACCAGCGTGCCGTCCACGTTGTACGCGCGGTCGGCGAACGCCTCGTGGAACACACGAAGCCCGGCCTGCGCGGCCAGGCGGCCGACCACGGCGCCCGGCTGCGTCAGTATCGCCAGCGATGCGTCCACGCTGCGGATAGCCTCGACCACGGCGGCGGCCTGCGATTCGTCGCGGACGATTCGGTTGTACAGCGCGCCATGAGGTTTCACGTACCGCACCTGCGCGCCGACCGACCGCGCCATGCCTTCCAACGCGGCGATCTGGTACATCACGTCCGCCTTGAGCTCGTCGGGGGACTCGTCCACATAGCGGCGCCCGAATCCGGCCAGGTCGCGGTACGCCACATGCGCCCCGACCATTACCCCCCGCGACGCCGCGTATGACAACGTTCTCAGCATGACGGACGGGTCGCCCGCATGGAAGCCGCACGCCACGTTCGCGCTGGAAACCACGTCGAGCAGCGCCTCGTCGTCGCCGAGCGTCCAACGACCGAAGCTTTCGCCCATATCGCTGTTCATATCGATTCGCATAGCCGTCTGCCTTCCGTCTGTTTCCTGCACAGCCATCGTTTCCATTCCTTCCGTCGCCTTTCCGTCGTTTCACTGTCGTAGTGTTCCGCCGCCGCAACATTCCTTCTGCCGCAGTCGCCGCAGCACGCATCTCATGCCGCGCCCCGCAACCTGCCGCTCGGCCTCACACCATGTATTCCAAATCGCGTTTGCTGGTGATGAACATGTGCCCCGGCGCGTGCGTGATCGCGAATTCCGGTTTGGACGCCATCACCGCGGCCTGCGGGGTCACGCCGCACGCCCAGAACACCGGCACATCGCCCGGCTCCAACACGGGGGCATCGCCATAGTCGGGATGCATGATGTCGTCGATGCCGATCGCGGACGGGTCGCCCACACATACGGGGGCACCGTGCACGGACGGGTAATAGCCGGAAATCCGGCATGCGTCGGCCACCTGCGTAGACGGAATGCCACGCATCGACACTACCATCGTCGAATGGAACGCGCCGGCCGAACGGCACTCGATCGACGTGTCGTACATCGGCACGTTGCGGCCTGCCGTGATGTGCCGCACCGGCACGCCCGCCTCCATCAGCGGAAACTCGAATGTGAAACTGCAGCCAATCACAAACGTGACCAAATCGGATCGCCAATACTCGCGAATATCGGGCACTTCGGCTACCAGTTCGCCACGCTTCCACACGCGGTACAACGGCACGTCGGTACGGATGTCGGCGCCCGGCGCGGTGACGAGTGCGGTGACGCCCGGCTCCATCACTTCCAGCAGCGGGCAGGGTTTGGGATTGCGCTGCGCGAACAGCAGAAAATCGAATGCCTGCTCCTTGGGCAGAATCATCAGATTCGCCTGCGCGTAGCCTTGCGCGATGCCGCAGGTCGGGCGGACCAGGCCGTCACGGAACGCGGCGCGCGCCTGTTCGGGCGTGCTCGCCGCGCCAAGTTCGGTTGTTCCCATATCGGACATCCCATCCACCATTGCGCTCACCTTTCCCGTCGGCCGCCGTCCGGCCTTTTCCGAACGAACTGCCGACGAACCCCGAAATCAGATTCCGCAGAAACGGACGTTCAGAGTCGCTTTCCCTCACCTTGGTCGCCGAACGTTACGGAAGCCGCGCGATTCATGACGCGTATGTTTCCGCATTGCAAATTGGCGGTGCCAAGTGGAAACAAACCATGGTTAGGTTGGACGCCGAAGACGCACGCGAACGCTGACGCAACACAACAGCGCAACAGCAATAAAGCGGCAATCAAAAGACGCGGAGCGCGGAAGAGAGGTTCCCATGAGTTCGATCGTTCTGGCAGTCGGTAACGGCAAGACGCTATTCGGAGGCGCAGGCGTGGCGCCCGACGCGGATCTGGTTCGTTTCGTCGATCCGGAAAGCCCCATCATCAACGCGTTCGATTTGTGCGCACTGCGTGGCGACGGCATTTTCGAAGCGACCACGGTATGGAAGGGTTTCCCGGTTTCGTTGGAGAACCATCTGAAGCGTCTCGCCAATTCCGCCCGCCTGGTGGACATGCCCGAGCCGAACATTCCCGCGCTCACCCGCGCGGTCCAGCTGGTCATCGACCAGTATGACGATCCGGAACCCGGTCCGATGCTGCGCATCATCGTCTCCCGTGGTCTCGATCCGGACACCGGCGTGGGCAAGGCGGCCGACCGCACGCCGACCGTCTACATCTTCCTTGACGCGAAGGGCACGCTGCATTCGCTGGAGCCGATCACCATGGCTTCGATGACGCGCGGCTACCCGTCGGACATCACCGCACGCGCCCCGTGGCTGCTCAACGGCGCGAAGACGCTGAGCTACGCGTTCAACTGCGCCGTGCACCGCGAATGCGCCCGCCGTGGCGTCGGCGACGCGATTCTGTTCACGGAGGACGGCTACACGATGGAATGCCCGAATTCGTCGATTGTGGCACGCTATGGCGATACGTTCGTCACGCCCGACCCGCGCATCGGTATTCTGAACGGCACATCACAGCGCGAAATGTTCGCCTGGGCGCTCGAAGAGGGCAAGAAGGCGGAGTACAGGAAGCTGCCGATCGCCGAGCTGCGCGAAGCGGACAGCCTGTACATGACGCACGGCGGATGGTCGATTCCGATCAGCGCGATCGACGGGCGCGCACTTGCCGTGGATGCGACGGAGATCCAGGCGATCAACGATGCGATCCATTCGGGCCGCACGCACGAGGACGCGTTGAAGATCGGTCCGACCGGCGATTACGAATAAGGCGAAACGACCCGCTTAGCAGGTAAAACGGCCCGTCCAATGATGGGCGATACGGCCCGCTTAGCGCGTGGTATCGCCCAGTTTGCGCGTCACGGGAATCAGCACGTCCGGCTCGTACGGCTTGCGTCCCGTGGCGCTTGTCGTATCTGCCTTGGCATCCCCTTCCTTGGCGATCGCACGAACGATATTGCCGACCGCGACCTGCGCGATTTTGTCGAAATTCTGCGCCACCGCGGTCATTTTCATACCGGCCAGGTCGGTCAGATACGTGCCGTCGTAGGCGATGATCTGCAGGTCGCGCGGAATCGAAATATGCCTCCGCATCGCTTCGCGCACGCAAAGCGCGGCACCGATATCGGAGCTGACCACGGCATCGACGCCGTCCACCGGCATACTGTTGAGCACAGCATTCACCGCGTTCTTATACCCTTGGAAATCCTCCACATTGCCGGCTTCGACGTACTCGTACCGCACGCCGGCCGCTTTCAGCTCCTGCTCCAACGTAAGGTAGTAGCGGACGGCCGGGAACGTTGTCTTGTGCAGGTCGAAATCGTCCGGGCTGTCTCCATTGCGCGCCGCCAAATCGAAGAACTGGTCGCGCGGGCCGCCGATCATCACCACGTGGTGCGCGCCGGTGTTGACCAGCATGTGCGCCATGAGCCGGCCGCCCTGCTCATGGTCGGAGCCGATCGACGCGATGCCGCCGCCCAGCACACGGTCGAAGGCGACGATGGGGCGGTGGATGGACGTCCAGTAATCGTTCGGATGGGTGGTGTGCGAGCAGACGATGATGCCGTCCATCATGTGACGGCGCAGCATGTCCACGTATTCGACCTCGCCGTTTTCCGCGTCGGCGGTGGAGCACAGCATGGTGCGCAGTCCTTGCGCGGCCAGCTCGCGTTGCAGATGCGCGGTAAGGGTGGCAAAGAAGGGGTGGCGGATGGTCGGCACGATCACGCCGACCAGGTTCGTGCGGTTCTTGTACAGGTTGCGTGCCAGCTCGTTGGGCACGTAATTGAGCTCTTTCATGGCGGCTTTGACGCGCGCGCGCATGTCGTCGGACACGTAGCCCGTCTTGTTGACCACTAGCGAAACCGTGCTCAGCGAAACCCCGGCCTCTTTCGCCACGTCACGCATGCCGACCATTGCCCAACACCTCTCCCCCGCATCGTCGGGATGTTTCCTTACAAATCGCGATATTATGTGTTATTTTACATGCATCTGTAACGTTTCTTTGCAATCGTCCGCACAATATGAACTATCAATTGACGAAAGACGCCCTCCCCCTCTTCAATTCCCCCGAAAAATCCACTTTTTCACCCGTGAACGACGTATGTTTCACGACGCGTTCCACGCATCTTCCACGCACGCTCCGCATGTACTCCACACGCGTTCCGCCCGCAAAAGGGGCGGTGCGACACTTGCGATCATCTCGCTTGCGTCGCACCGCCCCTTGCGTTGCGTGGCCTGGCCGTCAGTCGTCACGTCCGGCCATCACGTCAGTCCGCACCACGGACGAACCGACCGTCATGCCTTCGGTACGGAACCTTCCTGGGAGTGGTCGAAGACCGGCTTGTTGTCGGCGTCGTACTTATAGACGCCGATGGAAGCCGAGCTCGGATCATGCGCGTCGTTGAACGCGCCGATGGAGGTCTGGCCCTTGTACTGAATCTCCTTGCCGTCCTTCAGCAGGGCGAGGCAAGCCTTGTAGGAATCGCATTCCTTGCCCTTGGTGGAGCCGGAGACGGCCATAAGGTTCTTCTGCACGGTCGTACCGTCCGTGGCGCCGCCCTTCTGCGCGGCGAGCGCGGCCAGCACGATCGCGTCATACGTTTCGGCGGTGTACGTGAAATCGGTGATCTTGGCGTTGAAGGACTTGACGTTCTTCTGGAATTCCTCGGTCGGGTGGGCACCTGGAATGGTGCCGGTGGAGCCCTTGAGCAGGCCCGCGTCGAAGTCGGCGGAATGGTCGACGGTGTTGCCGTCGGTCATGTACAGCTTATGGGTGTCGAGGCCTTGGGCGGCGAGCTCCTTGACGAGCGGCACGGTCTGGTCGAAGGCGATGACGAGCGTCGCGTCGGGGTTGGTGGCCTTGATGGCCGTGACCATCGATGAGAAGTTCGTTTCGGTCGGATCGAACGTGTCCTTTTCGCCGTAGACGACGTTCACGCCCGCGTCTTCGACGGTTTTGACGACCACGTCACGCAGGGACGTGCCGTATTCGTCGTTGAAGACCGCGATGGCGAGGTTCTTCACGCCATCCTGTGCGATGATCTGGCCCAAGACCGCACCCTGCACCGTGTCCGGCGGAATGGTGCGGAAGAAGTAGTCGCTAAGGCCGGAGAAGGCCGTGGACGTGGCGCCCGAAGAAATCATCGGCACTTTGGCGGACGTGACCTGCTTGTAGGTGTTCTTGACCACGGAGCTGGACGGCGGACCGACCACGACGGACGGGTTCTTGGCAAGCACCGACTGCGCGGAAGACGTGTTCTGGTCGGCATGGTCCGCGTCGGACGTGTCGGCGGACGTGATTTCGATGTCTTTGCCGAGCACGCCGCCAGCCGCGTTGATGTCTTTCTGCGCGAGCTTCATGGTGGCGATGTTGGCGGGGCCGAGGTACGCCATGGAACCGGTCAGCGGGAACAGGCCGGCCGCCATGAACGTATCGGATTTCGCGCTGCCGGACGAGCCGGACGCAGCCGAATCGGCCGTGCCGGACGAACCGCAGCCGGCGAGCGCCATGACTGCGGCGGCCACCATGGCGGTGGCTGTGATGGACAGTTTCCTCATGCCCTTCATGTTGATCTTCTTCATTTGAATCACCGTTTCCTCTCTTGGCTCCGCTGATTGCCGAACCCTTGGTGACGATTATCGAGATGTGTTGCTCGACCATCTTGAATCGCACTATAAGTGCCGAGGAAACCGAATGTGTATGCGTGAAGTTAACCGAAGGTGAAGCCCGAAAACTGTTGGAAACACAAGGTTTTGAGCTTGTTTTCAGGCATGCCGAAGCCACTGTCGGGCAGTGTCCCAACAGCGGTAATCGGAATTGAGAATTTTGAATCATAGGGGGAAATCGCGGAACGCGTGCGGAGACCGCCGTCCGAGCCCGAAGGCGTACGAACGTACGTCGAGCGGCAAGGAAAGGCGGTATACGCTCCGTTCCGCGATTTCCTGGGTCCTACCTTCCTTCCTCTTGAACCTCTTCTTCCAGGTTGCCCAGGTAGAGGGAGACGACTTTCGGATCGTTCATCAGGTCGCGGCCCTTGCCGGAGTAGGCGTTGCGGCCTTGGTCGAGGACGTAGCCGCGGTCGCAGATCTGCAGGCAGCGGCGGGCGTTCTGTTCGACGATGACCACGGATACGCCGGCTTTGTTGACTTGGCGCACGCGGATGAAGGTCTCGTCCTGGAGCATTGGGGACAGGCCTGCGGAGGGCTCGTCGAGCAGGAGGACGGATGGTTTCATCATGAGGGCTCGGGCCATGGCCACCATCTGACGTTCGCCGCCGGAAAGCTGGCCGGCGAGCTGGTTCTTGCGCTGGCCGAGTTTGGGGAAGATGGAGCACACGTAGTCGAAGCGTTCGTTGAACAGTTTCGGTGCTTGGAACGCGCCCATGTGCAGGTTTTCCGCGATGGTCAGGCTGGGGAAGACGTTTTCGGTCTGCGGCACGAAGCCGACGCCACGGGAGACGAGTTTGTCGGCGCGCAGGTTGGTGATGTCCTCGCCTTTCAGCAGCAGCTTGCCGGAGTGGATGTGCACCAGGCCGAACAATGATTTGAGCAGGGTGGATTTGCCTGCGCCGTTCGGGCCGATGATGCCGACGATCTCGCCTTCATGCAGGGTCAGGGATGCGTCGTTCAGGATGTTCACGCCGGGAATGTATCCGGCCACCAAATCGACCGCGTCGAGCAACGGTTCGCCTTCGGGCTCGCCCATGTGGATCTGCGCGCGGGTCAGCGGCTCGTCGGCCACGCTTGCGATGTCGCTCATTTCAGGCCTCCTTCAGGTCTTCCAGCACGGAATCGTCGCCCAGGTCCACGTTCGCGTGGGCGCCCAGGTATGCGTCGATCACGGCCGGATCGTTCATCACGCTCTTCGGTTGGCCTTCGGCCACGATCTTGCCTTCCGCCATCACGGTGACCCAGTCGGCGATGTGTCTCACCATGTTGATGTCGTGTTCGACGAACAGCACTGTGGTGCCTTCCTCGCGCAACGCCATGATGTGGTCGAGCAGCGACTGTTTCAGCGCGGGGTTCACGCCGGCCATCGGCTCGTCCAGCATGACCAGTTTCGGGTCGGACATCAGCGCTCGTGCCATTTCCAGCAGCTTGCGTTGGCCGCCGGAAAGCGCGCCGGCGTAATCGTCCTTCTTTTTGATCAGCAGGAAGCGTTCCAGCAGCGCCTCGGCTTTTTCGATGTTCGCCTGCTCCTGCTTCCTCCACATGCCGGGGAACAGCGCGCGGAACATGCCTTCGCCCGGCTGCACGGGGGCACCGAGGAGCATGTTGTCGAGCACGGTCAGACGGCTCATCACCTTGGTCAGCTGGAAGGTGCGGACCATGCCCATGCGCGCCACTTTTTCGGGCTGCACGTGGGCCATGTCCTTGCCGTCGAACTGCCAGGTGCCGGTGTTCGGCGTATCGAAGCCGGTCATCAGGTTGAAGAACGTGGTTTTGCCGGCGCCGTTCGGTCCGATCAGCGCGGTGATGCCGTGCCGTTCGATTTCGAAGTGGCTCACGTCCACGGCGGTCATGCCGCCGAATTTGCGGGTCACGTTGTCGGCCACGAGGATCGGGTCGGGCTTGTGCACACCCGGCTTGTTTTCGACGAATTTCAGATCGTCGGTGACTTTGTCGCGATAGGCGGTGGAGATGAGGGTCTCGCCTTCCGGAGCTTTGGTGGCCCACTTGGTGAGGTCCTGGAATGGTACGCCGGGCTGCACACCGGATACGGGTTGCACGCCGGTTGCGGGTTGCGTGGCCGGCTGCACGCCAGTGGTCGGAGAATTCGTTGGTTCAGGCATGGAAAGCCAACTCCTTTCGGTCGCCCAACAGGCCTTGTGGTCTGAAGATCACCAGGCACATCAGCGCCACGCCGACGATCACCCAGCCGAGGGCTTCGATCTGGTTGGAAGAGATGAGGGTTTCGGGAACGGTGTTGCGCATGACCTCCTTGACGAAGGTGAGCAGCACCCACAGCACGCAGGAGCCAAGCACCGGGCCGAGAATCGTGGCCGCGCCGCCCAGCAGCAGAATCGTCCACACGTAGAAGGTGACGGTGCGGCCGAGCGAATCGGGCTGTACGGAACGCGGCAGGACGAAGATGATGCCGGCGATCGCGCCAAACAGGCCGCCCAGAATCAGCGATTCCATCTTGTATCGCGTCACCGGCTTGCCGAGAGAACGGATCGCGTTCTCGTCCTCGCGGATGCCCTTGAGCATGCGGCCCCACGGCGAGTGGAACCAGCGCCAGCACAGCAGCGCCGCGATCACCACCAAAACCCATGCCACGATGCGCAGCCACCAGGAGTTGGCGATGTTGTTGCTGTACGTCCACAGCAGGAACGTGGTCGAACCGTCCGGCAGCGGCGAAAGCGATTCGAATTTCTCGGTGAAGTCCTGCGGCGAGATGCCCGCGGAACCGCCGGTGAAGTTCGTCATGGCCGTCGATCTGCCGATGATGCGGATGATTTCCGCGGCGGCCAATGTGACCATGGCCAGATAGTCGGGTCCGAGTTTCAGCGTCGGAATGCCCAGCAGCAGCGCGTAGATGACCGCGAGCGCGAGCGCCGCGCATACGGAGGCGAACAGGTTGCAGCCCATCGACTGCGTGATGGCGAATCCGTACGCGCCGAGGAGCATGAAACCGGCCTGGCCCATGTTCATAAGGCCCGTCATGCCGAAGTGAATGTTCAAACCGATGGCGGCGAGTACGTACGCCGCTGTGGTCGGGGCGATCAGCTCGCCCGCCGCGTTGGAGATGATTGTCATGATGTCCATGGATCAGCCCACCCTTTGCTGCTTGCCGAAGATGCCCTGCGGGCGCACCAGCAGAACGATGATGAGGATTGCCAGCGCGCTGGCGTAACGCATATCGTTGGGGATGACGAGCGAGCTCATGTCCGCCACGATGCCGATGACCAGCGAGCCGATCAACGCGCCGTTGGCGGTGCCGAGGCCGCCGAGCGTCACCGCGGCGAACATCAGCAGGATCAGGGTCGCGCCGGTGTTCCAGGAGATGCCGTTCAGGTAGACGCCGAGCAGCACGCCGGACAGGGCTGCCATCGCGCACGAGAGGATCCAGACCACGCGGACCACCTGATCCACGTTGATACCGGATGCTGCGGCGAGCGCCGCGTTGTCGGACACGGCTCGTGTGGCGCGGCCGAGTCGCGTCTTGTAGAGGAACAGGGTGACGCCGACGATCACGCAGATGGCGATGAGCGCGGAGACCAGCGTCGGCATGTCGGTGGTAATCGGTCCGAGCTGGAAGCTGTCCGGCACCGATTTGACGATGCCTTTGATGTCGCCACCGAAGAAGAACTGGAACGTGTACTGCAACGCCATGGACAGGCCGATGGTGACGATCATCTGCTGCATGGTGCCGACGTGGCGTCTGCGCAGCGGCCCCCAGACGATTTCGTTTTGGATGAAGCCGGTCAGCGCGCCGATGACGATGGCGAAGATGGCGGAGGCGATGAGCGGCATGTGCAGCATCTGCGTGCCGACGTATGCCATGAGGCCGCCGAGCGTCACCTGTTCGCCGTGTGAGAACGACTGCAGGCCGGTGGTGCCGTAGACGAGGTTCATGCCGACGGACATGAGGCCCAGCATCAGGCCGAAGATAATGCCGGAATACAGTTGCTGCCAGATGCGTTTGCCGACATTGGAGCCGTCTTTTTTGACTGGCGATTGCGTGGCCGCCGTCAATCCGGATGTGCCGGTCGCGCCTTTCGTGCCGTTTGCCGAGCCGGACGATCCGGACGTGCCGGACGTGCCGCTGCCGGCGGAATCGCCCGCCTGGTCGAATCGGACAACGCCGCGCTGCTTGTCGAAGCTGGCTTTCTTGATCGTCACCGTCGCGCTGCTTGCCTTCAGGCCGTGCTCTTTCGCAACGGACGCGTCGATGGTGACGGTGTAATCGCCGTCATCGGCAACGGAGAAGGCCCATTTGCCGTCCGCCGCGGTTTTGGTTTCCGCGGTTGCCTTGCCGGACAGCGTGATGGTGACGTCGGCAATCGGCTTCTTGTCGGCGTCCTGCAGGATACCGTTGACGCAGCCGTTGCTGGCGGTCGGATTGCATTCATCGACGGCCTGCGCGCCGGAATCGGCTGCGGACGCGATGGCGGGAGGGAGTACGAAAAGCATCGAGAGAACGGCGACAATCGAACAGAGTATGACGATTCCCGGTCGACGATGCCGTGTGAGATACGTTACGGCTGTCATAGGTTTTTCCTCTCTTGTTGTTTTCACAACGTAGGAGAGGAAACAGCTCGCGCGGTTGCGCTCAGATTTCCTGAGCGTTACCCGATGACCGCCCGTGTAACGTGAAAATTACGCGCGGCCGAGCCGGTGACAGCTATGCGTGGCCGCCCAGCATGGCGATGCCGAATCCGAGCGCCACGCAGGCGAGCGGCACCGCGACCGTGGCAGCGCCATAGCCCAGGGCCATGGCGAAACGGCGTTTGCGAATCAGCGACAGCACCTCGTTGATCGCCGACGAGAATGTTGAGAATCCGCCGAGGAACCCCACAACGAACGTCATTACCGTGCCCATATCCACCGACTGCGCATAGTACGACATCATGGCGATGCCGGCGCACAGGGAGGCGACGCCGTTGATGACGAGCGTGGCCAGGGGGAAGCTATGGTTGCCGTCACGGTTCCAGCTGCGTTGGATCGACACGTCAAGCACATAACGGGCCATGGCGCCGATGCCGCCGAACAGGCAGATCATCCAGGTCATCAGCGCACCTCTCCTGTGGTCGGGTCGGCGACGAGCGGGATTTCCGCGGTGACCGGCTTGGGTTCGAAGCTGGGCAGAGGTGCGACGGGTTGCGATGGCTGCGGCTGCGATTCGATTTTCGGCACCTGCCCGGTCTGCGCGACCTGCTGGGCGACCTGGGCCGCCTGCTGTGCCGCCTGCGCGGCCTCCAACGCGGCCTGCGCGGCCGAATGCGCCGCATCCGCCACCTTCACGTGGCGCACGCCCTGCGCGTCCGGCACGTTGTTCTGCACATTTTGCGCGGCCGGCACGTCCGATTCACCCGAATCGGCCATGGGGACCGTCTGCGTAACACTCTGCGTAGCCGATACTGCAGTGTCGGTCATCTGGACGTCCTGCACGATGCCGTACGCGTCCGAATCGCCCGAATCGGACATTGAGGATACGGAAGCCGTGGAGGCATCGGCGATCGCGTTACGGACCCGCTTGCGTGTGCCGCGCGCCAGCAACGCCTGCATCAGCGCCACGCCAACCGCGGCCGCGATCAGACCGCCAGCGAAACTTCCCGCAAGATAGCCGAGCGCGCTGCCGAAACGCTGCTCGCGCATGCCTTCCATGGTTTCCAACATCACGCCGGACATCGTCGACAGTCCGCCAAGCAAACCAAGCCCGACGCCACGGCTGACGACCTGCCGCACCCTGCGGCGCAGCCACGACGCGGTCGCCATGTATTCGGTCAGCATCGCAAACAGGAAGCAGGCGAGCATATTCGACACGAACGTGCCCACCACGAACGGCGAACCGTTCACCGACGGCAGCAGCAGGTCCGTGGCACGACGGAACCCGACGCCGACGAAGCCGCCGACGAACACCACGAGATACATCAGACCATCGGCAAGAGGGTTGAATCGCGCCTGCATGCGTTTCATCGGCGCGAGCGGAATCTGCGGCGGATGCTTGGATGCGGCGGCACCGGACGGGCGCACATCCGCGCGCGCCACTTCGGCGACGTCGATCGACTGTGTGGCGGGATTCGGCTCATCACCCGCGTTTGGCGAGTCTGCCGCCCGTTGTTCTTGCGATTCCATCACGTTCCCCTTGTACTTGGCTTTCCGCGGACAGCGTCGTTCCGCCCCAGCCATACGGCAACGAGCTGGCCGCAGGTGCCGTCTTCCTAACCTTGTACGAGTCTACACGTGCGTTGCAACCAAACATCGAACATGTCCGATTCGGTGGATAACTGTGGATAACTTCGGGTGGCCCTAGACGTCTACGAATGGTTATGGAAGACGGTACGGCCGCGTCAGACGGACACGTCGCACAGCCGCCGCATCGCATGCCGTGCGTCGCTTTCGTCCTCGCCGCTGAACAGCACGACCAGATAGTCGCCGGCACGCAGCCGCGTATCGCCATGCGGCACGATCTGCCGTTCGCCGCGACGCAGGCCAATCACCAGACAGCCGTACGGCCAGCGCACGTCACGCATCAGCTTGCCGTCCGCGGTCGCTCCCATTTCCACAGGCAGTTCCATGATGCCGTTGTCGATGCGATTGGCGATTGCCGTCGTGCCGCCTTGCGCGCGCATGTACCGTTCCAGCAGCTCGCCGTAGATCGGTTTCGTACGCAGCAGGTCGGAGACGAGCAATGCGATGAACGCGACGGCGGCGACCGGCAGCATGTGCGTCAACGTGCCGGACATTTCCACGGCCAGCAGAATCGACGTGATCGGTGTTTTCACGGACGCGGCCAGCGTGCCCGTCATCACGCATACCGAGAAAATCGCCACGGAATCGGACGGCAGGTTGCCGAACTGGTGCAACGTCTCGCCGCAGATACCGCCGGCGAGTGAGCCAACCGCGAGAATCGGCATGAAAATGCCGCCGGGAGCGCCTGAACCGAAGCTGGTGGAGGTGAACAGCACTTTCGCCACGAACAGCACGCACAGCATGCCCAAGCCGACGCGCGCATGCTCGGCCATGGCGATCAGGTTCGAGCCGCCGCCGAGCACGTCAGGCAGCCAAATGCCGATTGGCAGCGCGAGTGCGATCGCGATCAAAGGGCGGCTCCATGCGGGAAGCTTGCCGTACAGCGTTTGGAAGCCGAGCAGCGAACGGTTCATCAGCGAACCAACCAAACCGGCCACCAATCCCAGCGGAATCAGCCACCCGTATTCGCCGAGCGGCAGTTGGCCGATGGTGCCGAAGTCAAGCACCGGACGCAGGCCGAAACAGTATTTCGATACGAAATCGGCGGTCAGGGACGCGGCGGTGGCGCCCATCAGAATCGCGGGCGAAAAACTGCGATGCACCCCTTCCAAAGCGAACATCATGCCGGACAGCGGTGCGCTGAACGCGGCGGACAGGCCGGCCGCGGCACCGGCGGTGACCAGATAATGCTCCTGCACGTCCTCACGTTTCTTGCCGCGCAGCCGGTGCGATAAGAACTGCGCGCCCGATGCGCCGATTTGGATGGACGGTCCTTCGCGGCCGAGCGAGAGGCCGAAGAGCGATCCGAGCAGGCCTCCGATGAAGCGAACCGGCAGAATCGTCTGCCATCGCATTTTCAGGCCGCAGATCACCACGCCGTTGGTTTGCGGAATGCCGCTGCCGCCGGCCATCGGCTCTTTTTTGACCATCCATGCGATGGCGAGCGCGGCTGCGATTGCGGCGACCGCCCACGGTGCGACCAGCCACGGGGTTTCGCGGATGCGCGCGTAGATCCAGCGCGCGGTGTCGGTGCCGTATTCGATGCCGAGACGGTAGAGGACGACGAGGAAGCCGGAAATCAGGCCGACGAGAATGCCGGCAGCGGCCATCTTCCATTTCAGGTGGTCGAATCGCGGGACCAGTTTGCTGAACCTGTCAAACCTGTCGAACCTGTCGTTAGGCGGCATTGCAGTCATCGCACTCCCCTTTTCCGTTCCTCCGCCGCGCACCCGTCGGTGTGTATGCGGTGTGCGTCATACGCGCACGCCATCGCACGCACCATACGCAAAGTGCCGGCAGGCACAGGCCCACCGGCACTTGTCATTGACGTTCGTTACCGACGTTCATATCGACGAATCAGCCGAATCAGCTTCAGTCGATCAGCGAGTTGATCTGGATGATGTGGTCGCGCTGCGGGCCGGTGCCGATCACGGAAATGCGGCAGCCGGACAGTTCCTCAAGACGCTTGACGTAATCCTGGCAGGTCTTCGGCAGATCGTTGAAGTCATGGACCTGGGAAATGTCCTCGTCCCAACCCGGCATGGACTCGTAAATCGGCTTCGCGGCGGCGAACTCGGCCTGGTCGGTCGGCATATCGTCGCGACGCTCGCCGTTGACGTCGTACGCCACGCACAGCGGGATTTCCTTGAGGCCGGTGAGCACGTCGAGCTTGGTGAGCACGATGTCGGTCAGGCCGTTGACCTGGGCCGCGTAACGGTTGACGACCGCGTCGAACCAACCGCAGCGACGCGGGCGACCGGTGGTCACGCCGTACTCGTGGCCTTGGGCGCGCAGCCATTCGCCGTCCTCGCCGAACAGTTCGGTCGGGAACGGGCCTTCGCCCACGCGGGTCACATACGCCTTGGAGACGCCGACCACGCGGGTGATCTTGGTCGGGCCAACGCCGGTGCCGGTGCAGGCGCCGCCGGCGGTCGGGTTGGAGGAAGTCACGAACGGGTAGGTGCCGTGGTCCACGTCGAGCATGGTGGCCTGGCCGCCTTCGAACAGCACGGTCTTACCCTCGTCGAGCGCCTTGTTGAGCACCAGGGAGGTGTTGGCCACGTACGGCTTCAGGCGTTCGCCGAGCTTGAGCAGCTCGTCGGTGGTCTCGTCCACGTCGATCGGGCGACGGTTGTACAGCTTGACGAGCATCTGGTTCTTCTGATGCAGGCTGGCCTCGACCTTGTCATGCAGGTGCTCCGCGTTGAACAGGTCGTGCACGCGGATGCCCACGCGGTTGATCTTGTCGGCGTATGCCGGGCCGATGCCACGGCCGGTGGTGCCGATCTTGTGCTTGCCGAGGAAGCGTTCGGTCACCTTGTCGAGCACGCGGTGATACGGGGCGATGATGTGCGCGCTTTCGCTCACCAGCAGTCGGGAGCAGTCCACGCCACGGCTTTCAAGGCCGTCGATCTCCTGGAACAGCACTTCCGGATCGACGACGACGCCGTTGCCGATGACGGGGGTGGTGTTGGGGCTGATGATGCCGGACGGCAGCAGGTGCAGCGCATACGATTCGTCGCCGACGACCACAGTATGGCCAGCGTTATTGCCGCCGTTGAAACGGGCGACGTAGTCGACCTTCGTGCCGATCAGATCCGTTGCCTTGCCTTTGCCCTCGTCTCCCCACTGGGCACCGATCAAAACAATTCCAGGCATGTTGTTGCACCTCCGTGCGTACGCGATTCTGCCTTAAGCCTTGCGCCTAAAGCCTTACAAAGGTTACTCTTCACCCTCTACCGGGTCTGAGGGATGCTCACGGCTCCGGACCGACCGTAATCGGATTGCAACCGGTCCGAAAAACAGACCAGAAAACGCCCGAAAACAGTTCGAAAGACCGTTGGCTAGTTCAGCGCGCGCCCGGCACTGCCGAGCTGCTTGCATGCTTCGACCACACGCGCGGCCATCGCGGATTCAGCTTCACGACCCCAGGATCGCGGATCGTACAGCTTCTTGTTGCCCACCTCACCGTCGATTTTGAGCACCGAATCATAGTTGGAGAACATGTGACCGGCCACCGCACGGCTGAATGCGTACTGCGTATCGGTGTCGATGTTCATCTTCACCACGCCGTAGCTCACGGCCTGCGCGATCTCCTCCGGCGCGGAGCCGGAACCGCCGTGGAACACCAGGGCGAACGGCTTACCGGGAGCGACATCCAGCGAGTGCGCGGGGTCGGGCATTTCGCCGGCCTTGATCGCGAGCGCGACCGTGGTCTGGATTTCGTCGAGCAGTTCGGGGCGCAGTTTCACCACGCCCGGTTTGTATGCGCCGTGCACGTTGCCGAAGGTGAAGGCGGCCATGTAGCGTCCGCGCTCGCCGAGGCCGAGTCGTTGCGCGACGGTGATGCCTTGCGCGGGCGTGGAATACAGTTTGTCATTGATTTCGGCGCTGTGCCCGTCTTCTTCGCCACCGACCGCGCCGATTTCGATTTCCAGCACGGTGTGCGCGGCTTGGGATTTGTCGAGCAGTTCTTCTGCGATGTCGAGGTTTTCATCCAGCGGCACTGTGGAACCGTCCCACATGTGTGACTGGAAGGTCGGTTCCTGACCGTGCTTCACCTGTTCGACTTCATGGTCGAGCAAGAGGCGCACCCATTCGTCCAAATACTGTTTGGCGCAGTGGTCGGTGTGCAGGGCGATGGTGATGTTGGGGTATTTCGCCGCGACTTCGTGCGCGAAGGCTGCGAAGGCAAGCGAGCCGGTGACGCGGTCGTTGACGCGTTGCCCGGAGAAGTAGGCGGCGCCGCCTACGGAGACTTGGATGATGCCATCGGATTCCGCCTCGGCGAAACCCTGGAGTGCGGCGTTCAGGGTCTGCGTGCTGGTCACATTGATCGCGGGATAGGCGTAACCGCCGCGGCGTGCGGCGTCCAGCATTTGCGCATAACGTTCCGGCGTTGCAATAGTCATGCCTCCATTATCGCCCAACCCTATCCCACTTGTCATGTGACAACATTCGCCATCTTTCCTTTCCGTTTTCCCGACCGTCCGCTCCATATCCAGGTCGCCCGCCCCACTAGAGCCATATGCCGAGCGTTTTCGTCTCATATCCCGACACTTGCGGGACCGACCAATAAACATGGCGAAACCATTGCGATCGTTCCATCGGAAGTCATAGAATGTCCACCGGATCGCGCGACGAAGAGCCCAACCGGGTGTTCCCGCACGGGCATGCCGCCGCACGTAGATGTTGCGACCAATACCCGCGAGGAGGCTTGATGCACCAGGTTTTCGCCATCTTCCTTCGAGACGTGAAACGCATTCTGAAGAACCCCGTGGCGCTCGTCGTCACGCTGGGTGTGGCCATCATCCCATCACTGTACGCATGGTGCAATATCCTCGCCAACTGGGACCCGTACGCGAACACGGGCAACATCCAAGTCGCTGTGGCGAACGAGGACAAGGGCACAACCTCCACGCTGGTCGGCCATCTCGACGCTGGCCAGCAGACCGTCAACCAGCTTAAGAAGAACCATCAGCTCGGCTGGCGTTTCGTTCCCAAGCAGCAAGCCATCGAAGGCGTGGAATCCGGCAAATACTATGCGGCGATCGTACTGCCGGAAGACTTCAGCTCCAGACTAATCGGCACCGTCACCGGTAAAGGCGACCGACCGTCGATCACGTACTACATCAACGAAAAGCTGAACGCGATCGCGCCGAAAATCACCGATACGGGCGCGACCACGATCGACGAGCAGATCAACACCACTTTCGTTTCCAGCGTGGCCGACGCCGTGGCAAAGGAAGTGAAGGAGGCAGCGGGAGAAACCACCGGCAGCGTGAAAAGCGCGCAAAGCGACGTCGTCAACGATCTGACCGACACCATCAACCAGCTCGAAACCGTCCAACAGCAGCTGCGCGACACCCGCTCCACGCTCGACAAGGCCCTCACCACCATCGATTCGGCCAAACAGTCCAACATCGCGCTCGCCTCGGAAATCACCAACTCGCTTGACACCGTCGGCAAGGCGTCCGACTTGCTGAGCGAGACGCGCACACAAACCGAACGATTCTCGAACACGCTGGTCGGAGCGCTCGACAACGGCAGCACGCAACTGTCCGGCCTGCAGGTCAACGTGAGCAATGCCACCGGCACCGTGCTCAGCGGACTGAACACCACGCAGGACGCGCTCGACCAAGTGTCCAGCACCATGCATCACGTCAACACCACCACCGGCAATGTGCTCGACGACGTGGAGAAGGCGTTGCAGGCCAGCCAGCTGGATCCGAACAGCCAAACGTATAAGGATCTTTCCGCGCAGCTCGCCGAAGCCCGCAAACAGCTGACGTTCCAGCAGCAGCGCATCGACGCCTTCGATCAGGACACCACGGCTGCGATCAACGCGGGGAAGAACACCGCGAACGGGTTCAACGACGATGTCACCACGCTGGCGAAGAACGGCACGGCGTCGATGGCGAGCGCACGCACGACCATCACCGGCACGGTCATGCCGAATCTCAACACCGGGCTCGATACACTCAGCCTGGCCAATGGGTCGCTGTCCGGCACGCTTACCACGCTGCAAAGCACGCTGGAACAGGGCAACGGGCTGCTCGACCAGTTGTCGCGCACCGTGACCCAAACGAACACCACCATTGCTGGCACGCAGACACAGCTCGCCAATCTCGCCAAACAGCTCAACACCACGCGCACCGATGTGGCCGCGTTGAGCAGTTCGGCGATGTTCCAGCAGCTTTCCCAAGCGCTCGGACTTGACGCGAGCGAGGTCGGCTCGTTCGTGGGCGAGCCGGTGCATTTGGACGAACAGGTCCTCTACCCGGTCAAAAACTATGGTTCCGCGGTCACGCCGTTCTACACGAATCTTGCGCTGTGGGTCGGCGGATTCGTGCTCGTCGCGATCTACAAGCTTGAAGTGGACCGCGATGAGAAGATCCGCATGTACACGCCACGCCAAGGCTATATGGGCCGTTGGCTGCTGTTCGTCACGGTCGGATTCCTGCAGGCGATCATCGCCACGATCGGCGATCTCGCGCTGGGCATCCAATGCGAGCATCCGTTCCTGTTCATCCTCGCCGGCATTTTCGCCTCGTTCGTCTACGTGAACATCATTTACGCGCTCGCCGTGGCGTTCCGGCATATCGGCAAGGCCGTCGCCGTGATTCTGGTGATCATCCAGATTCCGGGCGCGGCAGGCCTCTACCCCATCGAGATGATGCCGGAATTCTTCCGCCGTCTGAAACCGTTCCTACCGTTCACCTACGGCATCAACGCGATGCGCGGGCCGATCGGCGGCATGTATGCCAACCATTATTGGATCGACATGCTCTCGCTGTTCTGGTATCTGCCTGTGGCGCTGTTCATCGGCTTGGTGGTCCGCAAGCTGGCGTTGAACCTCAACCGCCTGTTCGACAACCGTCTGGCGGACACTGATCTGATGATCACCGAACATAACGAAGGCACGGTGGAACCGTTGCGGCTCACCGAGACCGCGCAGCAGATCGCCGAGGAGTTCCCCGAACTCGCCCGCAGACGGGCGATTCATTTCTTCCGCCTGTACCCGCGCCTGGTGCGTTGGGGATTCCTCGCGCTGGCGGTACTGCCGTTCGTGTTCCTGCTATTGCTATTCATCACGCGCATGAAGCTCGCCATGCTGCTCGGTTGGATCATTTCGATCATCGCCATCGACACGTATCTCATCGTGGTGGAGTATCTGCGCGAACGGTATGCGAATTATCTGGGCGAGGAAGCGATGAGTGCGGAAGAGTTCCGCAGCGCGATCCTGCACGAGAACCTGCTGTTCCGGCCGGGCATGCATTACAAGCCGATGCATGCCGTACGTACGAGGCTGTATGAGGCTGCGCATGGTGGTTCGGCCGGACATGCGCCTGAACATGCGGCTGAGTATGCGGCTGGAAACACGGACGGAAATGCTGGCAGGAGTCTGCGTGAGGAGGGGAACGAACAGTGAAAATGATCTGGGGCATCTTCAAGCGGGACATGTGCCATGCCACCCGCAACGTGATCGCCGTGATCGTCTCGATGGGCCTGGTGGTGGTGCCGGCGCTGTACGCCTGGTTCAACATCGCGGCCAGCTGGGACCCCTACGGCAACACCAAGGCATTGAAGGTCGCCGTGGCCAATAACGACAAGGGTTACAAGTCGGATCTCATACCGGTGCGCGTCAACGTGGGCGAAACCATCATCAGCACACTGCACGCCAACGACCAGCTGGACTGGCAGTTCGTGAAAAGCGACAAGGCAATTGACGGGGTGAAATCCGGCGAATACTATGCGGCGATCGTAATTCCGAAAGGTTTCAGCGCCGACATGATGACGCTGTTCTCCCCCGACATCAAACACGCGCAGCTCAAGTACTATCTAAACGAGAAAATCAACCCGATCGCCCCGCATATCACCGATCAGGGCGCGACAACCGTGGTCAACACGATCGACAAAACCTTCGCCAAAACGATTGCGCAAGTCGGACTCGACCTGGCCTCAAGCATCCTACACTATTCGCAAAGCCCGCAAATGGCCGAATACATGCGCAACCTCAACGGCAATCTCACGACCATGGCGGATACGCTGAGCGGCGCATCGCAGCAGGTGACGTCGTATTCGCAGCTGCTCGGCTCGGCGAACGACATCGTGGATTCCACGGGCAAACTGCTCGCCTCGGCGACCAAAGCGGGCAAACAGGCCCAGAACGCATTGAAACAAGGCAAATCAGGTGCCACGTCGTTCACTTCGGCAGGTGCGAACGTCACCTCCTCGGTGAACACCGCGCTCGACCAGGTGTCAGGCGCGTTCGACCAAGTAGCTGCCAAGGTAAACAAGGCGTTCGACGCGATCGGCAAGGGCTCAGACACCGCAGCCAGCCAGTTGACAGCGTTGAGCGAACAAGTCTCCAGCGGCGAATCGCTGTACGACACGTACATCACAAGCCTCAACCACATGCGCGAATCGGTGGAACAACTACCGGACAGTGATTCCGCGAAACAGGCGCTGCTGGAAGCCATCGACCGGGAGATCACGCTGCTGGAAGCCGCCAAAGGCGATTCGCAGAAGCTCGCGCAGCAGCTGAAAGACGCTTCCACGCAGGTCACGCAGGATACCGCAGCCGCGGAAAGCTCCCGCAAGGAGATCCTGAACCGCATCACCTCCGCGAAGCAGTCGATCAGCAATGTGCGCGACGATTACGCCACGAACGTCAAGCCGAAAATCGACGCGCTCGCCTCCACAGTCAGCACGCTGATCTCCCAAACCGACAGCATGATCACCCAGCTGAGCGGCACCGCCGACGGTCTGGACGATGTGACGGGCGATGTGGGGACGAATGTGACGTCCATCCGTTCCACGCTCGGCGCGATCGCGAAGAAACTCGACTCGTCGGCAGCGACGGTGAAGGAGCTGATCACGAAGCTGGAGACGGGCGGAAACGCCGGTGACGGCAACAGCGATGGTGGCGACGGTGACAACGACGCCGATTCGGGCGAATCGGACGAACTACGTGCACTGGCCACCGCCAACGCGTCCACACTGTCCACGCTGATTTCCGCGCCCGTCGCACTGCATCGCGTCTCGGTGTACCCGATCGCGAACTACGGTTCGGCCATGGCGCCGTTCTATACGATCCTGTCAATCTGGGTGGGTGCGATCATCCTGTGCGCCATGCTGAAAGTGACGATTTCGGACCGCGAGAAGGCGCATGTGCTGGGCTTGGGCGACACGCTGCCGCGCATCGCCGGCCCGTCCGGCCCGGGGAACGCCTCACGTTGGGGACTGCGCCTCGACCACGAGTATTTCGGACGGTACGCGATCTTCGCACTGCTCGCGTTGCTGCAGGGCACACTGGTTTGCCTGGGTGACACGTATTTCCTTGGCGTGCAGGCGAATCATGCGCTGCAGTTCCTTGCCGTGGGGTGGCTTGCCGCGCTCGTGTTCTCGAATATCGTGTATACGCTGACCGTGTCGTTCGGCGATATCGGCAAGGCCGTGGCCGTGGTGCTGCTGGTGATGCAGGTCGCCGGTTCGGGCGGTACGTTCCCTATCGAGACGCTGCCGAAGTTCTTCCAAATGCTCTACCCGTTCCTACCATTCCCGCACGCCATCGATGCCATGCACGCCGCGATGGCCGGATCATACGGCAATGAGTACCTGCTTGATATGGTGTATCTCGCCTTGTTCCTGATTCCTTCGCTGCTGCTGGGATTGGTGTTGCGCAAGCCGGTGATCCGGTTGAACAACTGGGTGAGCCGCAATCTGGAGTCCACCAAGGTGATGTGACGAGGCGGATTTGAACGGGCTGGTTTGAGCCGGTTTAGATCGGTTTCGGCTGGTACACGTGAACGCGCTGCCCGCCATCATCGACGACCTGAAAACCCAAAGCCACGAATTCGTCACCATCGACCAGCCGGCAAAAACCTAAGCTAGCGTGGAGGCGTAGGGCATTGTCCTGCCCAGTCACTTCCCTTACGTACCGCTGCGCCATCCCGGCGCTCCTCTGCGCCGCCACTACCCCACATGTCGCCTCCTCACGCACCAACAAGTGTCCGATCCCCCCGAATCAGCCACCCACGCGTCATCCGGTCACCCCAGGTTGTCCGATTCGGGAAAAACGGACAACCAGGGGCACCGTGCAAACCACACGTTGATCAGAGAACCGGCAACCACCAGCACAACACCGATCCAGAACGGCATGCCCAGCGCCACGCCCAACAGAAGCGTGCTAGAAGCCGTGGAAAACAGCGGAGTCGCGTACGAACCAATCGCAAGCGTTTCCATACTGCCGTGCAACATGCCGTATCCCCAGCACGCGTAGCCGCCCGAAATCGAAGCGGCGCACGCAATCAGCGCAGCATATCCACCGATGCCGGGCGCCGTGTCCGGCAAACCGTCTCCCGAAACGAAATGGATGGTCCACAGTACAACGGCCACACAGCAGAAGAAAATCGTCGTGCCGTCGTAACCGCCGGACAACGACGGCGTAAAAGTCGCATAAATCGCCCAAATAAAGGCGCCAACAAACGCGAGCACATACGGTAGGGGGTTACTGGCGATATTGTGGACCGCTTCCTGCATATCAAGGCTTTCTCCGCCAACCGCCATCGCCACACCGATGGTTGCGATCACCGCGCCAGGAATCGCTTTGGCGACCGCACCACGTTTGTGCGATACCGCTGCGGTCATCAGCACCAGCAGCGTCGGCCACAAGTAGTTGACAAGGCTGACTTCCACGGATTGCGCGTTCGTTGTGGCCAGGCCGATCGACAGCGAGATTGACGCCTCGTATGCGATGAACATGAGTCCGCCTGCGATGAGGTACTTGCATGGCGCTTCGCGGATTGGTTTCGGACGGCGCACAATGAACAGCATGACACCACCGACGGTGTAGATGAGCGCCGAACCGAGCGTGGCGCCGAACGATTCGGAGACCAGTCGCACGAGGCCGGCCATGAAGCCCCACAGGACGATTGCGAACAGGCCGATGAGTGTCGCCGCGTGTGATGTGGCATGGCCGAGTAGCGGATTGCAGGAGTTGCCGGTGGGGTGGTTTGCGCCGGAATCGGAGGGGGACTTCTGGTTCGTGTTCACGGGCTCCAGCCTACCCATCGCCCTCCACGAGTGTCCGATTCTGCAGAATCGGACACTCCTGCAACCTGCGATGCCGCGAACCCGATTACCCCCGGAACCGCACCAACAGCAGAGTCAACCACCCCATCCGACGCTGCCACACCAGCCGTATCGGCAGCCAAGTCCATGCGTCCCGCATCCACACAGCCCACGCGTCCCGCACCTCCACGGCCCGCCGACGCGCACACGTCGCCCATGACCAAATCATCCAACGTCACACCGAACATGTCGCAAAGCATCAGCAGCTTGTCACAAACGTCGCGTTCCACGCCACCATCTTGCGGTTGCATTGCGATTCGCAACCAAATTTTGCGACGCAACCGACAGTTGCGCGACGCGAAGTTGGCTTCACGGGTCTTTTACGACAATAGAAAAACCCTTGAAATTCCAACGATTCCAAGGGTTTTGAGTGGAGCGGATGACGGGAGTCGAACCCGCCTTTAAAGCTTGGGAAGCTTTCGTTCTACCGATGAACTACATCCGCAAGGTGTGCCTTTTGGGCACGAAACTTCAGTTTAGCACGCAACGGATGCGTATGCGGACACAGACCGACATGCGATACCAATTTTCCGCAATATCACGGAGACTCAACCACGCGGCCGCTGCGAATAGTCGCGAGAATATCTGCCAGCCGAGCCGCCCGAATCATGCGCGAATCCATACTGCGTTCCAAATTGCGGCCCACCGGCACCAGCCATCGCAGAACGTCCGCCTTGCCGAATATCCGCCGCCGCAACGCCGCTCGTGGCATAGCCACCGGCCAAATATCCGGACTGCACGCCCTGCTGACGCATCTCCTGCCCCATCTGCATCAGCCGCGCAATGCGATCCGAGGTCGGCGGGTGCGTAGAAAACAGCTTGGAGAAGCCCTCCGCGGAGAACGGACTGGCGATCATCATCGCAGCCACCGACTGCGTGCCGGCGGTCTTCTCCATCGGCATCGCGGCTGCGCCGCCGGAAATCTTGCTCAACGCGGAAGCGAGCGCTTCCGGATCCTCCGTCAACTTGGAACCGTCTTCGTCGGCGTCGTATTCGCGTGTGCGGGAGATTGCCATCTGTATCAGCGACGCTGCGATCGGCGCCAGAATCGTGCTCAGCAGCACACCCAGCAATCCCAAGCCGCCGGACGCCGAATCGTCGCGGTCGTCACGCGAACGGCCGCCGCCGAAATACATGAGCGAGTAGCCGAGGTACGAGATGACGGTGGCCATGGCGGAGGCGATTGCGGACGTCAGAATGTCGTGGTTGTAGACGTGCATGAGTTCGTGTCCGAGCACGCCGCGAATCTCACGTTCGTTAAGCGTCTGTAGGATGCCTTGCGTGCAGCAGACCGCCGCGTGTCGTTCGTTGCGCCCCGTCGCGAACGCGTTGGGGCTCATGGTGGGGGCGATGTAGATGCGCGGCATCGGCTTACCTGCCTTCGCCGATAGCTCGCGGACGATCTTGTATAGTACGGGGGCTTCCTGCTCGCTCACCTGTCGAGCGTGCATGCTGGCGATCGCCAGTTTGTCGGAAAACCAGTAGGAGACGAACGTGGAGCCCAGGCCGATGAGAATGTAGTAGCCGAGCGTGCTTTGACTGGCGCCGGTCGCCCACCAGATGAGCATGATGACGCCCCACATCAACGCGAACAAAAGCGTTGTTTTCAAGCCATTGCAATGGCCGTGCACCTGCAATTTGCCGTTCATGGCCACCAGCCTAGGAATTCAGACTGGGATTTTGCTGTATACAAGCTGAAGGGTGGATTTGCAACATCTAGAAACATGCCACGCAACGACGCTACAGCATCGGCCATAGACCTATCTGCGGCACGGCGAGAGTCACCCCAACTTGAAACGTATTACCCTCGCATATCCCCCGAATGCACTGCGTCGAGCGTGCCGATCAGGCTGGTCAGCAAATCGTTGCGGCCGCACGCGTTCGTCAGCACCGCCAGCACGTACGTGCCCGACTGCGACATCACCAGTCCGGCATCGTTCAGCGCGTACAAATCGCCTTCGCCGTTGATCCATCCGGCCTTCGTGTACACGGTGTCCGCATCGCCAAGGGCCGCGTGGATGCAGGAGTTCAGCGAATTCGTCATGTCTCCGGACAGCCATTGCAGCGATTCGGGCGTGATGTTCTGCACCCCCGCCGTTTGCCCGGCGAACAGGAAACCGTATCCGGCGGTCCACAGTTTGGCCATGTCGCGCGCGGAGGTGAACAGGTACCCGCCGCGATCACCCATTCTGGAAGCCGCGCCCGCCTGTTCGGCCCACGTGTTGAAGCAGTCGAGGCCATACGTTTTGTACAGCCAGTCGTAAGACGCGTTGTCGGAATTGCGCAGGACGGCGTCGACCTTCTGGTGGACGGTGGCGGACTGCGCGTCAGCGGATTGGGCCACGCTGTTCAGGTCGACGGTGCCCGTTGAGAACAGCGATATCAGGTATGGCGCCTTCGCCGACGAGGCCGAATAGATCTGTGCATCGGCGTTGTATGCGATCGTGCGGCCGGTCGTGATGTCGGCGAGCACGAATGATGCGGTATATCCGTCGGCTTCGAAAGTGGCGATTTGAGACTGCACGGCGGCCTGCGAATCGGCGCTTAGCGTGAAGCCCTGCGTTGTGATCGTGGCGCTGCCCTCGACTGCGGAAATGCCGTCCAGCGCGACCTGCGTCGGCGACGAGACGGCTTGTGTCTGCGATTGCGGCGCGCTGTTTTTCTTAAGCGCGCCCGACGTGGAGGACGTTTCCGAAGACGTTCCCGAGGACGCCGCTGCGTGGGCTTCCTCTTCGAGATGCACATCGACAAGACCCACGCCCATGGCGAAGCCGATCAGGCAGGCGATCAGCAGGCCCACGACGGACACGGAGCAGCAGTACAGTGCCTTGCGCTTGACGTGTTTTCCAAAGTTCATGCCGACTTCACAACCTTAGATTTCAATGCCCGCATCCGTTTGCGATGATATTGCGCACCGCGTTTCACTGGGGTCAGCCTAGCGCATGGACCCGAACTTCGGGGGTAATAGGTCAAAACGACCGCGTACGTCCGATTCTGGAGAAACGGGCGGTTGTGCGATCGAAAACGCACGCTACGCGACCAGTCCGCCGAAAATCGACCACTAAAGCGGCAAAAACTAACGCCCTGCACGTCCGATTCAGAGGAATCGGACGTGCAGGGCGTTACTAGATTGCGTTAAAAGGCTTGGAGTTAGGGTGTCAGGAAGTCAGCACTCCCACCCTAATTCCAGCCGGCCCGATTCAGGCATGCGCCAGCGCGCGCATCTGCTCCGGGTCGATGACCTTCTTGTGCTCGCGGCCTTCCTTCGCGCCTTCGGCACGTTCGAACGCATCGACCTTCTTCCAGCCGGCGAAGTCGATCGGCTTGACACCGCGGGAAGCCAGCAGACGGTCGATGGATTCCGGATCGCGGTCAGCGGCCACGCGACCGCCTTCGGCGGCCTTGGACAGGTCCTCCAGCATGTTGGTGACGATGAGCAGCGCGTCGGACTTGGTGGATCCGATCAGGCCGACCGGACCACGCTTGGCCCAACCGGTGGCGTACAGACGCTCACGCACCTGCGCGCCCTCGCCGGAGGCCTCCGTGGTGATGCGGCCGTCGCCGTTCGCGTTGGCCAGGTGCGCGCGACGCTCGTCGTACGCGATGCCCGGCGCGGTGGCCGGCTTGTAGCCGATCGCATGGTACACGGCCTGCACCGGGTACTCTTCGAATTCGCCGGTGCGAGTCATCTTGCCGTCCGCGGAAGTCGTCGTCTTCTCCACGCGAATCGCCTTGACCTTGCCGTCCTCGCCCAGCACTTCGACCGGAGCGGAATTGAAGTGGATGTAGTACTTGCGATCCGCCGGGTTGCCTTCGAAATCGGTGTCGCCGTCGTCTTCCATGTCCTCGGCCATCTCGCGGATGGTGAACAGCTCCTCGACCATCTGACGGGTCAGCTTGTCCTTGCCGGCCTCCTCGATAGTGTCGTCGTCCAGATCGAAGTCGTCTTCGTTGATGATCAGCTGCACGCCCGGCAGCTTCTCCATTTCGCGCAGCTCCTGCACGGAGAACTTGGCCTGGGCCACGCCACGGCGGATGAACAGGTGCAGGGTCTTGGCCTTGTTGGCCTTGATGCCCTCGTACACGTTGTCCGGAATGTCGGTTTTGGCCTTGAGATCGTCGGCGTTGCGCATGAGCTCGCGCGCCACGTCCATGGCCACGTTGCCGCCGCCGATCACGGCGACCTCTTCGGCATCGAGCGGCCATTCGCGGGCGCCGGTCGGATAGCCGTCATACCATTCCACGAATTTCGCGGCGCCGTACACGCCGTCCAGATCCGATCCCGGCAGGCCGAGCGGCTTGTCCTCCACCGCGCCAGTAGCGAACAGCACCGCGTCGTAACGTTCCAGCAGCTCGTCAAGCGTCACGTCCTTGCCGAATTCCACGTCGCAGTACAGGTGGATGTCTGGGTTGTCGAGCGTCTTCTCGAGAGCGGATGCGATGAATTTGATGGAAGGGTGGTCGGGGGCCACGCCGTAGCGCACCAGGCCGAACGGCACCGGCAGCTTTTCGAACAGGTCGATGCGGGCCTTGGTGCCCAGTCCCAGCTCTTCGCCGAGCTTGCCCAGCTGGCGCAGGAAAATATCGGAAGAGTAGACGCCTGCGGGGCCGGCGCCGATTACAGCAATACGAAGTTCGTTGGTTTCGCTCATATGTTCCAGCCTAATATATTCCCTGCATTTCCAACAGGGGGCATACGGCACTTTCTTGCGATTCCCTTACTTGCCTCGCAACGCGCAGCCCGGCCCATGTGCCGGCGCAGGAGAACGTACAATCGCAGAAGATCACAATCGGTCCCTCACTAAAGAAGGTCCTTATCGTAAGAGGGTGGGCATATGCGCATTCACATCACGTATACCGGCGGCACCATCGGTATGGTCGAGTCACCGAACGGTCTGGTTCCGGGCGCCGATATGCGCGGCTGGCTGCGCCGGCTGATTGAGGACGCGCATCTGGACCCGAGCTTGTTCTCGTTCACCGAGCTGGACCCGCTGATCGATTCGTCGAACGCGACGCCCGACAATTGGCAGACGATGGCGGACGACCTGCGCGCGCACCGCGATGACGCCGACGCATTCGTGGTGATGCACGGCACCGATACGATGAGCTATTCGAGCGCCGCGCTGTCTTACGCGCTGACCGGTTTCGGCAAGCCTGTGATTTTCACGGGGTCGCAGCATCCGCTCGGCAAAATCGAATCGGACGCCACCGCGAACGTCACGGGTGCGCTGAACGCCGCGATGAGCGGACGTTTTCATGGCGTCGGCCTGTTCTTCGGCCATCATCTGTTCGCCGGCAACCGTGTGAGCAAATCGTCAAGCTGGGCGTTCGAAGGGTTTTCGGCGCCGTCCACCGGCCCGCTGGCACGTACCGGCACGCCGTGGCATTGGTATGCGGGTGATTCGGCCGGCTCCAGTTGCGGTTGGGCGTCGCCGCTGCCCTACTCCCGTCACGATGTGGCCGTGATCGACATGGCTCCCGGCATTTCCGCCGCGCGATTGGCCGCGATGCTCGACCCTCGTCCGGAAGCGGTGCTGTTGCGCGCGTACGGCGTTGGCAATGTGCCGAGCGACGAGCCAGGACTGACCGACGTGATCGCCGACGTGCTGCATGACGGCGTGCCTGTCGTCATCGCATCGCAATGCCAGCAGGCGGAAGTGCTGCTCGGCCATTACGAGACGGGCGACGCGATTGCCCGCGCCGGCGCGATCGGATCGGGCGACATGACGCTGGAAGCCGCATACGCGAAGATCATGTTCCTGCTGTCGCAGGGCGTGGACGCGGCCGATTTCGGCACGTGGATGCGCCGGAACATCGCTGGCGAAATCTCGCCCAGCTCGATGTAGCACGGCGCAACGCGGTTCAGCCTAGTTCCGCACGGCTCGTCGCCGCAACCGGCGCTACTCGCGGTCGAGCAGGGCGGTGAGCGCCCACAGGATGCTGACCACGTCGATCGCTTCCTGCATGAACGCGCCGACGACCACCGGAATGAGGTTGAACGCGGCCGCGACCATGCCGATAATCGCCAATCCAAGGCCGACCAGCACCGCCTGCAGCATCACTTTCTTCGTGCGGCGGGCGATGGCGATGGCGCGCGGCACGGAGGCGATGTCGTCGTTCATGATGACCACCTGCGCCGATTCGGACGCGGCGGTGGACGTGCCGTCGGTCATGGCCATGCCGATGTCCGCAACCGCCAGCACGGGGGCGTCGTTCACGCCGTCGCCGACCATCATCGTCACCTGTCGGGTCATGGATTCGCCGACCACGCGCTGTACGACCTTGTCCCACGCCGGCTGGTTTTGGTGCGCGTCTTCCGTGGCGTTCTTGACGGCCGCGACCTTGCCTTCGGGGAAGAGTTCGGATTGCACGTCGTCGATGCCGACCTCGCCCGCGATGATGCGTGCGGAAGCCTCCTTGTCGCCGGTGAGCATGGACAGTTTCTTCACGCCGAGCCGGTGCAGTTTTTCAAGGGACGATTTCGCGTTTTCGCGAGGCACGTCACGCAGCACGATGCGTGCGGCGAGCTTGCCGTCGATCGCCACGTACGCGGCCATTTCGTCCGGTTCGAGAGGTGCGAACAGCGAATTCACCTCCGGCTTCTTGGAAGCGCCGGCAGCGGTACCGGTCGCCGAATCGCCAACCGCGCTATCGGCCACAGCACCAGCCGCAGTACCGGCCGCCACCCCTGCGCCCAGCACATGCGTGAAGCCGGCCTCGTCGGCCGTCACGTACGCGAAACGACCCACGCGCACGGCATGCCCGTTCACCTCGCCGGACACACCCTTGCCCGACTGTTCCTCGATGTTCTTCACCACGGGGTAATCGCGTCCATGCCCCGGCAGATCGCGTTCGGCGCACAGCCGCTGCCCGTTCTCATAGCGCGCGTACAGTTCCTGCATGGCCTTCTGCCCGGCCGCCGCGATGCCCTTCGACAGAATGTGCACCGAGTAGCCTTCCACCACGCCGGCCATCATCAGAATGTGGTTCTCGTCGTACGGCGAGCTGTTTTCGAACGGCTTCTCGACGCGCACGACCTGCGGCTGCTTGACGGTAAGCGTGCCGGTTTTGTCGAAAAAGATATGCGATACGCGGCCCAGGTTTTCCAGCACATCCTGCGCTTTGATAAGAATGCCCGCCTTGGCAAGGCGACCGGTGCCGGCCACGTACGCGACGGGCGCGGCGATCAGCAGCGGGCAGGGCGTGGCCAAAACCAGCACCTGCGCGAATCGCAATGGCGTGCCTGCGACGGCCCACGCGATGCCGGCGATCGCCAGCGAAAGAATGGTGAACGGCACCGCCAGCACATCGGCGGTTTTGACGACGGTCGGGCGCGATTGCTGCGCCGACGACACCAGTTCGAGGATCTTCTGATACTGCGAATCCTGCGCCAATTGCGTGGCACGCATCGTCAGTGCGGTCGATCCGTTGACCGCACCCGACAGCACGCGCGCGCCCGCATACACTTCGCGCGGCACCGGCTCGCCGTTGATATTGCTCAGATCCAACGTGGCGACGCCCGACAGCAGTTCGCCGTCGACCGGCACCGTTTCGCCCGGCAGCACGAGGATCACGTCGCCAAGCTTGACCTGGTCGACCGGAACGGTTTCGAAATGCTCGCCGGCCGCGTCGTAAGGCTTGGTTTGGGTGGTGGACTTATTCGTTTCCGCAGCGTTAGGCACATCCACACTGGCGACCTTGCGAAAGCCGTCCGCCGTCATGTCGCCCTCAGCATCACCGGCAGTACCGTCGGCCCCGGCAGCCGCCGCACGTGCACCCACGCCCGGCAACGTCACCACGTGCGCGGTCCGCGGCGCCGCATCAACCAGCGCCGTCAGGTTGCCTTCCGCCTTCGACTGTGCGAATTCCTCAATCGCCTCGCCGGAGGAAATCATCAGCACCACGGCCCACGCAGCCCAGTATTCCTGCACCGCCACCGTCGACGCGATCGCAATAACCGCAAGCAAATCCACACCGACGTGACCGTGCCGCAAATCGTCAATCATGCCGATCACAGTCACCACAATCGTGTACACGACCAGCGCGATCACGATCCACTGCCCGACACCCGGATTGAACGGTCCGAAAGTCAGCGAGACGCCCGCAGCCTCCCACGGACGCCACGAACCCAGCAATGCCAACGGAACCGCGGCAATGATGGCGATCGGCAGCAGCGGAACTTCTTTGCAAATGGAAATGATTCTACGCATGAGAATCTCCTTACGCTCGTATCGGACGCCTTGTTAACCCATCGGCGCCCCGCCTGCGCGGACCATCGATACACGGCGTAAAAAGATATTTCCAGCATAACAGAGCATTGCGATTGCCGCGGTCGTTTGCGTGTGCTTCCGTTCGTCGCGCGCGTTCCGCGCATACGAAAAGGGCCGTGCGATTGCTCGCACAGCCCTTGTTTTCCGCCGTTTTTCGGCTTGTTCAGCGTTTTCCGCGATTACGCGGATTGCGGTTGCGACTTCGCCGTCAGCCTATCGGGTGGCAGCCACCCGTATCGCTGTCGGCATGAACGCCGCACACCGTACGTTGCCGTACGATGCCGCGCATCCGGCTTTACCACAGACCGAACGGATCGAACAGGCCACCGCCGTCGCCGTTGTTGCCGTTACCGCCATTCTGGCCGTTCTGGCTGCCGCCATTCTGGCCGTTGCCGTTATCGTCGTTGCCGTTGTTCTGCTGACGCTGTTCCTGCTTGTTGGAGGAGTTCGTCTTGGTCTCTTCCTGGTCGAGCGTCACTTCGAGATCCATGGTGTTGCCGCCGCGCACAACGGTCAGCTTCACCTTGTCTCCCATGGCGGAGGCGCGCACGTAACCGAGCAGCGAGTAGTTGTTGTTCACTGCCTTTCCGTTGAACGCCACGATGGAGTCGCCGGCCTTCACGCCGGCCTTGGACGCCGGGCCACCGTCGGTCACGGCCTGCACCTGGGCGCAGCCGCGGGTCACACCGTCCGCTTCCACCGAGGAGCTCTTGATGGTGATGCCAAGCACCACATGCTTCACGGAACCGTTGTCGATGATCTCGTTGGTCACGCGCTTGACGAGGTTCGACGGAATGGCGAAGCCGATGCCGATGGAACCTGCCGTGCCGGACGAGCTTGCGGTGGAGGCGATGGACGAGTTGATGCCGATCACCTGGCCGGCCGCATTAAAGGTCGGGCCGCCGGAGTTGCCCGGGTTGATGGCCGCGTCGATCTGCACGGCGTTGGTGACGATGGCGTTGTTGTCGTCATCGGTCACGGTCACCGGGCGGTTGAGCGCGGACACGATGCCGGTGGTGGCGGTGTCGTCGTAGCCGAGCGGATTGCCGATCGCCATGACGGACTCGCCCACGGCCAAATCGTCAGAATCGGCGAATTCAGCAACCTTCAAATCGCTCGGCGGATTGTCAAGCTTGAGCACAGCCAAATCGGTGGTGGTATCGGTGCCGACCACCTGCGCGGAATACATAGCGCCGTTGGCAAGCGTCACCTGGATCTGCTGCGCGCCGGAAATCACGTGGTTATTGGTGGCGATATAGCCCTTGTCGCTGATCACCACGCCGGAGCCCTTGGCTTCGCCGTCGCCGGTCGCCACGTCGATGGCCACCACGGAATCGGACACTTCCTTGGCCACCGCGCTCCAATCGACCGCCTGACCGGACTTCGCCTTGGCGGAACCGGAACCGGACGTGTTGGACTTGACGTCGGACAGCGAGCTGGAGGTCGGCACATGCACCCAACCGTTGGTGATCGCGGTGAAGCCGACGCCGAGGCACAGCGCGCCGGACACCAGTGCGGCCACAACGGCGGTGACCACATGGCTGGTCATGCCGGACTTCTGCTTGGTGACGACCGGCGTCTGGTTCGGCTGGTTCGGGAAGCCCTGCCCCGGAGCGCCGAACGGATTGCGGTTGCCCGGTCCCGCAGGGGGCATGTTCGCGCCGTACTGCGGCTGCTGCTGATTGTTCTGCTGCGCGCCGTTCTGCGCGGACGAGCCGCCAAACGGATTGCCGAACGGATTGCCATTGTTCCGCTGATTGCCGGTCGTATACGGGTTGCCGAAAGCGCCGAAGAACGACGGACAGTTGTCCTGCGGCTGGCCCTGCTGCTGCGCGCCGTACTGCGGTTGCTGGGCGGTCTGGCCGCTGGCATCGCCAGCCGGCGGCGTCGGCACCGGACCGTACGCGCCGTATTCGGGCGCCGGACGGTACTGTTCGGTCGGCGCATCCTGCGTCGCGTTGTTGATCACCGTGCGTTCACCGGCAGCGGAAGCATAATCCGGCGTATCGTCAGCGGTATTGCCTGCCGTGCCATCCGCCGCGTCCACGGTAGGAAGGGCGGTGGTGGGCTGCTCGCCCGCGTTCGGCGCTGCAATCGGTTCGGTAACGGAAGTCTGTGCTTCGTCGGCGACGTTCTCGCTCGGCGTCTGCGGCGCGGTCTGCTGCGTGCCATCCTGCGGCTGGGCGATGTTCTGATCGCTATTATCTTCAGCCATTGTTGCTCCTTATTCGTCTCGCGGCATTCAACATGATCAGCAATCGTGCCGCTCGAACTGCTATCTAAGAGTAAAGATACCTGCTCTGGAAGTTTCCTGAATGTTTGTTGAAAGTAGCAATCGAATCGCTTGGCAGTTTGCTCCATACGATGCCACCGTCGACCGCCGATGGCGCCACCGCGGCAATCGGCGCTATCGCATACAGTTGAGAGCATGACAAGCTTGAACGAACCACAGACCGGCGCGGTGGCGCACGAGACCTCAGCGGCCAACGCGGCAGCCCGCGCAACGCACGACGCAGCAGGCAACACGACCAGCGCGGCATCGACCGAAAACCTTATTGAGCATCCCCGCGGCGCGGAACCCGGCAAGCCCGGCCGCCGCGACGCGTTCTACTTCGAGCAGAAAACCCGCCTGCCAGATGCGGCCGATGGCAAGGGCCGCGGCGGCGCGCGATACGGACGCACCGGCATCATCCACACCCCCCACGGCGACATCCACACCCCGGCGTTCGTGCCGGTGGCCACGCAGGCCGCGATGAAGGCCGTGCTGCCCGAAACCATGAAGGATCTTGGCGCGCAATGCCTGCTGTCCAACGCGTTCCACCTGTATGAACGACCCGGAGAACAGGTGCTCGACGAAGCCGGCGGACTCGCCAAATTCATGAACTGGAACGGTCCGACGTTCACCGATTCCGGCGGATTCCAGGTGCTGTCACTCGGCGCGGGCTTCAAGAAGACGCTCGCCATGGACGTCACCGGCATGAAATCGGACGACGTGATCGCGGAAGGCAAGGAGCGGCTCGCGTTCGTGGACGAGGACGGTGTGACGTTCAAGTCGCCGCTCAACGGCTCGCTGCACCGGTTCTCCGCCGAAATCTCCATGGGCATCCAGCACAAGATCGGCGCCGACATCATGTTCGCTTTCGACGAGCTGACCACGCTGATGAACACCCGCGGCTACCAGGAACGTTCCGTGGAACGCACCTACCGCTGGGCGCAACGTTGCGTGGCCGAGCACAAGCGGCTTACCGAGGAACGTCTCGGCAAGCCGTATCAGGCGCTCTACGGCGTAGTGCAGGGCGCGAATTACGAGGATCTGCGCAGGCATGCCGCCGAACAGATCGCTTCGCTCGATTTCGACGGCGTCGGCATCGGCGGCGCGATCGAGAAGCGCATCATCGGCGACACCTGCGCCTGGATCTGTGACGCGATGCCGGAAAGCCGTCCGCGCCATGTGCTCGGCATCGCCGCGGTGGACGACATCTTCGCCTGCGTGGAGAACGGCGGCGACACCTTCGACTGCGTGGCCCCCGCGCGTTGCGGCCGCAATGGTGCGATCTTCACGCGCCACGGCCGCTACAACATCAAGCGCGCACAGTTCAAGCACGATTTCGGTCCGCTTGAGGAGGACTGCGACTGCTACACCTGCACGCACTATTCGCGCGCATACGTGGACCATGCGTTGCGCGCCCGCGAATTCAACGGTTTCACGCTGGCGACGATCCACAACGAGCACTTCTTCGTGAAGCTGCTCGACGATATCCGAGCATCGATCGACGGCGGCTATTTCAACGAATTCCGCGACGAGACACTCGCCAAGTTCTACGAGAACGGTTCGAAGGGCTGAGCCAGAGGAGCTGGATGGAAGTCGCGGGGCTTGAGCATTTGCTACGCAAACGCGGCTTTTTGAACAAAGGATGGCTCCATCGTCTGGAGGTCCACAGGGCCTCCTCCCTCCTCGCGTCGCACCGCTTTGTGCATTCGCTTTGCGAATACGGCGGTGCGACACGCCGATTTGTGCCACAGATAGTAAAGGTGTAAATTAGTCGATTGTCTGCGAGCGTGGCGGAATGGTAGACGCGCTGTCTTCAGGTGGCAGTGAGTGTATGCTCGTGGGGGTTCAACTCCCCCCGCTCGCACGGGCCGAAAAGGGCTGGAATCCAACGATTCCAGCCCTTTTGCTTTATCCAAAACGTATGAAATGTGACAAAAAAGTACTAAAAATGCGCCGAAAGCCCAGCTATCTCAGCAGAAACAGACAAACGGACATCCAAACCCAAAACCAGCACCACAAATGTCCGATTCCAGAAAACACAATCCGAATAACCAATTCGGCAGAATCGAACACATAGCCACCCAAAACCACACTTCACGTGACCGGTTGGAAAAACAGATACGTAACGCATTGCAGACCAATCCCATGCGTCCGATTCTGAAGAAAAACGAAATTCGCCGTACGACTTTTCCGCGCACGCAATCGCAAGCATTTCCCGGTATTTCACTGTGAGCATAATCGCGGAATGAGCAGGACACGGAAGAGTTGGGTGAAGTGAAAGGTCAAGGTCAGGAGCCCGGGAGGGTTCCGGATGCGGCAACGAACCCGGTCGCCGGTCTCGCTGGATGGTGACGCCGCAGCGATAATCGCACGGCCGGCTGCCAAGCCGCATTACTCCGCGCACAGAACGCGCATTTGCTTAAGGAGTACCGATTATGGCAATGTTTCCGGCTTTGATGAATGACACGATGTTCTCCGATCTGTTCGACGATCCGTTCTTCGAGGGTTGGCGCAACATGGACCGCGCAGCCGCATGCGATCCGAACATGTCCGCAGGCATGATGAGCACCGATGTGCGTGAGACCGACAAGGGCTACATGGTCGACATCGACATGCCTGGCTTCAAGAAGGACGACATTTCGCTGGACCTGCAGAACGGCTATCTGACCGTTTCCGCGCATCGCAACAGCTCGCACGAGGACAAGGACGACAACGGCCGCTGGCTGCGTCGCGAACGCTACGCCGGCTCTTGCTCTCGTAGCTTCTACGTTGGCGAGGACGTGAAGGATTCCGACATTCACGCCAGCTACAAGGACGGCACCCTGTGCCTGGAAATGCCGAAGCCCGAAGCGCAGCAGCAGGTTGAGACCAAGCATCATATTGCGATTGAAGGCTGATTTCCAGCTGCCGTACGTCATATTCGCACGTCGTAAGTCACGGTAATCGCTAAGCAAAGCGAAGCCGGACGCCCGTAAGTGGGTGTCCGGCTTTTTTGTTTGTCCGCACGCCGCCGCCCGAAAAGCAACGCCCGTCACGGCATTTAACGCACCAAAAACACCATGATGAGAATCATCACGAATCCAACCAAATCGGTCGGTTCGAACACCGCGTCCGTCCATGCCACCGCGGAAATCGTGGCCATCACCGGTTCGCTGGTGCCGAGCATGGTGGCACGCATCGAACCGACGCGCACCACGCCGGCCATGTACAGCCAGAACGCGCCGAATGTGCCGCCGATCACGGTGAACGCCATCAGCCCCACACCCAGCCAATCCAACTGCGGCGCCGTATCCCACGGCCGCACGAACGGCAGCAGCACAAGCCCGGAAATCAGGAACGCGATGCCATTGACGGTGAAGTTGCCCCAACGTTCGATGAGCTTGACCGGAAGAAACACCATGGCCGCCGTGGACGCCGCGTTGATAGCGCCCCAAATCAGGCCGACCAACGGCAGTTTCAGCGTGGTGAAGTCGCCGCCGGTCGCAATCAGCACGGTTCCCGCGAAGGCGAGCGCCACGCCGATGCCTTCCCGTACGCCGGGCAGTCGCCGCCCGCGCAGGCATACGACCCCCAAGACGAACAGCAGGTTCAGGCTTTGCAGCACGGTCGCGGTGCCGGAGTTGGTCCAGTTGATCGATTCGAGGTAGGCGACCTGCACCAGCAGCACGCATATGATGGCGGTGGCCAGCAGCCGCGGATATGATTTGCGATCGCGTAGCGCGCCGGTAAGCAGTTTCGGCGTCATGATGGCCGAGCAGGTGAGGAAAAGCACGCCGGCTGCCAGTTCGCGCACGCATGCGATCCACAGCGGCGAGGCATGATACGTGCCCATGAGGATTTTGGAGACGGTGGCGTTGACGCCCCACAGCACGCCGCCGCACAGGGTCATTGCGATGCCGATAATCAGGTCCTTCGGCGTGCGTTCGAACGTTTTTTCCGCCACTGCGGCTCCTTCCCCTTCACTGTTCGCTCATCGCACACCGTACACGCCGCATGTGTCTTGCAGTGGCAGCCGCTCACAGACTGTCCGCGGGCGCGCTGAGGAAATCGAGAATCTTGTTCACATACGGTCCGACCACCGTGTTCGGCATGGAGAAGATCTCGTGCAACGACTTGCCGTACCGTATTTTTTCGATTGATCCGCCGCCTTCGCGCACGCGTTCCACGAAATCGTCCTGCGGACCGTTCAGGACCCAGACGTCACGGCCCGCTTGGAACAGCAGCGTCGGAGTTTCGATCGCACCGCACATGTCCGGTTTGAGTACGGCTCGAGACAATGCCATCGCCTGATGCGCCCATTCGAAGGTGGCCGCGTTGGTCTGGCATGCCACGTCGTCGACGCGCTGCTTGTGGAACCAGCGAACGCGCGCCTCGGACGCGCCCTTATGCTCGTCGAGATCGAGTTCGGGGGAAAAATCGGTGTGACCGAATACGCGCGCTTTGCCGAATCCCAAGCCGCACAACGCGCCTGTAGCGATGCGTGCGATCCATGTCGGCATGCCGACGACGGGGGCGATCATGGGTGCGGACAGCACGGCCTTGTCGAACAGGCTCGGATAGTGTTCCATCACGGCCGCGCCGATGCCGCCGCCCATCGAATGGCAGTACAGGTTCAGTGGCTCGCCGCACGCGTATTCGCGGCCCACAGTGTCGGCGAAGGCTGCGAAATCGGCCACGTACCGACGCCAATCGTCGATCCACACCAGGCTGGGATTGCTCACGTCGTGTGCGGAATGGCCGTGCCCGCGGTGTTCGAGGATGCATACGGAATAGCCGGACAGCAGGAAGTACCATGCCATCTCGCTGTATTTTCGCGCGAATTCGGTGAATCCATGCGAGATGACCACCACGCCACGGAAGATGCCCGAAGCGCCGTCCTCACGCAGCGCATCGAATTTGGCCGCGTCGTAACAGCAATAGTGCAACCGGCCGGGTTCGTCCAGTTTGGGCAGCGCGTCGCCGTTCCAGTCAACGGTGGCTGGATCCATCCATCCTTCCGTCATGCAGGCGTCCAGCGCGGGCAGCACCTTGCTTTCCATTTCGGCGTCGTAATTCGTCTCGTCGAGCAGCCTAAGAGTCATGCTTTCATCATACGAATCCCACATGAACAGCCTTCAGAGCCCCACGCTTCGGCTCCACGGATCGAACGCGCCTCCCCACTCGTGGACGCGCTCCCCCGTACAATGTCGGTATGAAAATCATGTCATTGTGTGTGGCATTCGTCATGCTCTGCACCATGCAGCCAGCCGGAACGATGACCCCTTCCAACGGGAAGGCTGCCATCTTCGCCGACGCGGCGAGAGGAACCGCATCCGCCATCATCGACTGCCCGCCGCCGCTTTACTGGCTGTGTGGAAAGTGAGCCATGCGATGAATCCCACGAAATCCGCAGCTCCCATACCAAAAATCCACCGTGTAGCGCTGGTCGACAACGATCCGCGCGCGTTGGAATCGCTGAGCCTTCTCATCGAAGCGAAGGTCCCCACGGCCTACGTGGTGTGGACGGCCACTTCCGGCGACGAAGCGATCGAACGTTGCCAGAGGAACGACGACAATCTCAACCTGCTTGTATTGGACATGTCCATGGAGGGCTTGCAGGGGCCGGCCATCTGCCATCGGATCCGTCTCATGGACAGGCATTTGCCGATTCTGGGCATCACCAGCTTCTCCATCAACAGCTACCGTAGCAGGCTGATGGAAGCCGGAGCGCAGGGACTGATCGGCAAGGAGGATTCCGATCAGCTGGCGAAGGCCATCGAGCGGCTCTGTGGAGGCAACGTTATGGAGGGATTCGAACCTCCCGCCCTGGCCAACGTGCGCATCAGACGCGAGGAGGAGACCTCACCGCGGCTCACCGTGCGCGAGGAGCAAATCATCTCCCTGTGCGCCGACGGCATGCTGGACAGGGAGATCGCCGAACAACTGGACATCTCCGAAAGCACCGTGCGCAAGCATATGCAGGGCATTCTCAAGAAGCTGAACTGCAAGACGGCACGCCAGGCAGTGGCATTGTGGGTGAGATCGCATGCACGCTGAACCCACAAAACCCAGACCCGTAAGCGCCTTCCGCTCCTGGCACAACCATATGCGTGCCGACCATCCGAAACTCTGGCATCCGATCCGCATAACCATCGTGGTCATCACCGTATGGTGGATCCTGTTCTGCCTGCTGCTCGCCCCGACCGACAATCCCGCGGCGATCGTCTGGACCATCATCGAAATCGCGGTGCTGCTGCTGTCACCGTTCTTTCCGAAATCGATGTCGCTGCTGTTTCTGATCATGAGCCAGTCGGGACCTTGGCTCATACCCGGAGCCGACGTCAATTCGCTGCCGGGAATCCTCTACACGTTCGGCATGCTCGCCTACGAAACCAACAACCTTGTGGCGCTGCTGCTGCTCGCTTATTCCATAGGCGACCAGCTGTTCCGTCAACTGGTCCTCGGCACGAGCAACAGCAATCCCGTGGCCATCATCGCCATGGTCAGCCTGGTACTGATGCTCGGATGCGGTTTGCGATGGAACGCGACCATGACCGCCAGCCGCGCGGAGGCGGAGCAGGCGAAGACGCGATTACGGGAGATGGAAAGCCGCAACCACATCGCGGAAGCCATACACGACGCCGTGACGGGAGATCTGTCCGCCGCGGCTTTCGTCGCGCAACGTCGCATCGATGCATTGTCCGGCGGAGACGATGGCGATGGCAGCGCCTCGACGGATGGTGACGACGGCAAGAACGCGGACGAAAGACGCGATGAGCTCGACAAATGGACGCAGGTCAACGATTACATCCTGTCCGCCCTGACCAACGTGCATCGCGTCATCGACGAACTGGATATGGACGTCACCGTCCTTGAGGAGGATGCGGACGGCAAGGCCTTCTCCGACCTGCTCAAAGCCACGATGGCCGACGGCGACCGGCGTCTACGCGCGCTCGGCTTCGACATCACCTCGATCCTCCATGTGGCGGGCGGTGCGCCAAGCGCCTCCCCGAGCCTGGCCGGAATCGCCAATGATCTGCTTCGCGAGACCTACGCCAACATCGCGCGTCATGCCCAGTCCGGCAGCAAAGCCGACCTGTCGGTGATACTCAAGCCGAACGCCGTCGAAATCACGCAGATCAACCAGGCGAGGACCACCGAAACGGATCGCACGCAGCCGGGAGGCCACGGCCTCGCGTATTTCAGCAAACAGCTCGAATCGCATGGCGGCAAACTCGAGACAACGCTGCGCGACGGCGAATGGACGCTGTTCGCCTATCTGCCGATTCCGGTGCCCGAAACCCTGCCACCCCTTGCCGGACACCCCGAATCGTGACTGGCTCCGACGGTCGCGAGAAACGAAAGGGTACTTCAAAGGGTGCTACACAGATGTGGTACACCCTTACTTGCAGAGGTGCCCGTCACCGTCCTATCTTCCCTAATGAGAAGGGATATGCGTCTCCCTGTGACACGACGGATACTTGGCAGTCCGTCGAATCGCAGGGGGACGCGTTCTTTTTTTTCTTCGGTTGTATCGGAACGTCAGTTCCGCCGGAACACCGTCAGACCAGCGCGTCGGCGAGGAAGTCGCGCTGCAGAAGCAGCAGGTTGCGCGCCACCGTCTCGTCGTTGGTCATGTGCGTGATGCCGTTGAGCGGCAGGAACGTGTGCTTGCGTCCCGCGGCCATCAACGCCTGGCTCAAGCGCAGACTGTTGGCGATCGTCACGTTGTCGTCGGCGAAACCGTGGATGAGCATGAGCGGACGGCTGAGCTTCGGCGCGTCCGCGATGATGCTGTTGCGCTCGTATGTGGTCGGATCGAGTCCCAGATACCGCTCAGTGTAATGCGTGTCGTACAGCGTCCAGTCGGTCGGCGGAGCGCCCGCACAGGCCGCGGCGAACGTGTCGGGCGCGTCCAGCACGGCGAGCGCGGACAGGAAGCCGCCGTAGGACCAGCCGATCATCGCCACGCGGCCGAGGTCGGGTTTCGGCACGGCAACGCCGGTTTTGGTGGCGATCGAGGCAAGCGCGTCGGGCAGCGCGTACACGGCGTCGACCTGGTCCTCAAGCGTCACGGCTTTCATGTTTTCGTAGATCGCGCGATCCCACTTCGGTCCGCGGCCGGTGGTGCCGCGACCGTCGGCGGTGACCACGATGTAGCCTTGGTCGGCCCACCACTGCGCGTCCCAGTAGAACGACTGGCTTTCCACGACCTGCTGGAAACCGGGGCCGCCGTAAGGCTTCATGAGGACCGGCAACTGGTCGGCATGCGCGTATGCGCTGTCGGCCGACGGCAGGATGACAGCCGCGTACAGGCCACGTTCGCCGAGTCGGGTGAATCGCACGTTCGGTGTGAAACCGGGGATTTCAGAGTGGTTTTCGATTGGCGAGACCACCATCGACATCATTTCCGCGCCGTCCGCAACACCGTCCGCAACGTCGCCTTCCGTCGTGCGCACGTTCATGCAATGCTGCATCTGCGACCGCGCGTCGTCCATGCCGCGCCCGGTCACCACGCAACCGTCGCCGGAACGGGACATCGTCCATTGGCCGGGCGTGCAGGTGAGCGGCTCCCAGTCGCCGTCGTAACGGATCGAGACCACGTCGAAGCTGCGGGCGTCGTGATCGTCCGCGTTGGACTGCCACAGGAACGGCAGATCGGCGGCCGGCAGCAGTTCCGGCGTGCGCTGCACCACGCACAGCACGTCGTTGTCGGTCACGTCGAGCACTTCGCGCACCTGCAGGCCCTTGGGTGTGAATGGCGTGCCGTCCACGGTCAGACGGTTCGTGTCGGCGTCCATGTCGTTCATCGCGCACACGAGACGGCCGTCAGGCGTGTATGCGGGGGTGCCGGCGATCAGGTCGAGCCAGCAGTCGTTGCTATGTTCCTCAAGCACGCGCGTGGTGCCGGGTTCTTCGCCGGGCGCGTATTCGGGGATGGCGATGGAGAAGGTCTCCACTTCGCTGCCGTCCTCGTCGGTGAAGCCGTTTTCCGGCGCGCTCATGGTCACGATAGGCTCGCCCACGTGGACGGCGAGCACCTGGTCGTGCTGCTGAAGCCGGTCCTGCACAAGTAGCAGCGGCTCGTGGCCTTCGGTCCAGCTGACGGCGGCCAGGTATTCGTACGATTCGCGGTCCCATTCCACGTTGTGTGCGATGCCGCCGTAGTAGCAGCCGTCCGTATCGTAGCCGAGTTCCAGCAGCGTCAGATGCACGTCGGCGTTGGCCGTCATTGCCTGCGGATAGCGGCGTCCCTGCGCGGGTTTCGTCGGATCGGCCGGGTCGGCGATGTACCAGGTCTGCTCGTGGGATGCGTCGAAGGTTTCGAAGAGCACATACTTGGAATCGGGCGACCACCAGAAGCCGTCGTAACGGTCCATTTCCTCACCTGCGGCGAATTCGGCGAGACCGATTTTCCATTCGCCTGCTTGCGATTCGGCCGCGTCGCTTTGCGCGTCATCTTTCGTGCCGTCCTGCGTATCGGCAACGTCGTCAGCGTCGTCTTGCGGAACGGACGCGACGATGGACACCGCATCGCCCGCGTCTTCGCCTGCGTCCGTCGTGTCCGACACGTCCGCAAGATCGACGTCCACCAAATACGTGCCGGTCGTATACATGATGTGTCGTCCGTCGGGGCTGATGCGCGGGTTCAGCACCGGCTTGAATTCCGGTTCGTCGATGGCGATGCCGCGCGTCACGCCGGCCGCGATATCCGTCAGGAACAGCTGGCCGTTGATGGTGAACGTCACGCGGTTGCCGGCCGCATCGACCGAATAGCCGACGATGCCGGAACCACCTTCACGCGCACGTTCGCGGCGCGCCTTTTCCTCAGCCGGCACATCCTCGGCGTCGGCGTCAGCCAGCAGCGTACGCGGATCGGCAAGCAGAATCTCGTCGGTATCGCCATCGCTGCCGATCACGCTCATCCACAGGGAGGTGACGGTGTCCTCCGGACCGTCCGAACGCAGGAACAGCGCACGCGAACCGTCGCCGATCGCGCGGGCGGAACGTGGCGCGCCGCAGGTGAATCGCAAGGTACGGGCCTTCAGCCCAGGAAACTCATCAATCGCATCATTCATACCTTCCAATCTACCGACCGTCACGCACCACTCGCCGCCAATACCCCGGACACAACCCCCTTCACATGAAATTTTTGCAAGTAAGTAGCCTTCGAATTGGCGCTCGGCAGGCTACAGCGTAGGATAGTCAAGGACAGAAAGGGACAAGTATGAGTGTTCTCGACCGATTTGAGAAGAGCGTGGAAGGCGCCGTCAACGGGGTTTTCGCGAAGTTCGGGTCTAAAGACCTGAAGCCCGTCGACCTTTCCAGCGCTCTGGAACGCGAGATCGACAAAGAAGCCATGCCCGTCACGCGCGATCGCACCGTAGCCCCGAACGAGTACCGTTTCAAGCTCAGCACTCCGGATTTCAACAACATCGTCGAGTGGGGCGCCGAAACGCTCGCCAATGAACTTGCCGACAACCTCACCCAGTATGCGAAGAGCCAGAACTACGCGTTCGTCGGCCCGGTCGTGGTGATCTTCGAAGAGGATCTTGAACTTTCCAAGGGCGATTACCGGCTTTCCAGCGAATCCGTGCAGGGCAACACCGTGCCGGTCACGACCGACGCGCAGACCGAGGATTGCCCGATGCTGGAGATCGGCGAGCACCAGTATCTGCTCACCGAGGAAAAGACCATCATCGGCCGCGGTTCCGATTGCGACATCGTCATCGACGACCCCGGCATCTCCCGTCGTCACATGGAGATCGACGTCACCGACAACGGCAACACCGTCATCGCCCGCGACCTGAACTCCACCAACGGCATGTACGTCGAAGGCCATCATGTTGAGGCGGCAACGCTGCTCGACGGCAACACGATCACCATCGGCCGAACCCGCATCCTGTACTGGGCCTCCTCGCAGGAGCAGGAGTAATCAGCCCCAACCCGGAGAGCCGCCTTTTATGCTCACTGAATTAACGTTTGCGATCCTCAAGTACGGGTTTCTCGTACTGCTTTGGATCTTCGTGGCCTGTACGGTACGTTCGCTGTACAGGGATATCGAAACGCTCAGCCCGCGCAAGTCGCGGGCTCATCGTCGTAAGGAGCGCGCCGCGCGCAAGGCCGTCGAATCGCCTGCGCCCGTAGCCGCCGCAGCCCCTTCGGCAAGCGCCGCAACCAATGCCAAACCAACTCTGCTGGTCATTATCGATGGCCCCCTTGCCGGCAGTTCCGTCCCTCTGGCCGGCAACACCATCACACTTGGCCGTTCCGCTTCGAACACCGTGGTGCTGGATGATGAATTCGTTTCCTCCCACCATGCGCGCGTCTACACCGATCCCGCCACCGGCCGTTGGGCCATCGAGGATCTGGGATCCACCAACGGCACCGTCGTCAATCATCAGCGTCTGAACGCGCCGATGATTCTTGGCGCGCGCGTGCCTGTGCGCATCGGTGCGACCACCTTCGAATTGAGGTGACGTTTTTGCCGACTTCCACCGCTTCGCAACAATTGTTCATGTATTCCACCGTCGTCTCCGACGTGGGCACCGTGCGTTCCAACAACCAGGATTCCGCGTTCGCCGGCGAGCATCTCATCGCCATCTGCGACGGCATGGGCGGGCATGCCGGCGGCGACACCGCCTCCACCATCGCCATCCGGTCGCTGGCGCATATCGAACAGGACAATGTTGACGGCGACGTGCAGGTCGTCTCCCATATGATGGCGACTTCCGTCATGGCCGCGCACGACGCGATCGTCGGCAAAGCCAAGCGTGAGCGTCGTCTTGCCGGCATGGGCACCACCGTCACGTCCGTGGCGCTGGTCGCCGGCTGCTGGGTATTGGCGCATATCGGCGATTCCCGCGCGTATCTGCTGCACGACGGCCATCTGGTCCGCATGACCAGCGACCACAGCTACGTGCAGCATCTCATCGACACCGGCCGTATCAGCGAGGCCGAGGCGCGCAACCATCCGCAACGCAATGTGGTGATGCGCGTGCTGGGCGATTTCGACATCGATTCGCGCCCTGACATCGCCATCCGCAAAGCGCATCCGAGCGACCGTTGGCTGCTGTGCTCCGACGGCCTGTGCGGCGTGCTGGAGGATTCCACGCTTGAAGAAGTGCTGTCCACCTGCGCCGATCAAGAGGAGTGCGCGCAGCGGCTCGTATCGATGGCGTTGCGTGCGGGCAGCACCGACAACGTCACCGCGGTGATCGCCGACGCGACGCTCGCGCTCGACGCGGACGCGTTCGACCTGCCGCATCAGACGCCGCTGATCGGCGGCGCGGCCAGCGCAAGCTTGGAAACCATCGCGGACATCGTCAACGAACCGGTCGCTTCCGCCCCGCCTCTGCGCGAAGGCAAACAGTCGCCGGCGGCGCGCGCCGCGGCCCTGCGCAGCGGCAAGGATCCCAACGAGGAGCCGAAACAGCCGGAACAGCGCGTCGCGCAGCCGTCGTCGGTCCGCGAAGACAATGGCGACCGTGTCAATACCGATACCGGGGAAATTCCGATTGTGCAGAAGCGCAACGGGCGTATTTCCGCCGATCCGAACGATCCGGAAGTCGCCAAGGCGATTCGCAACGAACATATCGAGGAACGTAAGACGAAACGGTCGCGCAAATTCCGCAACCGCATCATCACCATACTCATCATCATTCTGGTGCTGCTTGGCGTTGCCGGCGTGGGCGTGGGCACCTACCGTTGGAGCCAAACCAAGTACTACATCGGCGACAACAACGGCAAAGTGGCGATTTTCCAAGGCGTGCCGACGAGCATCTTCGGTGTCAAACTGTCACATGCCGTCACCGACACCAATATGAAGACCAGCGATCTGCCGCCAAGCTGGCGCGAACAGCTTGACCAGGGCATCTCCTTCGACACATACGGCGAAGCGAAAAGCCATACCCGTCTGATCAAAAAGCAGCTGAACGATGCGAAGCGCAAGCAAGAGGCGAAGCAGCAGGAGAAGGCCGAAGCCGAGCAGAAGGCGAAGGACGAAGCAGCCGCCAAGCAGAAGCAGCAGGAGGAAGCGGCGAAAAAGACCGCCGATCAGGCCGCGCAGACCAACAAGTCGGGCGGTGACAAGTCATGATCGCAACACGCTTGAGACAGCTTGGCATGCTGCTGTTCAGCATGCTGCTGTGCGCGGTGGCGTTCTTCCAGATGTTTGAACGCACCACGAACGGCTTCCCGCAAAACTATGTGTGGATGCTCGCGTTCGTAAGCGCGCTGTTCCTGACCGCCTGGGGTCTGCTGCTGCGATTCCAGCCGCACGCCGACCAATCGGTCATGTGCTGCGTGCTGGTATTGACGGGCATCGGCGTCACGATGATCGCACGCCTCGACCAAGACACCAAAACCACAGTGGCGTTCCGACAGTTGCTTTGGTTGGCGATCGCACTGGTGTTTGCCAACCTGCTGGTGGTGTTCATGAGGGATTACCGCGTATTGCGGCGATTCTCGTACGTCAGCATGGTGATCGGCATCGTGCTGTTGCTGTCGCCAATGCTGCCGGTGGTCGGTTCCGAACAGTACGGCGCACGCATCTGGGTGAAGATTCCCGGCTTGGGATCGTTCCAGCCGAGCGAATTCGCCAAACTGTTCCTGGCGTTCTTCTTCGCTTCGTATCTGTTCGACCATCGCGACCAGCTTGCCGTCGGCGGAAAGAAGATTCTCGGCATCCAACTGCCACGCATCAAGGATATGGGACCGATCATCGTGGTGTGGATCGTCTCCATGGGCGTTCTGGTCCTGCAGCATGATCTGGGCACGTCACTGATGTTCTTCGCCATGTTCGTGTCCATGCTGTACGTGGCCACCGGGCGTAAAAGCTGGATCGTCATCGGATTCATCGCCTTCGCCGCCGGCGCGGTGGCGGCGGCAAGCATCTTCAGCCACGTCGGCTCGCGTGTGGACGCCTGGCTCCACCCGTTCTCCGCGGCTCAATACAACAAGGAATACGGCGGCTCATACCAGCTCGTCACCGGCATTTTCGGCTTGGCTTCCGGCGGTCTGATGGGCACCGGCCTCGGTCAGGGCCACCCGTCGATCACCCCGATCGCAAATTCCGACTACATTTACGCGGCATTGGGCGAGGAGCTGGGATTGACCGGCCTGATGGCCATTCTCATGCTGTATCTGCTGATCATCGCAGCCGGCATGATCACCGCGATGAAAATCAAGGACGGCTTCGGCAAGCTGCTTGCGTCCGGCTTGGTGTTCACCATGGCCTTCCAGGTGTTCACCGTGGTCGGCGGTATCACGCTGGTCATTCCGCTGACCGGTCTGACGCTTCCCTACATAGCGGCCGGCGGTTCGTCGCTGATCGCAAACTACATGCTGGCCGCGCTGCTGATTGTCATCTCCAATTCCGCGAACAGGCCGGAATCCGAAATCGACAGCGACACATTCCAGCAGGAAGCCGTCAGGGTGTTGCGCGAACGCGAGCGGAACCGTCGTACCGAAATCGCCGGCAATACGCGTTCAGGTGCGGCGAAGGCTTCGGCCATCCCGGCCGTGCGGGCAAGCCATGCGGGCGCAGCCGGACAAGCAGGTCATGCCGTGCCCGCCAATCAAACCAGCCAAGCCGGCCACACCAGCCAAGCCGGCCACACCAGCCAAGCCGGCCAGACCGATCAATCCAATCCGACGATTCCGATAACCGGAGTCCTGCCGACGATCGACCAGCAAGGAGCATCGCATGAATAAGTCGCTCCGCCAGCTGTTCACCATCGTGGTGGCCTTGTTCGTCATTCTGGGCATGTCCACCACCATCATCATGGCCATCCGAGCCAACCAGCTCACCAACGACGCACGTAACGTCCGCGCGCTGTACCACGAATACGGCGCACCGCGCGGGTCCATTCTCGCCGCGGACGGATCGGTCATCGCAAAATCCGACCCTTCCAACGATTCGTTCTCGTACCAGCGTTCCTATTCCGCCGGCGAACTGTATGCGCCGGTCACCGGATTCTTCTCCATCAGCCAGCGTGGCTGGAGCGGCGTCGAAGCGTCCCGCAGCTCGCTGCTGTCGGGCCAGTCGGAGCAGCTGCTCTGGCAGCGGTTCAAGTCGCTGTTCACCGGGCAGGAGAACAAGGGCGCCAATATCGAAACGTCCATCGATCCGAAGATTCAGCAGGCCGCATACAACAGCCTCGGCAGCACGGATGGCGCCGCAGTGGCCATCGAGCCGAAAACCGGCCGTATCCTCGCCATGGTCAGCACGCCCAGCTACGACCCGAACCAGCTGGCCAGCCATGACATGAGCCAGGCGAACAGCAACTACGGCGTGCTGTCCCAAGACGCCACCAATCCGATGCTCAACCGAGCCACTTCGCAGCTGTATCCTCCGGGGTCCACGTTCAAAACGGTGGTGGCCGCCGCGGCTTTGGAAACCGGCCAATACCAGCCGGATACGCAGATTCCGGCAGGAGCAAGCTACACGCTTCCCGGCACCGTCACGCAACTGACCAACGCCGTACCGCAGGCCGACGGCGCTGACGGCAAGATCTCCATGGAGGACGCGCTGGCATATTCGTCGAACACCGCGTTCGCCCAGTTGGGCGTGTCGTTGGGCGACAACGCCGTCTCGTCCATGGCCAAGAAACTTGGTTTTGACAGCCCGATCACCGTGGACGGTTCCGATTACACCGGAACCCCGTGGGTGTCGGTCACGTCGAAGTTCCCCACCGACATCAACGACGACAAGCTCGCATTGGCGTCTATCGGCCAGGGAGACACCGTGGTGACACCGTTGCAGAATGCTATGGTGGCCGCCGCCATAGCCAATGATGGCAAGCTTATGCAGCCCACGCTGGTCGACCGCGTGCGTTCCGCCGACTTGTCGGTCATTTCGCAGACCAAGCCCACGGTCATGTCCCATGCGTTCAGTGCGGATACGGCCAACAAGCTCACCCAGATGATGGAGGCCGTGGTCACCAAGGAGAACACGAATCTGGCCATCAACGGCGTGCAGGTGGCCGTCAAGACGGGTACCGCGCAGATTGGAAACGGCAATACGTCCATCGACGGCTGGGTGATCGGATTCGCGCCGGCGGACGATCCGAAGATCGCGGTGGCGGTCGTGGTGCATAACGTGGACCTGTACGGCTCGTTCGCGGCAGGACCGATTATGAAAGCAATGATGCAGGAGGCGCTGGCAGAATGAAACTGGTTGAAGGACAGCTCATCCACCGACGCTACAGGTTGGATTCCCGCCTGGCCCAAGGTGGTATGGGTGAAGTGTGGAAAGGCTATGACATCCAACTTGGACGTCCGGTGGCCATCAAGGCGCTACGTGGCGATTTGGGCGTCACCCAGGAGGCCAAACTGCTTCGTCTGCGCGCGGAAGCCCATAATTCCGCCAATCTTGCGCATCCGAACATCGCTGCGCTGTTCGAATATTACGAGCATGACGGCATCGGATTCCTCATCATGGAATACGTGCCGAGCAAGTCGCTTGCAGACCTGTACCACGAGCAGAACGGCCCGATGGACCCGATCAAGCTGCTGCCGATTCTCATTCAGACCGCACGCGGCCTGTTCGTCGCGCATTCCCATGGCGTGATTCACCGTGACGTGAAGCCGGCGAACATCATGGTGTCCGATTCCGGCGAGGTGAAGATCACCGACTTCGGCGTCTCCTACTCCACCAACCAGGAGCAGATCACGCAGGACGGCATGGTCGTGGGCACCGCGCAGTACATTTCCCCGGAGCAGGCGCAGGGCAAGCATGCCACGCCGCAATCCGATATCTATTCGCTTGGCGTCGTCGCCTATGAGGGCCTGTGCGGACACCGTCCGTTCACGGGCGCCACACCGGTCGACATCGCCGCAGCACATGTCAATAATCCGGTTCCGCCGCTGCCCGACACCGTCGATGTGCAGTTGCGTGAATTCGTCATGTCGATGTTGGCCAAGGACCCGCTGGACCGTCCGAAGGACGCGCTGGTGGTGTCACGCACCCTGTCCCGCATCGAACGCCGTCTGCTCGACCAGCAGACGCAGCTGGCCGACACGATGGTCGTCTCTTCGGGAGGAAGGCTTCCCCGACGTGTGGTCAGCAAACCCCATATCTCCGTGAGCAATGATTGGAAGGAACAGGGATGAACATCAACATGCCTACCTCTCTGGCCGGGGGCCGTTATCAGCTCGGCCAACTCGTCGGCCGTGGCGGCATGGCCGAAGTGCATGTGGCGACCGACACGCGTCTGGGGCGTACCGTCGCCGTCAAGATCATGCGCGCCGATTTCGCCACTGACAGCATCTTCCTTGAGCGTTTCCGCCGTGAAGCCCATTCCGTCGCGCAGATGAACAACCCGAACATCGTGAACATCTACGATTCGGGCGAGGAAACCGTCACCACGGAAACCGGCGAGATCGAGCATCTGCCGTATCTGGTGATGGAGTACGTCAAGGGTCAGACCCTGCGTGACATCCTCAAGGTGAATGGCGCGCTGAGCCAGCGCGACGCCGAGCAGGTGATGATGGGCGTGCTCAACGCGCTCGAATACTCGCACCGCATGGGCATCATCCACCGCGACATCAAGCCCGGCAACATCATGATTTCCGAGCAGGGCGTGGTCAAGGTCATGGACTTCGGCATCGCCCGCGCGATCGACGATTCCGCGGCCACGATGACGCAGTCGCAGGGCGTCGTCGGCACCGCGCAATACCTGTCTCCGGAGCAGGCGCGCGGCGAAAGCGTCGACATGCGTTCCGACCTGTATTCCGCCGGCTGCGTGCTGTACGAAATGCTCACCGGCCGGCCGCCGTTCACCGGTGATTCGGCGGTGGCGATCGCCTACCAGCATGTGTCGGAAGTCGCCACTCCCCCAAGCACGATCGTGCCGGGCCTGCCGAAGATGTGGGATTCGATCTGCGCGAAGGCGATGGCCAAGGATCGGCAGAACCGTTACGCCACCGCTTCCGAGTTCAAGAACGATCTGCTGACGTTCATGAACGGCGGTGTGCCGATGGCTGCCGCGTTCAACCCGTTGACCGACCTGACCAACATGAAGGCCCGCAAGCAGGCCGAAATGGATGCCGCCACCGTGCCCATGGCGCCGGCGACGGATGCGCCGACGCAGGCGTTCAACCCGGTCACCGGCCAGTTCGAGGCCGTGCCGAATCCGAATGGCGGAGTCGAAACGAAGACCCGTGCGGAACAGCGTGCCAAGGCCGCGCAGGAGCGCAAGAAGAAGCAGATCATCATCGCTTCCGTAATCGGCAGCATCGTTGTTTTGCTGGCCGTCATCGGTATTTTCTTCGCGTTGAACGGGCATAAGAACACTGCGGATCTGGTGTCCGTGCCGGACTTCACCGACACGTCGAACATTTCCCAGGCGCGTGTGGAAGAACAGCTTAAGGCCCTTGGTCTGAAGCTTGACGCCCGTGACGATTCCACGTCCAGCCAACCGAAGGGCACCATCACCAAACAGAACCCGAAGGGCGGCAAGAAGGTGGCGAAGGGCTCCACCGTCTCCGTATGGTTCTCCACCGGCCCGCAGGCGGTCAGCGTGCCTGACGTGTCCGGCAAGACGCAGGAGGAAGCGAAGGGCATTCTTGAGGCGGCAGGCTTCAAGATCGGCAATGTCATGACCGTGGACAGTGCCTCCATCGAGAAAGACAAGGTGGTGAACACCAATCCGGCCGCGCATTCGAAGCAGACCAAGGGCACCATCATCACGCTGTATATTTCGTCCGGTATGACCAAGATTCCGGATGGTCTAGTAGGCCAGGCCAAGGATTCGGTCATCGCGCAGCTCAAGCAGGCTGGTCTGACGCAGATCACCATCGAAAGCGAGTATTCCGATTCGGTGCAGTCCGGTGCAGTCACCCGCATCGATCCGGGTTCCGGCAGCACCGTCGAGGCGGGAACGGCCGTGACCATCTGGGTGTCCACCGGCAAGCAGCAGGTGAGCGTGCCGTTCGTTGCCAACTCCACACTTGCCGAAGCAAAGAGCATTTTGGAGGCCGCCGGATTCCAGGTAAGCGTCAACGGGCCACAGGACGACGATGCGACCGTCGTGTCGATGTCTCCGAATGGCGGCAGCCAGGCCGACAGCGGATCGACCATCACGCTGACCACCAAGAAGTCATCCAGCGACACCCCCAGCACCGACACAAGTAACGGCAACAACAGCAACAACCAACAAGGCAACTAACAAAATCAGGGGAGGGAGCGGCTCAAAGCCGCTCCCTCCCCTTTCTCTTTCCCTCAAAAAACAAAAGCAGCCGAAGGCAGCTCCATAAAGCCAAAGGAGCTTTGCTTCCCGCAGGTCCTGTTCACGACCGTAAGCTTGGCCGAACGGCCTTGAGTGTGTCGTGAACAGGACCTGCGGGAAGCAAAGCGGCACCGCAAGCAAACAAAAGCAAGCAACAGCCATCGCCGTCACTCACCACTCTTCATCACTCACTCATTCATCGCAAAAAATCGCAATTCAGCAAGCTCAAAAAAGAAAACTACTCGCTCACCTTAGGCTGCAATCCAATCGACTTCTCCACTGCCGACTCCTGCCCACACACCTTAAGCCAGTTCGCCAACAGCCGATACCCGTCCTGGGTCATGACGGATTCCGGATGGAACTGCACCGCATACATCGGCTTGTCGCGATGCTTGATGCCCTGCACGATATGATCGTCCTGCGTCCACGCGGTCACCACCAGCTCGTCCGGCACGGAATCCGGTTCGACAGCCAGGGAATGGTAGCGCGTGGCGGTCATCGGATTGGCCACGCCGTCGAAGATCTCATCGTCGATATGCTCAACCTGGCTGGTTTTGCCATGCATGATGGTCGGCGCGTGGCTCACGGTGGCACCGAACACTTCGGCGAGCGCCTGCATGCCGAGGCATACGCCGAACATCGGCTTGTCGAGCTTCGCGCACAGGCGGATCATGTCCTCGCTGGCGCCGGATTCGGCCGGAGCGCCGGGGCCGGGAGAAATCAGCACGCCGTCGTATTCGTCGATCACGCCCGGCTGGGACGGGTCGATCGCGTCGTTGCGCACCACGGTCACCGTGGCGCCGAGCGTCTTGAGATAGCCGACGATCGTATAGACGAACGAATCGTAATTATCTACCACCAGAATGCGTGCGGAATCGGTCATCATGCTCCAATCAACGTTTGAACAGCAGTGTACGTGCGTTCCGTGCCGCAGCAACGTCCGCGTCTCACGCAGCGGCAGCCTTTAGATGGCCGTGTAGTTCGACATCTCCTGCAACATCGGAATAGTCGACGCGGCCCACGGGAACAGCCATTCGAAGCACGATGCGGCCGCTGCGAAAACCAGCAGCAGCACCAGCAGCAGACGGATCGGCAGCACGCCCGGCTGCAGTCGCACCAGGCTGCCGTACAGGCTGAAATCGGCCTTCTTTCGTCTTCCTGCGCGCACGTCGGCGAGATACGGCCATCGCCAGGCGACGGCGGCGGAAATAAATATGATCACGTATGCGGCGAGCGCGCCGAAGATCCACGGTTTCAGCGTATCGATCGACGACAGGAACGACGACTGTTCGTTGTTGACGAATTTGACTGTGCCGTTGGCGTTTTGGGAGGCCAGTTCCTGTGGGATGCCGTCGGAGACCTTCGCCCAGTAGGAGAATTCGGCGTAGCTGATCCAGCGGTGCGTCGGCGTGGAGTATTTCGGTTCGCAGGTGGTCATGGTCAGCATGCGTTTGGTCGGTGTTGCGCCGGGGTTTTCGGGGTTGGCCGCCACCACTTCGGTCTGTGTTGGCAGCACGATTTTGTAGCTGGTGTAGTGGTACACGTACCAGTAATCCTGCGTGCGGACGATGATCGGGTCGCCTTCCTGCAGTTTGTCGACGTCGCCGAGCGGCTGCCCGTAGCCGTTGCGGTGGCCGGCGAAGGCGAAGTTGCCGACCTGGCCGGGCATCTGCGAATCCGTGTAGTGGCCGAGGCCGTGCTTGTTGAGCTGTGTCAGGTCCGTGCCTTCCACCAGGTTGCGTTGCCATTGGCTGCCGAATCGCGGTATGTAGATTTGGGCGATGAGTTCGCCTTCCGTGGCGCTTTGCGGCTGTACAGGCGGGTCACCCTGCTGTGCCTTCGCCACGGTGACGTTGCCGGACTTTCCTGGATCGGACCAGGATACGGATTGGCGGGTTTCGATCTGGTTATGCTCCGACTGCACGCCCGTCCACCACATCTGCCATGCGATGTACAGCGCGCAGATGGCGGCGGCGGTCAGCATGAGTTCGGCGAGGATGCCGAGTATCGTCCACAGCGCGCTTTTGGTGCGTCCGCCACGGCTTGCCACATGTTTCATCGATTGTTATTTCCCCTCTTGCGAGTCGCCGTTCTTGTCGTTTTCGAGCGCTTTCGCATACTGCAACGGCTGCTGCAACGCGTCGGTCGCGTCGAAATGCAGTTTCGTTTTCTCGTCGACCTGCCATCCCAGGCCGAACGCGCTCACGTACTGCTTGTAGATGGACACTTCCTCGGAATCGTCGAGCGCTTTTCTCATGCCCTCCACTGGTCCGATCGCCGAGATTTTGAACGGCGGCGAATACTTCTTGCCTTGCAGCAGCAGCACGTTGCCGGAGCAGCGTACGGCGGAGTTGAACAATACGCGCTGGTCCATGATCTGCATGGATTCGGCGCCTCCCGCCCACAGCGCGTTGACCACGGCTTCGATGTCCTGCTGGTGCACCACGTAATCGTTGATGTTGGCGCTGGATCCGTTGGCGTCGACCATGTTCTCCCATAGCGGCGAATCGTCGAGCGTCACCACCAGTCCCGGGCCTTCCACGGCGGGGAGCATGGTGCCGTTGCCGGCGCTTTCGCTGTCTTGCGATCCGTCGGCGTTCTGGCTGTCGAGTGTTTTGCTCAGATCGTTGACTCTGGTGCTCAGCGCATCGATTTCGGACCGTAGCGAGTTCACTTTTTTCACGCGTTGTTCCACGAGTTCGGCGGTATCGTTGCTCACCACCACGGAACGGTTGACGCGCAGGTTGGTGGACAGCAGGAATCCGGAGAACAGCAGCACGAGGAACGCCGCGACGCCGGCCGCCTTCGACCGTTTCGCGCTGTGCTTTCCGGTATGCTTCGCCATACGCGCCTTTCCAAACCTGCCTGAATCCGCCGGGTTTCACTGAACAATTGTCCTGATTTTGAACAGTTTTACGCCGTGAGTTCGCCGCTTTCGAGTCTACCCACTATTATGACTTTTAGCCTATTAAAGGAGACTATGCTGATGGCTGACGAAGAGCTGCACGAAACCACCGCGGATGACCAGAAGGATCTGCAGTCCGCCGACGACACCGCTGCCGTCGAGGAAACCACCGAAGATGTCGTCGACAAGACTTCCGTTGACGAGGACCAGTCCGACGATGACGATCTCGATATTCCTATGGACCGTGTCGAAGCGGTGCTGAACGCCACCGTTGATAAGGATTCGCTGTCACCGCAGATGCAACGCATGATGAACCGTCAGGCGGAGAACACCCGCCGTGTGGAGGAAAGCATCAAGGGCACCAAGTCCAACCCGCGCTGGTTCGTGCCGCTGTTCTGCGCGCTGATGATCATCGGTCTGGTGTGGGCCGTGGTCTACTACCTGACCACCGATTATCCGATTCCGCACATCGGCGCTTGGAACCTGGCCATCGCGTTCGCAATCATCATGGTCGGTTTCATTATGACCATGTGGTGGCGCTGAGTCGGTTTTCTCCGTTTCGCCTATCCCATCGAAGCTTATGTAAGAGACGCCGGGTCCATTGCGATCCGGCGTCTCTTTTATCCGCTTCAACCACTTTACTTACCGCGTCTGCATCGCCCCGCTTCAGCTTTAGGAAAAGCGGTTTCCTGTCGAGTGGGCAGCCGCCGCTTACCCGCCGATTATCTGCTGATTTTCGCCGTCCGAATCAGCACGTGGTCGCCGCCTTGCATGGTGGTGCCGAACAGGTAGGCGTCGCCGCCGTCGGCGAGCTTGAGTTTCTTGCGCAATTGCGGCGCGGTGAGTGGGAAATTACGCACGGCGATGTTGGCACGGTCCAAGCCGGACAGCAATCGCTTCAGCTCCTTCTTACCCATACCGCCGATCGTTTCGATCGCAAAACCGCGCCCCGGAAAGCCATCGACCGGCCCGTCCGATACGAACAGGTGGCTGCTCGGGCCGATCTGCACCGCCCCGAATCGCGCTTCCACCACGTCGAAGCAGCCGGCCTTCATGATCGACGCGTTCGGCTCGTACAGGTAGCGCAGCTCGTGCGGCAGCGGCGCGTCCCCGATGCGCAGGCCGCGCGTATAGGCGGCCGCATCGTAGTCGAGTCGCTGATCGTCGTTCACGCAGTACACGTGCGGCGCACGCGTGTCTGCCGCTGCGACATCGGACGTTGCCCCGGCAGCCTTGCCGTCCAGCACCAGAAGCAGTTCCTTGCATTCGTTGCCGGTGGAGACGATGTGCACTTCGGCCACAGTGCCCGCGAAATCGTCGACCGCCTTGCGCCAGTCAAGCATCGGCGACAGTTTGATCATCACATATCGTGCCTTAGCCAGCAGCAGATCGCGCAGCGCCAGCACGTCGGGCGTGCAGTCCTCGATCGCGTAGGTGCGGGCGCCGTGCTCGTCGCGGCGAGCCGGGTCGATGTAGATCAGCTGCGCCGGCTCCATCGCACGTAGGTATTCGACGCCGTCGCCGCACACCACCTGTGCTTGCGTGAGGCCCAGCGCCGCCATATTGTGCGCGGCCAGTTCGCATAGATGCGATTGGCGTTCCACGTACGTGGCGTGACCGAATCCGCGGGCGAGATATGAGAAATCGACGCCGAATCCGCCTGTCAGGTCCGTCATGGTCGCGTCGTTGGCCGTCTGTCCCGCCGATTGCGGCAGAGATCGCAACAGACGTCGGGCGATTTCGGCCTTGTATTGCGCTGTGAACTGCGATGAGCACTGTTCCATGGAAATATGCGCGGGATAGACGATATCCGCGCAGGCGGCCCATTGCGGCAGTTTGTTGCGGGCGATTTGCCAGCCCGCGATCTGGTCGAGCGCGGCCGGCAGGTCGAGGTCCGCCGTCCGTTTGGTTTTGAGCGCCAGGTCACGCACGTCTTCATTGCGATGCGCCTCGGCGAAGGCGCGCGTCACGTCGTTGAGCAGTGGTCCGTCACTCATGGTTCCTCTCCCCTTCTTCGCAAGTATCTGCCATGTCGCACGCATATCGTCGCACGCGTATCCTGCGTCCGTGGCGCATCGGTATTGCGTCCTTGTCGATTGCCTTCGTCATCTTATCTTTCCTGTGGATAACAAGTGGACAAATGTGGATGAATGTGGATAACGCCCATATTTTGTGCCTGAGTCAACGTCGCACCACGAAATATCGGCGGCGATTTTCCCCATTTTTGTGGGGTGTGGATATCGGTTATCCACAATTTTCACATAGGAAATTCCTTATGTTCCGCCATTTTGTGAATATCCTTGTGGATAATCCACCACGTTATCCCCGCCTTACCCACAGGTTTGACCTCACTTATCCACAGAGTTATCCACGGATGTGGAAAACTACATGTGTGTAGTTCCCGCATTACTGGTACAGAAGTGACATATGCATCAGCGGATTGCCGGCGTTGCATCCCACGATGATCGCCACGACCACCACGAACACCGTGATGCCGTACACCGTGGTGCGCCACGTCAGGCTTTTGCCGCGGAACGCATGCAGGCCGGTGACCAGCAGCCACGCAAGCACGCCGCCGACGATGAATCCGCCGACATGCGCCTGCCATGCAATGCCCGGCGTGATCACCGGCATCAGGAAGTTGATCAGCATCCAAATCAGCATCGAACGAATATCGATGCCTATTCTCCTGTACACCACCAGAATCGCGGCGAACAGGCCGAACAGCGCGCCGGACGCGCCATATGCGGCGGTCATCCATCCCGACGGCGAGCACACGGCCCACACCATCAGTCCGGCACCGCCGCCCAATCCGGACAGCACGTACAGCGCGAGGTACGGCCAATGCCCCATCATGCGTTCCAGCACGGGTCCCACGCACCACAAAGTAAGCATGTTGAACAGGATGTGCCACAGCGAGGTTGGCTGGTGCAGGAACATCGAGGTGATGAAGGTCCACGGGTGCCGGACGGCCGTGGCGGGCAGCAGCATGCCGGCGTTCACGAACGCGTTGCCGCCTTCGGGCCAGACGAGGAAGAGAACCGCTTCGATGGCCCACACCACGATGCAGATCGCCATGATGGCGGTGGTGATGACCGGGTCGCCGTTGCGCCACCGGTATCGCAGCGATCGGGCGGAGAACAGATCCTTGAACGATGGGGAATCGGGAAACAGACTGAATCGTTGGTATGCCATAGCTCAACACTACCGGCACATGCGGTATTTTCCGGCGCGTAAATCCACCCAATCGACACATTCCACGAATTAAGATAGGGAACAGAGCTGGCTTGAACGAGCAGGTCAGCCAGTGTTTGGAAACCTTGAAAGGAGCCGTCATGGAGAACAAGTCTTCTAACGGTTGGAAGTTCTTCGCACTGCTCTTCGGAGCTTTGCTTGCTGGCGTCGTCGGTCTGTACATCTACAAGCAGCAGAATCCCGACTATGACCCGTGGGAGGAACCGTGGGAGAACAGCTCCTCGCCGGTCGACCTGGGCCTGACCAAGGACGCCGAGCCGGAGGCCGACGCCACTGCCGCCGCTCCTGCCGCTGAGCCGGAAGCCGCCTGATTTCGCCTTTCCCGGCACACCTATGCCGCGTTGGGTTTGTTGCTTCGCCCTGTATCTTGCGATACAGGGTTTTTCTTTTGCTTTTTCGATTGCGATTGACTTGCGGCCTTCCGTCGCACTGTCGCTGTATTGCCACGTACGTTCGGCACGTACGTTCGGGCACTACCGGCATACGCAATCGGACATGCGAAAAACATACGAAAAGGCCCTTGGAAAATCCCAAGGGCCTTCGTCGTCATCACTTATCCGCCCATTGCGAAACGGACGGAGCGGAAGCGATCATGCGTGCGTCGGCGATGCCGGCGACGTTTCATGACCGCTCCATAATCACTTGAGCGGACCGGTGTGCCAGATGCGCTCGAGGTAATCCTCGATGGAGCGGTCGGAGCTGAAGTAGCCGGAGTTGGCCACGTTGAGCACGGCCATGCGGCTCCACTTCATCGGATCGCGGTAGGTTTCCTCGATCTGGGCCTGGATGTCCATGTACGCGCGGAAGTCGGCGAGCGTCATGAAGTAATCCTTGTTCAGCCAATCGTTGACGAGGTCCTTGTAGGTGTCCTTGTCGCCGTCGGAGAAGGTGCCGTCGGCAACCATATCGATGGCGGCCTTGAGCTGCGGGTCCTTCTCGTAGTACTCGCGGGACAGACCCTTGGTGTCGTAGCCCTTGGCGTACAGCGCAGAGACTTCCGGCTCGGTCATGCCGAACAGGAAGAAGTTCTCGGCGCCCACACGCTCACGGATCTCGACGTTGGCGCCATCGAGGGTGCCGACGGTCAGAGCGCCGTTGAGGGCGAACTTCATGTTGCCGGTGCCGGAGGCTTCCTTGCCGGCCTGGGAGATCTGCTCGTCGAGGTCGGTGGCCGGAATGAGGTTCATGGCCAGCTCGATGTTGTAGTTCCACGGGAAGTAGACGTTCAGCTTGCCCTTGACGTCCGGGTCGTTGTTGATGACGCGGGCGACGTTGTTGATCAGCTGGATGGTCTGCTTGGCCAGGTAGTAGCCTGGAGCGGCCTTAGCGCCGAACACGATGGTGCGCGGCATGATGTCGTCGGCGGAGACCTTGCCGGACTTGATGTCGGCGTAGTCGGCGATGACGGACAGGATCTTCAGGGCCTGGCGCTTGTACTCGTGCAGACGCTTGACCATGGTGTTGATCATGGTGTTCGGGTCGATGTCGAAGCCGTACTTGCGCTTGGCGAAGTTGGAGAAGTCGACCTTGTTGGCCTGCTTGACGGCGGCGAACTTCTTGACGAACTCGTCGTCATCGGCCAGCGGGATGAGGCCCTTGAGCAGCTCGAGGTCGGACAGCCACTTGTCGGTGCCGAGGCCCTCGGTGATGACGTCGGACAGACGCGGGTTGGCCAGCTTGATGAAGCGGCGAGGGGTCACGCCGTTGGTCACGTTGGTGAACTTGTCCGGGTAGACGTCGGAGAAGTTCTTCAGGGTGACGTCCTTGAGCAGCTGGGAATGCAGCTCGGCCACGCCGTTGACGTGGGAGCCGCCGTAGGAGGCCAGGAACGCCATGCGCACGGAGTCGCCGGTGTAGATGGCCATGTCCTTGATGGTGGCCTCGTCAACGCCCTTGGCCTTGAGCTCGGCCTCGAACTGGTCGTTGATCCTCTCGATGATCTCGAGGTGACGCGGCAGCAGTTCGCCGATGAGCTTGGACGGCCACACTTCCAGGGCTTCCGGAAGCAGGGTGTGGCAGGTGTAGTTGAAGGTCTTGTTGGTGATCTTCCAAGCGGTGTCCCAATCGTAGCCGTACTCGTCCATGAGGACGCGCATGAGCTCCGGAATGCCGATGACCGGGTGGGTGTCGTTGAGCTGGAAGGTGATCTTGTCCGCGAAGGTGGTCAGATCCGGCTTGTCCTGGCCCGGGTAGAAGACGCGGATGGCGTCGTGGATGGAGGCGGACACGAAGAAGTACTGCTGCTCGAGGCGCAGAGCCTTGCCCTGCGGGGTGGAGTCTTCCGGATACAGGATCTTGGAGATGTTCTCAGCCTCGACCTGCGGCTTGACGGCGTCCAGATACTCGGACTTGTTGAAGGTGAGCAGATCGAACTCGTCGTAGCTCTTGGCGGTCCACAGACGCAGGGTGTTCACACGGCCGGAGGCGTAGCCCGGAACCATGTAGTCGACCGGGACGGCGCGCACGGACCAAGCCGGCTTCCAAACCTTCTTGCCGTTCTCTTCGACGACTTCGCCGCCGAAGGAGACCTTCTGGTCGCGGTTGTAATCGATGTGGCCCCACGGCTCTTCGTTGGCCAGCCAGTAATCCGGGGTCTCGATCTGCTTGCCGTTCTCGTCGAATTCCTGCTTGAAGATGCCGTACTTGTACTGGATGCCGTAACCGAACGCCGGCACGCCAAGGGAGGCGAGGGAGTCGATGAAGCAGGCGGCCAGACGGCCCAGACCACCGTTGCCCAGGCCCGGCTCGTATTCGGCGTCGATGATTTCCTGGGCGGAGAATCCGAGGTCCTTGACGGCCTTGTTGAACTGGTCGGTCAGTCCGGCGTTGAGCAGCGCGTTCTCGAGCTGCTTGCCCATGAGGAACTCGGCGGACAGGTAACCCACGGCCTTGGTGTTGCCGTTGACCATGTCGGCCTGGGTCTTCATCCAGGAATCCACGAGATGGCGACGCACTGCGGCGGACGCGGCGACGTACACATCAGCCGGCTTGGCCTGCTCGACGGTGACGCCCTGGGTGTACTTCAGCTGCTCACGGATTTCGTCAGCGAATTGTTCCGCGGTGACCGCGGACTTCGGTGCGGTAATTTCAGTCATTGATTGACTCCCTTTGACGGATATTCTCCAGGAACATTATGCCTTACCCCAGCGTCCTTGCATTTGCGGCCGCATGAACACTAAGTAACATCATGCATACGTTCTCATGTACAGCATACTACGTAATCATAAAAAGACGAAATTCCTAGCAATCGTAAGCCGGCATTCGTTTGCAAAAAACATTGCAAAAACTGCAACGCAACGTATGGCGCCCATTAAGCGAGGGCACCACAATCGCAGGAAAATCGCCCCTCAAACCCCTATTTAGTTACGACTACATCGTTTGCAAAGTTCCATCATAGTCGTTTGCGGGCTGCACAATACCGGTATGGCTGTCATACGAGAACAAGACTTGGGCAAAGGACGCGCCGCCTTCGAACAGTGGCAGGACGCGGCGCACAACATTTTCAGCGAGCAGCTGCCGGCCGATGACGACGCCGCTTTCGATTTCCGGCTCAACTTCTCGCCGCGTCTGCCGCGCCAGCTGTGGGCGATGGCGGTGCGCTACTCGCTATACCTGCTGGAAAAGAAGGCGCCGGGCGAAGGCGTGGAGGTGCGCGTGGCACCGTGGGGCGCCATCAAGATCCTCGACGGGCCGGCGTCCGATCCGCACAATCTCACGCCGCCGGACGTCATCGAACTGGACCCCGACGTGTGGATGAGGCTCGCCACCGGCATCACCAGCTGGGGCGAGGAAAAGGACGCCGGACGCATCACCGCCGTCGGCGAACGCGACGATCTGAGCGGGTTGCTGCCGCTGGCATAGGAATAGGTCGCGGCGCGGCGCGACCGGCGATGGTTGGCGGGACGAGCACGACAATCGCCCGACAATCGCAATCGAAATAATAAAAAATGGCTCATGGTTGAAACCACGAGCCATTCGTTGAAAAAATCTGTGCAGTCAGTCCTGCTTCTTCGGCTTCAGCGCGCTGGGCACCGGCATCGGGATGGGCTTGTGCGGCTTCGGCGCGGCCTTTGCCGCCGGAAACTCGCCACTCGTGGCCTTCGCCGCGGCTTCCGCGGCCCACTTGGCGTATTCGTCAAGGTCATCGGCGGAATCGGAAGACGTTTGACCGTCCCCAACGGTCTCATCTTCGGCGTCCACATCGTGAGAATACTTGGCTTCGATATCGGCAAACGGGTCGAAGGAACCAGAACCGGGCTCCTGCGCACCGAGCTCCTTGGCAAGCTCATCGTAATCGGTGTCGGTGGTCAGGTACTTGAGCTTTCGGGCTATTTTCTGCTGTTTGGCTTTCTGACGTCCGCGGCCCATCTGACCCCCTGAAATTACTGTGCTATCAATTCATCAAACAAGAGAGTACCACTTATTGCGCATTATTTCGTTGTCGGCTCAGACTTTTACGATAAAATCGCTGATTTTCTTAAGAAAAGGACACGTATGACGGACGAAACCCAGGAGCAGCAGATCACTGCTGTCGGCAATGAAATGAGCGCGAGCTTCCTCGCCGCAAAGAAGCGTTCCGACGCAACGCTCGCCGCAATCGAACAGAATCCGGGCAAGTTCACCATGCTGACCGGCGACCGTCCGACCGGACGTCTGCATCTCGGCCATTATTTTGGTTCGATTCGCGAGCGCGTCGCCATGCAGAACCGCGGCGTGAATTCGAATATCATCATCGCCGATTATCAGGTGATCACCGATCGTGACACGACCGAGCATATCGAAGACAATGTGCTCAATTTGGTACTTGACTACATGGCTGCGGGCATCGATCCGGAAAAGACCATGATTTTTACGCATTCCGCCGTTCCTGCGGAGAACCAGCTGATGCTGCCGTTCCTGTCATTGGTGACTGAGGCCGAGCTGCATCGCAATCCTACGGTGAAGTCGGAAATGGAAGCTTCCGGCCATGCGCTGACCGGCCTGCTGCTGACTTATCCGGTGCATCAGGCATGCGACATTCTGTTCTGCAAGGCCAATGTGGTGCCGATCGGCAAGGACAACCTGCCGCACGTCGAAATCACCCGCACCATCGCACGCCGCTTCAACGAGCGCTACGCGAAGAAGAACCCGGTGTTCCCGGAGCCGAGCGCCATCCTGTCCGAAGCGCCGGAGATTCCGGGTCTTGACGGCCGCAAGATGAGCAAGTCCTACGGCAACTCCATCATGCTGGGCGCCACCGCGGAGGAGACCGCCAAGCTCATCAAGAAGAGCCCGACCGATTCCGAGCGCCGCATCACCTTCGACCCGATTGCCCGCCCGCAGGTCTCCGCGCTACTGACCACCGCCGGTCTGGTGACCGGCCGCGATCCGAAGGACATCGCCGAGGAAATCGGCGACTCCGGCGCTGGCGCGCTGAAGAAGTACGTCATCGAATCCGTGAACGAGTTCCTGGCCCCGCACCGCGAGCGCCGCGCCGAATTGGCCAAGGATATGGATTCCATCCGCGACATCCTGCATGACGGCAACAAGCGCGCGAACGAAATCGCCAATGAGACGCTGCAGCAGGTGCGCGACGCCATGGGCATGCGCTACTAAGTCTGCAATCGGCATCCTGACGCGTTAGCGGATTGGCCGTGTTCCTCCGGGAGCACGGCCAATCCGCTTATTCATGGCAGATTCAGAGGCTACCGTTCTGCTAGGTGGCTTATTTGTGGCATGGAAAACGGGAAACCCCGTGTATGTCCGTCGGAATTCCAATGGACATACACGGGGTTTCCTGAATCAGGTGCCACAAACAAGCCACTTGACATTTCCCTGTTGTCGGAATCTGCCATAAACAAGCGACACGGCACCAAAGGCCGACCTTCGGCGTTGCAGGAGGTGCAACACCCACCGCGGGGCGATTCAGATCTGCGAGCGCTTCTCCCCTGCGGCGATTTCGGCGGCCACGAGGTCGTCGTCCACGTGGCGGTCGTCCGGATCGTCGAGATAGTGGTCGAATTCGTGCAGCACTTCCGCGCTTGGCGCGGGCGTAAGCAGCGAGACCACCACGATGAACAGCAGCGAGACGATGAACGCCGGCAGCAGCTCGTAGATGGCGAAGATGCCACCGAGCGGCTTGACGAGGTTGTGCCAGATGAGCACGGTGGCCGTGCCGGACAGCATGCCCGCGATCGCGCCGTACTTGTTGGTGCGCCTCCAGTACAGCGAGGTGAGCATCAGCGGCCCGAAGGATGCGCCGAGGCCGGCCCACGCGTACGAGACCACTTGGAAGATCGAGGAGTTCTGGTCGAACGCCACCACGATGCCGAAGATGAACATGACGAGCAGCGTGATGCGCGCCACCATCATCACCTGGCGGTCGGTGGCCTTGCGGTGCAGCAGTCCGCGGAAGATGTTCTCGCCGACGGCCGAGGCGCCGATGATCATGTACGAGGACGAGGAGCTCATGGACGCGGCGAAGATGCCGGACACGACGATGCCGCACATGAAGCTCGGCAGCAGCGCCTGCGACACCACGATGAAGATGTTCTCCGCGGCCGCCTGCGTGGCGAACTGCGTCGGCATCATGGCACGGCCGACCAGGCCGATGCACACGCCGCACGCCAGCGAGATCACGCACCACGTGGTTGCAATGATGCGGGATTTCTTGATTTCCTCGGAACTGCGGATGGACAGGAACCGCACGAGCACCTGCGGCATGCCGAAGTAGCCCAGGCCCCACGCGAGCATGGAGATGATGGTGATGATGCCGTAGTCGGCGGGCGCGCCGAACATGGCCTGTCCGGCCTTGACGATCTGCTCGCCGGCGTCGTTGAGGATCGGCGTGGCCACATGCGTGCCGTCGAGGAATCCCGGAATGCCCTTGAGGAAGGCGACGGTGTTGTCGATGCCGCCGGCGGACGCCACGGAGCCGATGAACACCACGGCCAGCGCGAAGAACATGAGCAGGCCCTGGATGAAGTCGGTCACGACCACGGACAGATAGCCGCCGATGATGGTGTACGCGAACACGATGGCGGCGCCGATCACCATGGTCAGGTGGTAGTCCCAGCCGAACAGCGTGGAGAAGAGTTTGCCGACGGTCACGAAGCAGCTGCCGACGTACACGCAGAAGAATACGAGGATGATGAGCGCAGCGATGGTGGATACGATATTGCGATCGTCATGGAAGCGCTTGGAGAAGAAGTCGGGAATGGTGATCGCGTCGCCGGCCACCACGGAGTAGCGGCGCAGACGGCGTGCGACGAGTTTCCAGTTGAGGTAAGTACCAAGCGCCAGACCGATGGCCGTCCACATCGGGTCGGCCGCGCCGGTGAAGTAGGCGACGCCCGGCAGGCCCATAAGCAGCCAGCCGCTCATGTCGGAGGCTTCCGCGCTCAATGCCGTCAGCCACGGTCCGACGCCACGCCCACCCGCGAAATACTGTTTGGTGGAGGAATTGGACCTCTTGGAGTAGACGAAGCCGATGGTCAGCATGGCCGCGAAGTACAAGACCATGGCCAGCAGCACCCAGAAATCTTTGGTTACCAAGTGTTTTTACCCTTCTGCAGGTTATTAAATGTCGTAGCGCCAGGATTTATCGGTCACTACTCGTGCCATCGCCAGGCCGATCGGCAGGCAGATGATCACCATGAACGCACGGAACGCCCAATCGAGCGCGTTCAGCGTATCGAACTGGCCGAGGTGGAACATGGCCTGGTACATATACAAACCGGGCACCATGATCACAATAGACGGAACCGTCAGGCAGATGCGCGGATATCCCAAATGCGGAGCAAGCAGGCCGTGGCGCACCGCCGAACGCCATGCGGAGGCGAGCAGGCCGGCAAGGAACGCGCCGATGAACGCGCCGGCTTCCGCGGGCACGCCCAAGTCGACGATCTCCAATCGCAAGGTATCGGTGATGGCGCCGATGGTGGCTGCGACGAGGCACATGCGCTGCGGCGAATTGAACATCACGGAGAAGCCCCACACACCGATGAACGCGAACAGCATGCGCAGCAGGCAGTTGATGACGGGGTTCAGTCCAAGCGGCTCGAATCCTTGCGGATTCAGGTGCACGATCGAAGCGACCATCCAGCCTGCCAACGTGGCCATCAGAATGATGCACAGCACGTAGGTGAGTCGTTGCACGCCTGATGGGAAGTCGATTTTCGCCATGTCAAGTCCGCCGGTTATCAGCGGGAATCCGGGGATGACGAACAGCATCGCGCCGATATACGCGGTGTCGTGCTGCAAGGCGATCGGATCGAACAGGCCAATCAGTCGCAGCATGCCGGTGCATGCCAGCGCGGCGACGGCCACGCAGACGAACGTCACGAAGAATTGGTTGAGATGGTGGGCGAACAGGCGGCGACGCAGCCAGTGGCCGAGGCCGGCGCCGACGAACGCGCCGATCATGTCGTACGGGCCGCCGCCGAGCAGAAACACGAAGGATGCGCAGGCGCAGGCGGACGCGAGTCCCGCGAAGGCCGGCGAATACAGCGGTTTGCGACGTTCGATCATGTCGAGTCGCTCGTGCGCCTGCCGTACGGTGACGCCTTGCGATTCGCCCGCGGCTTTCCCGATATGGTCGAAATGCTCGGCATATTCCTTCGGCGGTTTGCAGTTGCGGTTCTTACGCGGCTTTTCCGCGACCGAATCGCCATTGCTACGTCCGGCCGCGGCCGCCGCCTCGATATCGCGCATGTGCAGCGGACGTGCGGTGGAATCGCCTTCCTGCGCGCGTTCCGTGACCATTTCCAGCGCGTCGAGCACGGGATCGTCGGAACCTTCCTGGTTCTGCTCGGCCTTCTGCCGTTCCTTGAGCTGCTTGGACAGTTCGGCCGACACCTGCGAGGCGTCGCGCTTGTCGAGATGCTGCATCAGCCCTTCGGAAACGTCGGATTGGCTGTGGTACATAGAGCCTTTGCCGAGGTTGACGTTGAACCAGTCGGCGAAGTGCTCGAGCAGCCAGATGCGCTCGGTGTTGACGCCGGTGGTCGGCAGGTCGACGACTTCGGTGATGCGGTCCTTGCCGTCCGTGCAGGAGGCTTCGATGTCGGTGAGGTTCACGTCGGCGCGCACGTGCACGCCCAATGGATAGGCGATGCGGTGCATCATTTCGCGGACGCGGAAGCTGCCTGTTCCGGCGCCGAGGTCAAGCATGCCGACGCGGACGATCACGCTGGCTTTCGCCGCGATGCCGGCTTCGGTTACCGGCTTGTCCCAATCGCGTTCGATGTCTTCCATATCGAGCGGAATGGAGTGGGTGTGGAATTTGCTGACCGCCTTCGCGCTGCTGTCAACGCGTTCGGTGTTCTCATCATGTTCATGTAGTGCGCTCACACTATTCAGGTCTAACGTGTGGGCTGGTCGGATATTTTCCGAACATTCCCACATGCCCATTTTCCGGACATTCAATGTCCACGATGCGAACCATTCCGGCGTTTCCGTAACCAAACTGTCGATTTGCCGCGCCTACAATGGTCGAGCATTTACCCACCAAGCTTAGGGCTGTGGGCTCGCAACAGACGGTCAAAACAATCGCGGAGGTGCCGCGAAGGACCGACAGACCGAGCAACCCGATGGTTTGGAGAAGGAGGTCTGATGACAACTGAAAACGAACAGATCACGCCTGCGGACGCGGCTATCGTCTCGTCCGGCACCGGCACCAAGGGCCCTGAGGAGCGTGATCTTCCCGCATCCCTCAAAGAGGAAATGGATTTGTGTCTGCAGATTCTTCGCGAGGTGCTCGGTGAGTTCGATGAAAACCTGCTGGCCAAGTTCGATGAAGTGCGCGAACACGCGCTGAAGGCCAGCGACGAACGTTTCTCCGGCATTCTGACCGACACGAATCCCGATCAGGACGACCTGCAGAAGGTTGTCGACATCATCGACAAGACGGACGTGCATGAGGCCCAGCTGCTGGCCCGTGCCTTCACCACCTACTTCCATCTGGCCAATCTGTGCGAGGAGAACTACCGTGTCTCCGTACTACACAGCCGTGAGGCCGCCGTGGATGACGCCCAGGCCGTCGACCCGGTGAACGAAATGACCTGCGCCTACCACCAGCTCATCAACGAGATGGGTCCGGCCAGGGCCAAGGAGCTGCTCGACCAGCTCGAGTTCCATCCGGTGTTCACCGCGCATCCGACCGAAGCCCGCCGTAAGGCCGTGGAAGGCAAGATCCGCCGTATCTCCCAGCTGCTCGAAGCGCATAAGCTGCTCGGCGGCTCGGACAAGAAGGAAAACTCCCGTCGACTCTTCAACGAGATCGACGCGCTGTTCCGCACCTCCCCGATCGCGCTGAAGAAGCCGACTCCGGTTGAGGAAGCCGACACCATTCTTGATATCTTCGACAACACGCTGTTCTACACCATTCCGCAGGTCTACCGTCGTTTCGACGACTGGGTCCTCGGAGACAAGGCCGGCCTCGTGCCGCCGGTGTGCCCGGCGTTCTTCCATCCGGGAAGCTGGATCGGTTCCGACCGTGACGGCAACCCGAACGTCACCGCCAAGGTGAGCCGTCAGGTGGCCCGCAAGTTCAGCGACCATGTGCTGGGCGCGCTGGAGATCGAAACCCGCCGCGTCGGCAAGAACCTGACGATGGAGGCCGAGACCACCCCGCCGAGCGCCGAGCTCAAGTCCCTGTGGAACCACCAGAAGGAAATGAGCGAGCGTCTGACCGACAAGGCCGCGCTGATCTCCACCAAGGAGCTGCACCGCGCCGTCATGCTGGTCATGGCAGACCGTCTGAAGGCCACCATCGACCGCGACGCCGACCTCATGTACCACTCCTGCGAGGACTACATCGCCGATCTGAAGACCGTGCAGCGCTCCCTCGCCGAAGCCAACGCCAAGCGTTCCGCCTACGGTCCGCTGCAGGACCTCATCTGGCAGGCCGAGACCTTCGGCTTCCACATGGTCGAGATGGAGTTCCGTCAGCATTCCGTCGTGCATTCCCGCGCTCTGGAGGACATCCGCGAGCATGGCCTGCACGGTGAGCGTGGCGAGCTGCAGCCGATGACCCACGAGGTGCTCGACACCTTCCGCGCGCTCGGTTCCATCCAGAAGCGCAATGGCATCAAGGCCGCCCGCCGTTACATCATCTCCTTCACCAAGAGCGCCCAGAACATCAAGGACGTGTACGAACTGAACCGTCTGGCGTTCTCCCACCCCGAGGATGTTCCGACCATCGACGTGATCCCGCTGTTCGAGCAGCTTGAGGATCTGCAGAACTCGGTGGACGTGCTTGAGGAAATGATCAAGATCCCGGAGGTCCAGGCTCGTCTGAAGGCCACCGGCGGCAAGATGGAAGTCATGCTCGGCTACTCCGACTCCTCGAAGGACGCCGGCCCGACCTCCGCCACCCTTGCCCTGCACTCCGCGCAGGAGCGCATCGCCAAGTGGGCCGAATCGCACGACATCGACCTGACCCTGTTCCATGGCCGCGGCGGCGCCGTCGGTCGTGGCGGCGGCCCGGCCAACCGCGCCGTGCTCGCACAGCCGGTCGGCTCCGTGAAGTGCCGTTTCAAGCTCACCGAGCAGGGCGAGGTCATCTTCGCCCGCTACGGCAACCCGGTGCTTGCAATCCGCCATGTGGAGTCCGTCGCAGCCGCAACGCTGCTGCAGTCCGCTCCGAGCGTGGAGAAGCGCAACACGGACATGACCAAGAAGTACGCCGACATGGCCAGCAAGCTCGACGAGGCCGCGCACAACCGCTTCCTCGACCTGCTGAACACCGACGGCTTCGCACCGTGGTTCTCCACCGTCACGCCGCTGACCGAAATCGGCCTGCTGCCGATCGGCTCCCGTCCGGCGAAGCGTGGTCTGGGCGCCAAGTCCCTCGACGACCTGCGCACCATTCCGTGGATCTTCTCCTGGGCCCAGGCCCGCATCAACCTGGCCGCATGGTACGGCCTCGGCACCGCGTGCGAGCAGTTCGGCGACCTGAACACCTTGCGTCAGGCGTACGAGGAGTGGCCGCTGTTCTCCACGTTCATCGACAACATCGAAATGTCGCTGGCCAAGACTGACGAGCGCATCGCCAAGATGTACCTCGCCCTCGGCGACCGTGAGGACCTCAACAAGAAGGTCCTCGACGAGATGGAGCTCACCCGCAAGTGGGTGCTCAAGATCGTCGGCGACGAATGGCCGCTGCAGCACCGCCACGTGCTCGGCCAGGCCATCCGCATCCGCTCGCCGTACGTGGATGCGCTGTCCGTCACCCAGGTGCTCGCCCTCGGCTCGCTGCGCAAGCGCGTGGACAAGGAAGAGCTCACGCACGGCCAGAAGGAGAACTACACCTACCTGATCCTGTGCACCGTTTCGGGCGTCGCCGCAGGCCTGCAGAACACGGGCTGATTTCGGGCTGACTGCCTAGATGACGCGAGCGGGGAGGTTCCGTGCCGATAAACGGCGCGGGCCTCCCCGTTCGCGTCGCGCGGCCCTAGCCTGGCCGGCGACAGCGCACAAAACAGGCACGCAGGCCGAGCGACAGACTCCCAATCATCCGACGTAACCCGGCGCCTATCCGCGTTTACCCACGCCGCGACACGACAGCCATCGTGGGCTTATACAACTGGTTCGGTCAGACTTATATTCTCGGCAGATTGAGCCTAGTCCACATTTCTCTATTTCTTCCTCGTCCTGCTTATAACCCCAATGACAACCCTTTTGGTTACGGCTTTCCTTCATGACAAACTGTCTTGGAAGAAGATTGTTCGCATCATAGCGCTGTCTTACTGTTTGACCATATTGGGTGTATTTCTGAACGAGTTGTGTTGTTGACGGAAGACGCCGCACTCGAAGGTTTTTGTTCAGCGCCTAACATGCAGCACTAGCATACTTATCCTCAATCCACTCATGATTCAGTAACAACTGCATGACTCCTGAAACACAGACACATAGCGAAGCCCTCGTTTGCAACTTCCACGAGAGAGAACCTTTGCTATTTTCACTAGAAAATCACACCCTAAAGTGCACCCCTACTCATTTTCCATTAGAATACTCTTAATAAACAAGGACCATACCCTTGCATCTCCGACTACCTAAAATAAGGAGAACAGTGCAGTACATATATCTCACAGCACTTGCCCTGCTAGGATTATGTATGCTTATTTTTCCAAGGCAACTCTGGAAAATAAGCAATTTCCTCTGGACTCAAAAAGGAGATCCGAGCAATCTATACACATCCTTAATGAGAATAAGCGGTGCCGCCTTTCTTGTTTTAGCTCTTATTCTTTTCATCTTCTGCAGACTGCAGTAACACCTACCTGATCCTGTGCACCATGTCGGGTGTCGCAGCAGGCTTGCAGAACACCGGCTGATTTTAGCCAGTTTCTTTCAGGGTCCCCGTTCGCACTGCCGATCGGGGACCCTTTTTCATACCTATATCTGCCTTATATATGGCAGAATCGGAGCCTTGCCATGAGCCTTCTCGCTTATATATGGCAGACCATCATGCGAAAAACCCACTTCGGGGGTACATTTTTCCGGTTTTTCACCTTTGGGACTGCCATACATAAGCGAAATATCACCGGACAGAACACGAAATCTGCCATACATAAGCGAGATATCGCTCTATTTCCCAGCGAACGGTCAGACCAAAACGTATGATGTTGGCTAGCCTGAACAATGAGGGGTGGAGTCAATGGCAGACGAACTGTTTGTAGACCAAGACGAGGTCGAAGGCACGGCAAGCGGCGTTTGGAGCCGCATGCTGGCAGGTAATCGCAGGTTTGCGGAGGGCAAACCGGAACATCCGAATCGTGGCGCTGAAGCACGCGAGGCACTTGTGGACACACACGCACCGGAAGCGGCTATACTGAGCTGCTCCGACGCGCGTGTCAGCCCCGATATTATTTTCGACGCAGGCATCGGCGATCTGTTCACCGTGCGCACGGCAGGGCAGGTCATAGACGATGCTGTGATCGCCTCTTTGGAATACGCGGTGGACGTGCTCGGCGTGCGCCTTTTGGTGGTGCTCGGCCATCAGAATTGCGGCGCGATCAAGCAGGCATGCAAGGAATACGAGGCGTTGTTGCACGAGTTGACCGCCGACGCAGAGGATTCGCTGATGGCCGCTGACAGCGTTGCCGACCTTGACGAACGTATTCTGAACGCGAAATCGCTGATGCTGCGCACCGTCGGTTTTTCGATCTGGCAGGCGCACGAGTCGGAGCTGGAATCGACGGAGGATTTCGAGCGCGTGCACATCGCACGCACCATCGAGCAACTGGTGGAACAGTCCGAGGTGATTCAGCACGCGCTGGCGGAGGACCGGCTGATGATCACCGGAGCACGCTACCAGCTCGACACCGGCAAGGTGGAAGTGCTGAGCTTCTGACGATTTTCCGGAAAAAGACGGCTTCCGGATCCGTTGCGTCGCGCTGTTTTGACATGCCGTTGCTTTAGATTGGAATCATGTCGCTTGGTTTGAACATCCTTCTGATTTTCATTTTCCTGCTGCTCGGTTCCGTGTTCGCCGGCACCGAACTGGCGCTGGTCAGCCTGCGCGGATCGCAGATCGACCAGATGGAACAGGAGGATGCGCGCGGCAAGCGTGTGGCGCAGATCGCACGCGACCCGAACACGTTCCTGTCCACCGTGCAGATCGGCGTGACGCTGTGCGGCTTCCTGTCCGCGTCGTTCGGCGAATCCTCAATCGCCCCGTATATCGTGCCGGTCATCGAAGACTGGGGTGTGCCGCATAACGTCGCCGCTCCCCTGACCACCATCGCGTTGACGCTGATCATCTCGTATTGCTCTATCGTCATTTCCGAACTGGTGCCGAAGCGTATCGCCATGCAACGCAACGAGCAGATCGCGCGTGCCGTGGTGCCGGCCATCCATGTGTTCGCCAAAGTGTGCAAGCCGATCATCTGGCTGATCGGCAAGAACACGAACGGCATCGTGCGGCTGCTCGGCTTCGATCCGAACGAAACCGACAGCGAGGTGTCCGACGACGAACTGCGCGTGCTCGTCAACACCAACACCAACCTCAGCAAGGACGAGCGCACCATCCTCGACGACGTGTTCGACGCATCCGAAACCATCGTGGCGGAGGTCATGCGTCCGCGTGCCGACGTCGCGTTCCTGGACGGCTCCATGCCGATTGCGGAAGCCGCCGCGTACGTGCGTGAAATGCCGTATTCGCGTTACCCCGTCACCGGCAAGGATTTCGATGATGTGCTCGGCTTCGTGCACGTGCGCGACCTGCTCGACATCCGCGATCCGAAGGCGAGAACCGTTGCCGACGTGACGCGTGAGGGCATTTCCCTGCCGGGCACGTCGAAGCTGCTGCCAAGCCTTGAACTGCTGCGCAAACGAGGCATTCACCTGGCCGTGGTAATCGACGAATACGGCGGCACCGACGGCATCGTCACGTTGGAAGACATGACCGAGGAATTGGTCGGCGACATCCGCGACGAATACGACCTGCCGGAGGAAAAGGGCGGCGAACGCACAGAACGCGCCGCTTTCGTCAATGGCGTGGCCACCATCGAAGGTGGCATGACGATCGAGGATTTCGCGGATTTGACCGGCATCGAGCTGGAAGACGGCCCGTACGAGACGGTTGCCGGCTATTTCCTGGCGCACACCGGCAAAATGGGCGAGGTCGGCGACGTGCTGTCATCCGATGACGGTTATGACATGGTCGTCACCGAAGTGGACGGCCGTCGTATCGAAACGCTGGAAGTGCGCCGGCACACCGCCGATGAGGACGGTTCCGCGGCTGGCGATTCCGCGGCGGACGCCAAGTAACCCAAGCGGCCTCTTACAGCACCACCTGCCGGTTGATGTCGCGGCGCAACTGCCTCCATTGCGGCAGATAGGCGCTCATACGCCTTTGAAAGCCCTCTCCGTGGCCGTTCTCCCACAGGTGGGTCATCTCATGCACCAGCACGTATTCGAGGAATCTAGGGGCCATTAAACCAAGCTGCAGGTTAAGTCGGATACGTCCGGTCTTCGGCGTGCACGATCCCCAACGCGAACTCATCAGACGCAACGTGATATGCGTCGGCGTACGGCCAACGATCGGACCCCATTTGGCAAGCAACACAGGCAATTGCGATTCGATGTTGCGTTGCGCCCGCGCCTTGGCCTCGTCCGTCCATACGAAAGCGGGCGGGTTGGCGGAAGCGCCAGTATCGCCAATATTGCCGTTTTGCGCACGCTGCGCGTTGAGTTGCGCGTCTCTGGCCTGTCGCATGCTGCGTTGCGCCCGTTCGATCCACGGCTTGCGTTCCGTCACAAACCGTTCGATAGCGCTTTGCGACATTCGTTGCGGCGCGGAGATGACGATATCCGCGTTCGGCGGTTTGATGCGCAGGTACATGTTTTTGATGGGTTTGCGCACGATGGCCACCCGCATGCCGGCGATGCTCGCCGTCGTTTCGGAAATCACGCGATTGCGGTTGCGATGCCCCACTCCCCTGCCGTAACGGCCGTTACCGCCGTTGCGCTGCCCGTATGTCATGCCTGCATTATGCCACGACACGCCGATGACACGGCGGCACTTGACTTTCCCTGTGATTCAAGTATCATTTCAATTCGTTGTGTTCAAGACACAGCAAGTTGGGCCCGTAGCTCAGGTGGTTAGAGCGCATCCCTGATAAGGATGAGGTCGGAGGTTCAAGTCCTCCCGGGCCCACGTAGATGGTAAGGAAGCGGCATAGCCGCTTTTTTCACCTATGGGGCTATAGCGCAGCTGGTAGCGCATCTGCTTTGCAAGCAGAGGGTCGCCGGTTCGAACCCGGCTAGCTCCACGGGGCTATGGCGCAGCTGGTAGCGCATCTCCATGGCATGGAGAGGGTCAGGGGTTCGAATCCCCTTAGCTCCACAGAATTGAAGGCTTCCGAGTAATCGGAAGCCTTTTCGTATTCAGCCTCTTGTCGACCATCCAACGGACGCGGTCGCCCGCAAACCAAATAAAACGGCCGCCTGCATACCCGCAAGCGGCCGGAATCATCAAATCAATAGGGGAGTGGCACCACGAATCGCAACTAGTTGCGGGCCGCGTTCTGCTTGGCCAGCTCGTCACGAATCTGCTGCAGCAGCTGGACGGTCTGCTCTTCGGCAGACGGCTCTTCAGCGGCCTTTTCCTCGGCTTCCTTCTGCTCGGCAAGCTTGGTCTTGGCAAGCAGCGCTTCGGTCATGTCGCGGAACTTGTTAATCGGCACCAGAATGCAGAAATAAACGGCGGCCGCGATAATCAGGAAATTCAGAATCGCGCCCAGCACAGCGCCGAACGAGACGGTCGCGCCGTTGAACGTGATCGCCAGCAGGCCGTCCATATTTGGCTTGCCGAAAATCATGGCGATGAACGGGTTGATCACGCTGTTCACGATCGAATTGACCACGGTGGTGACGGCACCGCCCATAACAACACCGACAGCCATGTCGATCATGTTGCCGCGTGCAATGAACTTCTTGAATCCTTCAAGCATGGTTTTTCTCCTGTGGGAAATGAGGGAGTTGATGTTGCGGACGACGCTCTCTCCTCGCCTTCCACACACTATCCTATGGCGTTCCAAACGCCTCCAGCCAAATCTTGAGCAATATCTTGTGCGTCTCACAATCAAGCACATAGAATGAAATCGCCGTATTGATAACCCAACTATCCCGAAGGGGAAAAATATGCTCACTGATGAGTACGTCAAGCGCGTGTACGCGCAGGTCGAGAAGCGCGATGGCGACCAGCCGGAGTTCCTGCAGGCCGTTCGCGAGGTCTTCGAAAGCCTCGAGCCGGTTGTTGAGAAGCACCCGGAATATGAGAAGGCGGGCGTGCTCGAGCGCCTCGTCGAGCCGGAGCGCGTGGTGAAGTTCCGCGTCGCCTGGACGGACGATGAGGGCAAGGTGCAGGTCAACCGCGGTTACCGCATCCAGTTCAACTCCGCGATCGGCCCGTACAAGGGCGGTCTGCGTTTCCACCCGAGCGTGAACGAGGGCGTCATCAAGTTCCTTGGCTTCGAGCAGATTCTCAAGAACTCCCTGACCAGCCTGCCGATGGGCGGCGGCAAGGGCGGCTCCGACTTCGATCCGAAGGGCAAGTCCGATGCCGAAGTCATGCGTTTCTGCCAGGCGTTCATGACCGAGCTGTGCCGTCACATCGGCCAGTTCACCGACGTTCCGGCCGGCGACATCAACGTCGGCGCCCGTGAGATCGGCTACCTGTTCGGCCAGTACAAGCGTATCCGCGACGAATACTCCGGCGTGCTCACCGGCAAGGGCCTCGAATTCGGCGGCTCCCTGGCTCGCACCGAGGCTACCGGCTACGGCCTGTGCTACTACACCCAGGAAGCCCTGCGCGTCCTGAAGAACGATTCCTTCGAAGGCAAGACCGTCGTCATCTCCGGCTCCGGCAACGTAGCCATCTTCGCCACCGAGAAGGCCCAGGCCCTCGGAGCGAAGGTCGTCACCGCCTCCGATTCCAACGGCTACGTCTACGATCCGGACGGCATCAAGCTCGACATCGTCAAGGACATCAAGCTCGGCCACCGCGGCCGCATCAAGGAGTACGCGGAGCGTGTTCCGGGTGCCGAATACCACGAGGGCTGCAAGGGCGTGTGGACCGTGCCGTGCGACATCGCGCTGCCGTGCGCCACCCAGAACGAAATCGATGAGGAGTCCGCCAAGGCCCTCGTCGCCAACGGCTGCAAGGTCGTGTGCGAAGGCGCCAACATGCCGTCCACCCCGGAGGCAATCGCCGTCTATCAGGACAACGGCCTGCTGTACGGCCCGGCTAAGGCCGCCAACGCGGGTGGCGTGGCTGTGTCCGGCCTTGAGATGAGCCAGAACTCCTACCGCCTTTCCTGGACGTTCGAAGAGGTGGACAACAAGCTCAAGTCCATCATGGAGAACATCGTCGCCAATTCCCTGGCCGCCGCCAAGGAGTACGGCCATGAGGGCGATCTGATGCTCGGCGCCAACGCCGCCGGCTTCGTCAAGGTCGCCAACGCCATGGTCGCCCAGGGCGTGCTCTGATCGTCTTTCACAATCCGTTTCAACGGTCCGTGCGATTCGTTCGCACGGACCGTTTTCATATGCGTTACGGCATAACGCGCAACGCAGTATGACGATTGCATAAAAGCGACCGCATAATCGCGATTACATAAGAAAAGACGGCGCCTCCCGAAGTAGGGAAGCGCCGTCTTCTTATGTTGCACGAACGGCTTACGTTGCGCAAGCGCCGTACGAACGCCGTATGACGAATCGATCAGTCGTCGCCGAGCGTCACGTGGATGCCGCCGACCAGCGTGCTCACCACGTTGTACAGCAGCGTGAGAATCACCACCAGCACGGTGAACAGCACCACTTCGATGATGGAGAAGATGGTGGCCGCGCTCAGCACGGTGCTCAGCGAAAGCACGTTGGCAAGGTCGAATCCGCCGGCGTCAAGACCGGTGGAGGACACGATCTGCGTCACCTGATCGAACACGCCGACCACGTTCAGCAGCAGCCACAGCAGCGTCACCGCGACGATCTGGATGATGCCTCCCGCGATGGAAAGCATGAACGCCACCTTGGCCGCGGACCATGCGTCGATGCGGGTCAGGGACAGGCTCATGCGGCGGGCGCGAGGCGCGCCACGACGCGCTTTTTCACGAACCTTCACACCGCCGGACGCGGCGGCCATGTTCTCATGCGCCTGAGACTGTTCCGTACCGCTCAACGGCTGGCTGGATGCGGAACGGGCCACGCGTGGGGCCTGCGCCCCTGCCTGCGCCTGATGGCTTTCATTGTTCTCGCTCATCGTTGCTCCTTGCAGAATCTTGCCTACTTCTAGCCGAGGCTACCAGTTTTCGCAGACGATTCCCCGCCTGTGTCTCAGGCCTCTACATTCTCGCCATCGCCGGCATCGGAAGTGGCTTCCGTACCGGTTTCAGCGGAGTTTTCAGTAGTGGTTTCGGCTTGCGATTGCGCGGCTGCGTCGTTCTGGACTGCTCCGTTTTCCGCGGCGGCCTGCTCGGCGTCATCCTCGTCGGTCTCCTCGTTACGTGCTATGGAGATGATTTCGTCGTTCTTGTCAGGCTTGGCGAGCGTCACACCCTGGGTGGTACGTCCGGTGCGCTTGACTTCGGCGACGTTGGAGCGGATGACCTTGCCGGACTTCATGATGGCCATGATCTGGTCGGATTCCTCCACGATCACGGCACCCACCAGGGAGCCACGGCCTTCGGCGAGCTGCACGGCCTTGACGCCGTAGCCGTTACGGCCCTGCAGACGGTATTCGCTGATGGCGGTGCGCTTGGCGAAGCCCTCGTTGGTGACCACGAGCAGATCCCTGTCGGAATCGCCCTGCACCACATCCATGGCCAAAAGCTCGTCGCCGTCGCGGAACTTCATGCCCTGCACACCGGCGGTCTGGCGGCCCATCGGGCGCAGCTGCTCGTCGTTGGCTTCGAACTTCAGGCTCATGCCCTGCTTGGAGACGAGGATGATGTCGTCGTCGGCGTTGCACAGCGCGGCACCGATCAGCTCGTCGGCGTTCTCGCCGTTCTCGTCGGTCATGAGTCGTACCGCGATCAGACCACCCTGACGCGGGGAGTCGTATTCGGCGAGCGCGGTCTTCTTGACCTTGCCGGAACGGGTGGCGAGCACCAAGTACTTGGCCACGTCGTAGTTCGGAATCGACAGCACGGTCTGGATCGTCTCGTCCGGGCCGAACTGCAGCAGGTTCGCCACGTGCTGTCCCTTGGAATCGCGGGAGCCTTCCGGCAGCTCGTATGCCTTCAGACGGTACACGCGGCCCTTGTTGGTGAAGAACAGCAGCCAGTTGTGCGTGCTGGTCAGGAAGAAGTGGTCCACCACGTCATCCTCGCGCAGCTTGGCGCCCTTGATGCCCTTGCCGCCGCGGTGCTGCGCGCGGTATTCGTCGGCCTTGGTGCGCTTGATGAAACCGGAGTGGGTCACGGTGACGACCACGTTTTCTTCGGCGATCAGGTCTTCGACGTTCATCTCGCCGGAGTACGGCAGAATCTTGGTACGGCGTTCGTCGCCATACTTGGCGACGATTTCGTCCAGCTCGTCGCCGACGATCTTGCGCTGGCGTTCCGGCTTGGCGAGGATGTCGTTGTAGTCGGCGATCTTGCGCATGAGCTCGTTGTGCTCGTCGAGGATCTTCTGACGTTCCAGGGCGGCCAGTCGGCGCAGCTGCATGGCGAGGATGGCGTCGGCCTGCACCTCGTCCACGTCAAGCAGGTCCATAAGGCCCGTGCGGGCGGTCTCCGCGGACTCGGAGGCACGGATGAGGGCGATGACCTCATCGATCATGTCAAGGGCCTTCAGATAGCCCTGCAGGATGTGGTCGCGTTCCTCAGCCTCGCGCTTGAGGTAGGCGGTACGGCGTGCGATGACTTCGAGCTGGTGGTTTACCCAATGACGGATGAACGCATCCAGGGACAGCGTGCGCGGCACACCGTCGACCAGTGCCAGCATGTTCGCGCCGAAGGTCTGCTGCAGCTGGGAATGCTTGTACAGGTTGTTGAGCACGACCTTCGGCACGGCGTCGCGCTTGAGCACGAGCACGAGGCGCTGGCCAGTACGGCCGGAGGTTTCGTCGCGCATGTCGGCGATGCCTTGGATCTTGCCGTCGCGCACCGCTTCGCGGATGGACACGACCAGACGATCCGGGTTAACCTGGTACGGCAGTTCGGTGATCACGAGGCACATGCGGCCCTTGATCTCCTCGGTGTTCACCACGGCTCGCATGGTGATGAGGCCACGGCCGGTACGGTACGCCTGTTCGATGCCCTTATGGCCGAGAATCGTGGCGCCGGTAGGGAAGTCCGGTCCCTTGATGATGCGGATCAGGTTGTCGAGCAGTTCCTCACGGCTCGCGTCCGGATGGTCGAGCGCCCAATGCACGCCTTCTGCCACCTCGCGCATGTTGTGCGGAGGAATGTTGGTCGCCATGCCGACGGCGATGCCGGACGAGCCGTTGCACAGCAGGTTCGGGAAGCGGGCCGGCAGCACGGTCGGCTCCTGCGTCTTGCCATCGTAGTTCGGCAGGAAATCGACGGTGTCCTTGTCGATGTCACGCACCATTTCCATGGCGAGCGGCGCCATACGGCATTCCGTGTAACGCATTGCGGCTGCCGGGTCGTCGCCGGGGGAGCCGAAGTTGCCCTGGCCGTCGACGAGCGTGTATCGCATCGACCACGACTGCGCCATACGCACCAACGTGTCGTAGATGGCGGAATCGCCGTGCGGATGGTACTTGCCCATGACTTCGCCGACGACGCGTGCGCACTTGGAGTAGCCGCGGTCGGGGCGGTAGCCGCCGTCGTACATCGCGTAGATCACACGGCGGTGCACCGGCTTCATGCCGTCTCGCACGTCCGGAAGGGCACGATCGACGATGACGGACATGGCGTACGCCAGATAGGATTCGCGCATTTCCTGCTGCAGATCCTTCTTCTGGACGCGTTCGCCGACCATCAGGCCATAATCGGTGTTGTCGGCCTCCTGCGGGCTCAACGGTTCCATGGAGCCGTCAGGCACGAACTGGCCGTCTTCGTTGCTGTTGTTTTCGTCTGCCAATTTCTAATCCTTGCTTTGAAGTCCTGCGAAACCCTACGCGTTTACGCGTCGATCCAGCTGACGTTGCGTGCGTTGCGCTGGATGAACAGACGACGTGGTTCGACTTCGTCGCCCATGAGCATGGAGAAGGTCTCGTCGGCCGCGGCCGCGTCTTCGATCTGCACCTGCTTCAGAATGCGATGGTCAGGATCCATGGTGGTCTCCCACAGTTCCTGGTAGCTCATCTCGCCCAGACCCTTGTAGCGCTGGATGCCTTCGCCCTTCGGCAGCTGGCGGCCGGCGGCCTTGCCTTCGGCGAGCACGCGGTCGCGTTCGGCGTCGGTGTACACGAAGTCGTGCGGGCCCTTGGTCCACTTGAGGCGGTACAGCGGCGGCATGGCCACGTACACGTAGCCGGCGGTGATCATCGGGCGCATGTAACGGAAGAACAGCGTCAGGTTCAGGGTTGCGATATGCGCGCCGTCCACATCTGCATCGGCCATGATGATGACCTTGTGGTAGCGCACCTTGTTGAGGTCGAAGTCCTCGCCGTAGCCGCCGCCGACGGCGGTGATCAGCGATTCGATGGTGTCCGACTTCATCATGCGGTCCAGGCTTGCGCGCTCGGTGTTGAGGATCTTGCCTCGCAGAGGCAGGATGGCCTGCGTGATCGGGTTGCGTCCCTGGATGGCGGAGCCGCCTGCGGAATCACCCTCCACGATGAACAGCTCGCATTCTTCGGGGTTGTTGGACTGGCAGTCCTTGAGCTTGTCCGGCATGCCGGCCGATTCGAAGATCGACTTGCGGCGGGTGTTCTCACGTGCCTTCTTGGCGGCCAGACGCGCACGGGAGGCCTCGATGGCCTTCTGGATGATGTTCTTGGCCTCGTTCGGGTGGGCGTCGAACCAGTCGCCGAGCTTGTCGGTCATGACGCGCTGCACGAAGGTCTTCGCTTCGGAGTTGCCGAGCTTGGTCTTGGTCTGGCCTTCGAACTGCGGGTTGGTGAGCTTGACGGACACGACGGCGGTCAGGCCTTCGCGCACGTCGTCGCCGGACAGGTTCTCGTCCTTGTCCTTGAGGATGTTCTTCTCGCGGGCGTAACGGTTGACCAGCGAGGTCAGCGCGGCGCGGAAGCCCTCCTCATGGGTGCCGCCTTCGGTGGTGGAGATGGTGTTGGCGAAGGTGTGCACGGCTTCGGAATACGCGGTGGTCCACTGCATGGCGATTTCCGCGGAGATGCCGATCTTCAGGTCCTCGGCCTCGAAGTCGATGACGTCCGGTTCGACCGGGGTGGCCTTGCGGGACTTCACCAGGTAGTCGACGTAGTCCTTGATGCCGTCGTTGTACTGGTAGGTGACGGTCTGGAACTTGTCTTCGGTTTCGGAATCCTCGCCGGACACTTCATCGCCAGCCTGGTCGGGCTCGCGCAGGTCGGTCAGGGAGATCTTCAGGCCCTTGTTCAGGAACGCCATCTGCTGGAAGCGGTTGCGCAGGATCTCGAAATCGTAGGTGGTGGTTTCGAAGATCTTGCCGTCGGCCCAGAAGGTCACGGAAGTGCCGGTGGACTCGCCTTCCTCCATCGGCTTGCCCTTGAGCAGACGCGCGGTCGGCTTCTGGTCGATGTAGGTCTGGGTCCAGTGGAAGCCCTGACGGCGCACTTCGATGTCCACGCGGGTGGACAGCGCGTTCACCACGGAGATGCCCACGCCGTGCAGGCCGCCGGAGACCGCGTAGCCGCCGCCACCGAACTTGCCGCCAGCGTGCAGCTTGGTCATCACGGTTTCGACACCGGAGATGCCTTCGCCCGGCACTTCGTCGACCGGGATGCCTCGGCCGTCGTCCACCACGCGCACGCCGCCGTCCGGCAGAATCGTCACTTCGATGTGCGACGCGTAGCCGGCAAGCGCCTCGTCGACGGAGTTGTCGACGATCTCATACACCAGATGGTGCAGGCCGCGGGGGCCGGTGGAGCCGATATACATGCCCGGGCGGATACGCACCGCCTCAAGGCCTTCCAGCACCCTCAGATCGGACGCGTCGTAGTGTTCCGGAGACAGCGAATCGTCAAGTTGCGCATCTTCGAGCTGGTCGTTCTGGATCTGATCCTGAATCTGATCTTCCTGCGTGTTTTCAGCTGATTCGTTCAGCGAATCCGCATCAAGGTCTGCCACAGAGATTCCTTCCTGCATTTTTCCCGCCATCAAGGGTCATTTCCGCAGGTGATACCACCTAGAACGCAAATAAAGGCCCCTTCTAGGCGTTTACATACACTGCTGGATATTCTACTCATGGAGGGGGACAGCGCGCTATAGACATTTGTCCTTGGAATTCAACGGTTTTCAACGGCTTCGGCATGGTTCCGAACGCGTCCGACGAGCCGGAAAACCTCCGTAAACCCCGTCGCAACGGCCTGTTTCACGCGCGCCACAATCGATCTCTCCTGTCAGAGAGGTCGATTGTAAGTCGACTTCGCAATAGCCCTCAGTAGCGAATCTTCCTTGAGATACGCCCACGGCTGAACCCTTGGCTCTGCGGGCCGGTGACCCTCACCTCATTGATGGTCAGACCTTCGAGTTTCCTGCGGATGGTGTCCGTCAGCAACGGCGTCATATACGACAGGGTGGTGGTCCAGGCCGGGCTGTCGCAACGTATCGTCAGCACGCCGTCTCGCAGGCTGGCGGGGTAGGAGTGCTTCGCGTTCTCCACGCCCACCACCTGGTCCCAATGGTCGCGCATCTGCGCCATTTTGAGGTGGGGCATCCATGCGCCGTTCGATGCCAGCAGATTGAACAGGCTGCCGACGGTTTCCGGATCGCGTCCGGGTTTACCGAAGCTTTCCCACGCCTTGCGCGCGCGTTCCTCGCGTTCCTTGAGCCGCCCGGCACGGTCGCTGATGCGGTCGAACACTTCGGCCGGCAGTTTGCGTTGGTCGAGGTTCAGCAGTTCGCAGATTGGTGGTTTCGGCATTAGGATTCGGCCTCGATTCCTTGCGATTGCGCGCCACGTCCGGCGGCAAGCATGGCCGCCATCGCCGCGATATCACCGTCCGTCTCCTGCGATTGCGCACGCAGCGCGGCAACGTCGATGACATGCGCCTCGCCTTGCGGAATATCGCTTGCCGCGGCGACGGTGATCAGCACCTGGTCCTGCCGTCGCGCGAAGTCGAGGATCTGCCCGCGACGGGACTCGTCGAGCTGGGCGAACACATCGTCGAGTATCACGATCGGCTTGACGTCGCGCTGCGCCGAAACCACTTCGTACAGCGCCATTTTCAAGGCCAACGCCATTGTCCACATCTCGCCGTTCGAAGCGAATTCGCGGGCTGGCATGTCGTTGAGCCGCAATGTCAGATCATCGCGCTGCGGTCCGATCAGATTCTGCCCACGGGCCACTTCGCCGGGGTAAATGCGTTGGAAATGACGGCTGATTTCCGCGGCCGGCTCGTCGAACAGAAGCACCTCGTCGAAGGACGGCTCATACACCAGGTCGGCCTGTTCCTCTTCGCCCGCCAACGAAGCATAGATACGGGTGAACGGCTCGCGCAGCAGTCCGATCACATCGTTCCGGTCCTTGGTCAATTGCACGCCGAGGGCGATGAATTGGCCGGTCCACACTTCCAGACCGCTCAGCACGGCCTGACGCCCGTATTCGGGATCGATGCCGGAGCCGTCGGACAGCTGTTTGAGCAATGCGGCACGCTGTTTGGCAACGTGCGTGAACTGTTGCAACGACTGCGCATAACGGGGCAACAGCAGCGAAGCCGCCTGGTTGAGGAAGTTCCTTCGGGTGGCCGGATCGCCAGACACCAACCGCTGGTCTTCGGGGGTAAAGGACACGGAGGGGACCAAACCCACGATATCCCTCATATATTGCGATTTTCCGCCGTCCACGCGCGCCCTGTTGGCGCCTCGCGCGGCGATGGTAATCTCATATGTGCGCTGTTCGCCCGCATCTTCGACGTTGGCCCGGACAGTGGCGGAAGGGTGGCCTTTTTCGACCAGCGGCAGCGATGACGAGGTGCGGTGGCTGGAGCCGGTGGACAGCACTTCCACGGCTTCCACGATATTGGTTTTCCCTAGGCCGTTCGAGCCTTGGAGAATGTTGATTCCCGGTTCGAAATCAAGCACGCAATGGTCCCATGACCGGTAATGGTCGAGCGCGAGACGGGAGATATGCATGAAAACCGGAATTCCTTGAAGGTGATGGCATGGTGGCCCGGACGGGAACTTGCCGTCCGGGCCACAGGTGGAACGAAATCAGTTGTTGAAGCGCATCGGAACGAGCAGGTAACGGTAGTCCATGGATTCGTCGGAATCCGCTTCCTGCTGGCCGTTGAATTCCACGGGCTTGACCGCGGTGGTCATCTTCATGCGCACGAACGGCTCGCTGATGGCGCTCAGGCCGTCGACCAGATAGGAGGGGTTGAACGCCACGGTGATGTCCTCGCCGTCCATGTCGATGTCGAGAATCTCCTTCGCCTGTGCTTCGTCGGCGGTGCCGGCCGACAGCGTCAGCTCCTGGCCGGAGAAGACCATGCGGATCGGGGCGTTACGTTCGGCGACCAGCGAAACGCGCTTGATGGCGTCGATGAGGGCCTGCTTGTTGATGACGGCATGAATCGGGTATTCATCGGCATACAGGCGGTCAACGGCCGGGAATTCGCCGTCGATGAGCTGGGAGGTGGACACGCGGCCGGCGTTCTCGAAGCCCAGCAGGGACGGGTTGTCCGCATCGAAATCGATGGTGACGTTCTGATGCTCGTCCAGCGAACGCGCCATGTCGCGCAGCAGCGAGCCACGGACCAAAGCGGTGGTGCTGATGGTCGCATCCTCCGGCGTCCAGGTGAAGCGGGAACGGGCCAGACGGAAACGGTCGGTGGAGCTCATGATGACCTTGTCGCCCTGGAACTGGACGCGGATGCCGGTGAGCACCGGACGGTTCTCCTCACGGGAGACCGCGACGGACGCCTGGTTGACGGCCTGAGCGAAGGTGGGGGAGTCCACCTGACCCAGTTTCATCGGCACCACGGGCAGATCCGGATATTCGCTTTCCGGCATGAGCTGCATGGTGAAGGTCGACTTGCCCGACGTGATGGTCATCGTGGAACCATCAGTGGAAAGATAGGTTTTCGCAGCGGGCAGCGACTTGGTGATGTCGGCAAGCAGTTTGCCCAGCACCAGAACGCTACCGGCCTCATCCACGCCGGCTTCGATGTGATGGCGTGCGGAAATGGCGTAGTTGAAGGCGGAAAGCTGGAGTGTGCCGTCAATGGCTTCCAGACGGATGCCCGCCAGAATCGGGGTTGCGGGACGTGCGTCGATGACACGTGTGGTCCATGCCACGGCATCGGCAAGAGCTTGGGAATTGACTTCGACTTTCATGGGGTATTCCTCGTTTCGTTCGATCCACATGCCATTCTAGCGATAAGAGCAACGACGACGAAAGCGTGGGGAATTCCCCGCATTACGAGAATGACGATGAAAGTAAGAAAAACGTACTTTCGTAATAATAAGCCCTGTGGATAGTGTGGATAAGCTCGTTCAGCCCAAGCGCAGCAACGTCTCAGTACGAGGCGACATCTGTGGATAACTTCTGAGTCGAATGTGGATAAGGGCATGGGTTATCCACAGGCTCATGGCCGCGCAAAACTTATCCACAATTCACTGTGAATAATCCACGAGCTATACACTGCCGTTTTCCGTGTTTCCAACGGCTTTTCCACAGACCTTTCCCCGAAATGTGGATATGTATGTGGAAAACTCGATGTACAAGAAATTCTGTCCGGGCGTGTCACGCGGATAGTAAAAAGGCTGGTAAATAATTTACCAGCCTAAGGAAAACCGTTGGAAATACGCCGTTTGTTGTGGTTGCTTCCGTTACTTGTCGTTGGAACGCTGCTTGAGCTGCAGAGTCAACTCGGTCACGTAGTTGTAGATCTCCTGCTTCTCCTGCATCTCGTCGTTGATGCGCGTATACGCGTGCATCACGGTGGTGTGGTCCTTGCCACCGAAGACCAGGCCGATGTCGTTGAGGCTCATGCTGGTCAGCTCGCGTACCAGATACATGGCGATCTGGCGTGCCAGCGCGATCTTCTTGGTACGCGAACGGCCGACGATGTCGTCGAACGTCAAATAGAAGTACTTGGCCACCTGCGTGATGATGTCCGCGGGCTTGATTTCCACGTCGGTGGTGAAGAAGTCCTGCAAAGTCTGCTCCGCAAGGGCTTTGGTGACCGGCTGGTTGCTCAGCGACGCCATGGCGGTCACACGGTTCAGCGCGCCTTCCAGCTCGCGGATGTTCTCGGTGAACCGTTCCGCGATCAGGTTGAACACGTCGTTGGGAATATTGGAGCCGTTCATGGTGGCGATCATGCGCAGAATGGCGATTCGCGTCTCCAGATCCGGCGGTTTGACGTCCACGGTCAGGCCCGATTCGAAGCGGGAGATCAGACGTTCGTTGAAGCCCTGCAGGTCCTTCGGCGGCACATCGGAGGCGATCACGATGCGCTTGTTGGCCTGATGCAGGGTGTTGAACGTGTGGAAGAACTGCTCAAGGGTCGCGTCCTTGCCGCTCAGGAACTGGATATCGTCGATGAGCAGCACGTCGACCTCGCGGTAGCGGCGGTTGAATTCCTTGATCTGGCCGGAACTTTGGTTCGTATCGGCCAGAGCCTCGATGAATTCGTTGGTGAATTCCTCACTGGTGACGTAGCGGACCTTCAGATTGGGGTCCTTGACCAGCGCGTAGTTGCCGATGGCGTTCAGCAAATGGGTTTTGCCCAGGCCGGAGCCTCCGTAGATACACAACGGATTGAAATCATGGCCGGAACCCTCCGCCACGGCCAGCGCCACGGTACGTGCGAAACGGTTGGAATCGCCGGGCACGAAGGTGTCGAAGGTGGCGTTCTTGTTCAAATGCGTTTCGGGGTCGAGCAGCGGCCTGTTCTGGCCGCTCTGGAAATGGTCCTGTTCCGGCGGCATCGTCGCGGGAATCGGCAACTGGCCCTGCATCGTCTCGTTCGCAGGGGACTTCGCCGGCGATTTCGCGGGGGAGAAGCGCGGATAGGTTTCCTCCGGCTGTTCCTCCGTTTTCGGCTTCATTTCAACGATTTTGAAGGCGGGGAAGATGTCCTGTTCGGCGGATTCGCGCAACGCCTCCATCAACGGCTTGTTCAATTCGGTCTGCAAAGCCTGCTGAGCCGCCTCACTGGGCACGCACAGCATGATGGTCGGACCCCACATGCCTTCGGGATAGACGTTCTCCAGCCAGCTTTTGTCGCGTACGGACAGCGACGGATTCTGGTGCAGCAGGGCCAAAGCGTCGGACCACACCCCACGAGCCTGCTCGAGAGGATCTGTTGTCGTGTTATCAGCCACGGATAATCCTTTCTCGACAGACGTACCACTGATGTGCAACTGTATATTTGTACTCTCTTTTCCCCGAGTTATCCACCGGCATGCGTGTTGAAAAGATTGAAATGTGAATAACATTGTTGTAGTTTGTGGATAACTTTTGTGGGGAATTCGGCGGAATCGCAACGATTATGTGGATTGTTTTATGCGGGGAATCCCCATGAAAATGTGAAGAAAAATGGACGACGCGACAATCTGTTCAGGGGTCAGAGTAGTTTAGTAGAGCTTGACTCATGAGGAGCCGTGCCTTGGCATGGCTAAAAACACCGGGAGCATTAATTATGAAGAGGACATTCCAGCCGAACAACCGCCGTCGCCACATGAAGCACGGTTTCCGTCAGCGCATGCGCACCCGCGCAGGCCGCGCTCTGATCAACCGTCGCCGCGCCAAGGGCCGCAAGTCCCTCGCTGCCTGATTTTTTAGTGGCATAGAGCGGTGGAACGGCTGAAAAGCCATCGCGATTTTGTTGCGGTGCTCAAACGCCGTCGTAGGGTATCGCGAGAAGACATCGTCGTGCATTATCTGATGCACGACGATGTCGTAACGGGCGATACAGCGACGGTGCAAGGCCGCCGTGTCGGCTTGGCCGTTTCCAAAGCTGTTGGCAACGCGGTCACGCGCAACGCCGTGAAAAGGCGTTTCCGTGTGCTTGCACGAAAGTACGAATCACTATTACCTGAATCCTGCGATATCGTGTTGCGTGCCAAGCCAAGTGCCGCACGTGCCGATTTCCTGTCGCTTGAGCAGCAGATGGCATCGTGTTTCGAAGCGGTGAAACGTAAAACCGCTTCCCGGCAATGAGCAAGGGGCATCATCGCAATTGGATGGTGCGGCTCATCCGCTGGTATCAGAAACATATTTCCGCCCATACCGCACCTCGGTGCCGGTATTATCCCAGCTGCTCCAATTATGCGATTCAGGCGATTGAACGATTTGGCTGCCTTAAAGGTGGCCTTCTTGCGTTATTACGCCTTCTTCGTTGCAACCAGTGGAACCGTGGAGGAATCGACGACGTTCCACAGCTCTATTCCTTGTTTTACAGATGTTCGTGGTCGAAGGCACACGAGGAGCCTCGTCTCACGCCTCTGGATGTAGATGAACCTATAGGCGATAAGGAGAATGGCCTGTAATGAATAAAGATCAATTCCTCCTCGATAGTGGTTTCTGGGGCTGGCTGTACAAGCTCCTGTACCCCGTCGAGTGGCTCATGACGCAGATTATGGCCGGATTCCACCGATTCATGGTGATGCTGGGCATGAACGAGATCGGTTTCTCGTGGGTCATGTCCATCGTGTTCCTGGTGATTGTGGTCCAGGCGTGCGTGTTCCCGCTGTTCTACAAGTCCATGAAGGGCATGCGCAAGATGCAGGCCCAGATGGCCGTTTTGCAGCCCAAGATGCAGCGCATCCAAAACAAGTACAAGGGCAAGAACGATCCCGCCAGCAAAGAGGCTTTGCAACGCGAGATGATGAAGCTCTACCAGGACAATGACGCGAACCCGATGGGCGGCTGCACATCGATGCTGCCTATGTTCGTGCAGGGTCCTGTGTTCATGTGCATGTTCTACACCCTGTCGGCCATTCCATACATCGCCCGTGGCAAGTTCAGGAACGGTTCCGGCCTCGGCGCCTTCGACATCGCCACCGCCAAGCAGTTCACCTCCACCAACGTGTTCGGCGTGAACGTGGCCGAGAACTTCACCACCGCCGACATCCACGGCAAGATCATCATCGGCATCTTCGTGGCGTTGATGTGCTTCTGCCTGTGGCTCATGCAGTACAACAGCATGAAGCGCAACATGGCCCAGAGCGCTGCGAACAAGCAGACTGAAATGATGCAGAAGATGATGCTGTGGATGTTCCCGATCATGTACATCTTCTCCGGCGTCGCCATGCCGTTCGCAGTGCTGGTGTACTGGCTGACCAACAACATCTGCAACCTGCTGCGTTCCGTCTGGCAGATCCACGTCTTCCCGACTCCGGGATCCCCGGCCGCCGAAGCGAAGGAAAAGCGCGACCACGCCCACGAGAACGCCCGTCGCGCCAAGGCCGGTCTGCCGTCCCTCGAAGAGGAGGAGCTGCAGAAAGCCAAGAAGGCCGCGGAGGCGAAGGAAAAGAACGGCTTCCAGCGTCAGCAGCCAAGCCGCAAAAAGAAGAAGAAATAACATCAAGTGTGTGTCCTGTGTTTCACGTGAAACGCAGGACACACCGCTTTTGTATCGGGCGAATCGCCCATATGATACAACCCAATCAGTAGACTTTCAGTAGACTTGAAATAATACGAACCCCGCTCAAAGGAGTAAAACACCATGGCGCAGGATGCTGAGAAAACCATCGATCAGCTCAATGACGAAGCTGACATCGCTGCCGATTACCTTGAAGGATTGCTTGACATCGTCGACTACGAGGGCGATATCGAAATGGGCGTGCGCAACAACCGTCCGACCGTGCAGATCGTTGCCGACGACGACACCGACATCAAACATCTGATCGGACGTAACGGCGAAGTCGTGGACGCCCTGCAGCAGCTCACCCGACTCGCCGTACAGCAGAAGACCGGCGAGCGGTCCCACCTCATCGTGGACGTGGACGGCTATCTGAAGCGCAAGCGCCAGCGCCTGCACGACCTTGCGCTGGATGCCATCGACGAGGCGCGCGAGACTGGCGAGCCGGTGGATCTGAAGCCGATGAACTCCTTCGAACGCAAGATCATCCATGATGTGGTGCGCGAGGAAGGCATGAAGTCTCGGTCCCATGGCGAAGAACCGCATCGTTACGTCACGGTGTACGTCAAGGCTTCCGCAGCCGATGACGCCGACGAGATCGACGAAGCCTGAAATAGTTTCACGTGAAACATGAAGCGTCGCGAGTTTCTCGCGGCGCTTTTTTGATGCCTGTAGATTAGGATGGTGTGCATGAGTGATGTGAATGACGAATTGGATGGGTCGCCGATTCTTGAGGAAGTGCTTGGCGATGCATTGGGCAAGTTGAAGGTGTTTCACGTGAAACTTGCTGCGGAAGGAGAGCCGCGCGGGCTGATAGGGCCACGCGATGTCGGCATTATTTGGGAACGGCATATTCTGAACTCCGCGGCCATCGTACCGTTCATCCGTGAAGCAACGGCCAAGAGGCAATTCAAGACGGTGGCGGATATCGGCAGTGGTGGAGGATTCCCCGGTATCGTGGCGGCCGCCTGCCTGCCGGACCACCAGTTCACTTTGGTGGAACCGATGGAACGCCGTATCGAATGGCTTCATGAGTGCGTTGACGAAATGGGATTGGACAATGTCTCGATAGTGCGCTCCCGAGCCAACGCCGTAATCGAAGCCGTCCGCGGTTCGAACGGTGGCCGGAAGGGCAGGGGAGAGGATGCCGTCGATCTCGACGGAAATCCCATCCCGGTCAGGCATCCGTTTGCCGTGGTGACCTGCCGTGCGGTCGCGCCGATGACCAAACTATCCGGATGGACGCTGCCGTTGCTGGACAAAGGCGGACGGCTGGTTGCCCTGAAAGGACGATCCGCGCAGGAGGAAATCGTCAAGGCCACCAAAGAGATCTCCAAAAACGGCGGTATCCATCCCCTCGTGGTGGAGGCCGAGGTCGGTCCGGGTCTGGAACCGACGCATGTGCTGATGGTGGACAAGCGATAAGTTATCCACAAAATCGCGTGAGTTATCCACAGTATCCACAATCGCGGAAATGTGTTACGAAGCATCTTGAAGGAGCTTGGAATTGCAACGATTGTTCTGTGGATAACTTTTGGGTAGTCGGATGAGTTATCCACCAACTATCCACCGTTGTTCACAATGGTGCACATGGCCGTGAACAGGTGAAAATCTGTCCACCCAAATGATGAAACTTGATTGTTGAATATGTATAGGAAGGCTAGTTCATGACTGGACCTGAAGAACCAGACAATTTGACGTCGATGGAATCCGCCACGGAAACCATCAAGCGAATCTTCGAAGGCTCGACATCCCCCGTAGGCGCGCAAATCGCTGATGAATCGACGCGATACAAGGCATTGGAGCATGCGGTCTGCCCGAAGCCGGCCCAAACGCGCCTGATCGCAGTCGCCAACCAGAAAGGTGGCGTCGGCAAAACCACATCCGCGGTGAACCTGTCCGCGGCCCTGGCCCGTTTCGGATGCAAGGTCCTGCTTATTGATATGGATCCGCAGGGCAACGCCTCCACGGCATTGGGTGCCCCGCACGCCTCCGGTCAGCCTTCGGTGTATGACGTCATCGAAGGACGCAAGCGCATCGCGGAAGTCAAGTGCACGTGCCCTGATTTCGACAACCTCGACGTGGTCCCCGCATCCATCGATTTGAGTGGCGCCGAACTTGAGGTCGCCGACATGGCGGATCGCAACTCGCTGCTGAAGAACGCGGTGGACGAGTTCCTCGCCACCAGCGAAGAGCATTACGATTACGTGATCATCGACTGCCCGCCGAGCCTGGGTCTGCTGGTGATCAACGCCATGTGCGCCGTGCACGAAATGCTGATTCCGATTCAGGCCGAGTATTACGCCTTGGAAGGTTTGGGCCAGCTCATCAACACCATCGGACTGGTGCAGGAACATTACAATCCGTCGCTGCTGGTCTCCACGATGCTCATCACCATGTACGACAAGCGCACGCTGCTGAGCCGCGAAGTGCATGGGGAAGTGAAGAAGCACTATCCGACAATCGTGCTCGACACCACCATTCCGCGCACGGTGAAGATTTCCGAAGCGCCAAGCTTCAACCAAAGCGTGATCGCATACGACCCCAAGGGCATGGGTGCGATCGCGTACTGCGAAGCCGCGCTGGAACTTTCGCGTCGTTCCGATACGGTGCTGCAGGCAATCGATGCAAGAAGGAATGAGAACTGATCATGGCAACTAAGTCGCGTTTGGGTAAAGGTCTTGGCGCACTGTTTCCTTCTCTTCCGGGGGAGCCGCAGCATCAGGAGCATGCGGCGCCTGCCGCTGCCGCCAAGGAAGTCAAGGCTTCCAAGACTGATGGGCATGTGGAATCCAAGAGCGCGTCCGCTACCGCACAGGCATCGGTGAACGCCGTGCAGGGGATGAAGCATGCTGTTTCACGTGAAACAACCAAGAAAAACCAGCATCGTCGTGCCAGCATGCCGTCGATTTCGTTGAACGAAAGCGCGCATCCCGCGGACATGTTCTTCGGCTCCACCGCTCAGCCAGCTTCCGAACAGGGCGAGCAGCAGGGGAGTGTTTCACGTGAAACCACGCCGACCGAACATAAGAAGGACGAACCGGAACTGCTTCCCGTGCAGGGTGGATATCTGGTTGAACTGCGTTTGAGCGACGTCGGTCCCAATCTGCATCAGCCACGTACCATTTTCGATGAAGACGACCTGCGCGAGCTAGCCGAATCCATCAAGGAAGTCGGCGTACTGCAGCCAATCGTCGTACGCAAGCGTCCGCAATCGCAAATCGAAGCCGCCCGCAGGGAAGCCGCAGCCAAACCGGCCGAACCGCACAACATGTTCGACGGGCGCATGGATAGCATGTACGAGCTCATCATGGGCGAACGTCGTTGGCGCGCATCGCAGATCGCCGGCCTGAAAACGATTCCGGCCATCGTCAAAACCACCGCCGATGACGACATGCTACGTGACGCACTGCTGGAAAACCTGCATCGCGTCGCGCTGAATCCACTGGAAGAGGCGGCTGCCTACCAGCAGATGATCGACGATTTCGGCCTGACGCAGGCCCAACTGTCCAAGTCGGTGTCAAAATCCCGTCCGCAAATCGCCAACACCTTGCGATTGCTCAACCTGCCGGCCGCCGTGCAAAAGAAGGTCGCATCCGGACTGCTGTCCGCGGGCCACGCGCGTGCGCTGCTGGGACTGCCGACGGAAGCGGATATGGAACAGCTGGCCACGCGCATCATCGCCGAGGGACTGTCCGTACGCAGCACCGAGGAAATCGTGTCGATGAAGGCCGCCGAAAGCGACCAGCCCAAGAAGCCGAAGGCCAGCAAGCTCAATCCGTGGGCTGGTACCCCCGTTCAGGTTGGTCTGGAGCGGCGTTTCGGCACCAAGGTCTCCATCAAGGGATCGAAGAAGCACGGGCGAATCGAAATCGTGTTCAAATCGGAAGACGATATGAAACGCATCGTCGACCTGCTTATGCAGCAGCAGAGCTGAACGAACCGAGCCAATCGAGCTCGGCGAGCGATAATGATTTGAACGATTTGAGCCTTACTTGAGCGAATCGAGATAAGCCTGCGCGTCCAGCGCGGCGCGACACCCCATGCCCGCCGCGCTGATGGCCTGCCGATAGACGCTATCCACGCAGTCTCCCGCGGCGAAAACGCCGGGTTCGCTGGTACGCGTGCTGGCGCCATCGACCGTGATATAACCGGCGGAATCGACGTCTACAAGCCCGTTAAGAAAAGCAGTGGCAGGAGTGTGCCCAATCGCCATGAAAACGCCGTTAGCGGGGATTACAGAGGTCTTTTCGGTGGCGGTGTTGCGCACCTCCACCTCCTGTACGCCGTTCTCGTCGCCGCGAATCTCCTGCACCACAGCGTCAAGCATGAAATCGATTTTCGGATTGCGTTGCGCACGCTCCACCATGATGCGGGAAGCACGGAACGTGGAACGCCTATGAATAAGGGTGACGGACGAGCCGAAACGGGACAGGAAATCAGCTTCTTCGAAAGCGCTGTCGCCGCCGCCGACCACCACAATCGGCTTGTTGCGGAAGAAGAAACCATCGCAGGTGGCGCAGTAGGAGACACCTTTGCCTGCGTATTCCGTCTCGCCTGGCACGCCCAGCTTACGATAGTTTGAGCCTGTTGCGATGACCAGCGCGCGTGCGTCGTACACGTCTCCGCCGTCAAGGGTGACGGTTTTGATGCCGGAATCGGCATTCGAAGCAACCGAAACAACATCGTCCCAAACGATATGCGTGCCGAACCGTTCCGCCTGCTTGCGCATATTGTCCATCAGATCCGGACCCATGATGCCATCGGGAAAGCCTGGGAAATTCTCCACTTCGGTGGTGTTGACCAACTGGCCGCCGGGCGTCAGCGCGCCGGCGACGACCAGCGGCTCGAAGCCGGCGCGGCCAAGATAGATCGCGGCAGTATAGCCAGCCGGGCCGGAACCGATAATCACCACATCACGCATATCATTCATGGTTGCTACTGTAATGCAGTTTCCACGACGGTTGCGGGCGGTTTTGCAGATGGCGTTCAAAAAAGCGTCAAAAAGGCGTTCAAAAAAGTCAGCTATCCGTCACGTTGTTTCACGTGAAACAAAAGGAGGGTGTGCGGAACAATCCGCACACCCTCCTTGTCTGCCGATGCGTCAGAAAATCTGCACCGAATCGATGTACAGCTGGTTGCCGGGAAGGCTGTCGAACGGCACCCACAAGAGGATGTCCTGGGTCTCCACGGCCTTGTTGAACTTGATTTCGGTGGTGCCGCTGGCGTCGAACTCGAACTGGGCGACCTGTTCACCCTGGTTCGGGCTGGACTTGGCGTTCACGCGAATGTAGCCCTGGCCGCCGGAAGAACGGATCTTGATGACCATGCGATACGCTTTCTGGGGCTGGCTGAGGTGGAGGTAATAACCGTAACCCTGTTGTCCGTCCGGATTGGACAGGAACTGGCGGTTGTCGATCTCATACGGAGTCGTGTTCTCTGGCATCTTCGGTTCCGGAACCTTCCGCACCTTCTTATCCGAAGTCACCACCTTGTCGACGTCCTTCTTGGCGGAATGGCTCTTCTTCGTGGTTTTCTTCGGCTTGCTGGAATCGGAGCTGCCGTTGTCGGAGCTGTTGGCATCGTTGGAATCGTTGTTTGCATCGCTGGCGGAGCTGCTGCCATTGCCGGAATCGCCATTATTGCCGAAAGGCACGTCGTCAAGGTTCATTTCCGGCCACGGATTGTTGGAATTCGTATTGGTGATGCCGTCATCCGGCTTCTTGGTCAAACCATGAATGGCGAATCCCAATGCGACGGCCACCACAATGAACGCGACCACAATGGCCACGACCTTGGTGGTGAGCTTGCCGAACAATTTGGCATTGGCGACCTCGGCCGGACTGGAGGAAGAGGCTTTAGGGGCAAAGCTCGGCGGCACCGCAACGGGGGCTCCGTTTTCGTTCTGATATGCCGCGTCGATCGCTTCCTGCTCCGCCTTCAACGCGCGTGCGGATTCCTCGCCCGGCTCGATGACCCGTCCGTCAGGTCCGATCACCGGAATGCGACCGGTCTTCTCCAATTGCGAATCGTCCGTATGATAATCGCCCTGCGGCGACGGCGTGGAAACACGGATGGGGAAGGAGAACGGCGAATCCACATCTTCGGAGGATCCGTCGAGGTCCTCTTCGCTGAGTAGTTCGCGGCTGTTGTTCCACAGCGATTTCACGGCACCGCCGGTCGCGGCCATACCCTTGGCCAAGGCTTCCTTGCTGTCGGAGAAATCAGTGTGTGGTTCAGGCGCTTCGAACGTCATTTCCGGAATGCTTCCGGTTTCAGCCAGCGTATCGGGCAAGGCGATGGCATCCTGCTCGAGAATCTGCAGCAGGGGCACGTTCACAATCGAGCATTCCGAATCCGCGGACGGTAACGCAATATCGGGGCCGTTAAGCTTCGCCAGCGGCTCGTAGTCGCCCAGCAACGCCTCCAATTCGGCGATGGTGGCCATCGGAACGGTCGGGAAACCGTCCTTCTCCTTGAGATCCAGACCACGCTTGCAAATCACGCGGAACTCCATCGGCACGTTCGGTGAAATCGCGTCAAGATGGTAGTTCGTGGACAGCGTCGACGGCGTGCGTGTCAGCAGGGAATACAGCAGGGAAGCGACCTGGCGAATCGCAAGCTGCTCCTGGTTTCCCACGGATTGCACGCGCGAAGTATCGGCCAGCATGATGCTTACCGGCGCGTCGGCGATTTCAATGCCGTTGCGGGTCAATCGCACGGTGTCCGTGCTGATCGAGAAATGCGTGAGATTGTCTTTCTGCAACACGTGCAGGGCTTCGACGACCTCACCAAGAATGGAACGGATCGCGGTGAAGCTCAGCGGCTTGCTGGACTGCGTGAGATACTCGCTCAACGACATGCCGGCATCGAGCTGCGTGATCACCAACGCCACCTCGCCCACGTGCTGAAGCTGCAGCACCTGCGTGAAATGGGCGTCGTGGGAAATCGCCAGCATGGAGGCCGTCGCATTGACGTCCTGCAAAGCCTTGCGGTTGTTGACGATAAAAAGCTGGCAATCCCGGGCAAGCACGTGATCGCTTGCCTTCCAAACCTGCAAGCCGGTTTCCTCGCGCAATGGCGAAACCAGCACATAGCGGTTGCTGATGGTATCTCCCAGTTGAGGTTTCATGGTTTCCTTCAACTCTGTAACGATTGTTCTACCTACGCTGTTATTCTTGGTCGCCGTTTTCGGCGGTACTTTGCTCAAGTTTACCGTTGGGGCTGGCCGTTCCGCCAGACTTAGGCTTGTTGCCAAGCCCTGGTATGCGGGCGGCGAGCATGCCCACGACCGAAGTGAGCTCCTCGGCACGCAGCGCCCACAGGCACGCCAGATAGACGATGGCGATGACGATGGTGAGCAGTATCGCGGACAGAACCGCCTGACCCCAGTTCATAGTGCCGTCGTCGGGGCCGATATGCGCTCCGACCAGCCGGTAGACGCCGTTGCGGCACAGCAGGCCAATCACGCAGGCGGCTATCGTGGCCACCAGCGCCTTCGCATAGGCGGTGATGATGCGCTTGTCGTCCACATCGCCGTCGAAACGGGAGCGGAGCATGTGCGTAAGCAGCGGATACGGCAGGATGAAGCTCACCGAAATCGCCAATCCGATGACGGTGATCCACTGCGTGGGCGGCAGAATGAACGTCGACGCGATGATGACGCCACCCTGGATGGCCATGGTGATCGCCATGAAAATAAACGGATGCTTGCCGTCTTCGAACGCGTAGAACGTGCGTTGGATGACCAAATACGAGCTGGAAAGTGGCAGGCCGATGCCCAAAGCGGCGAGCGGCGCGCTGATGAGCAGCGCCTCACGCACGCTGATGGACGGCAGCAGTGCGAGGATGATCGGCAACGGAAGCACGATGAACGCCGCTGCGAAGAAGCACATGATGAGATTGAGATTACGCAGGGCCGAGCTCAGATCCTTGCGCGCCTCGTCGATATTGCGGTCCGCGATGGCTTTCGATATTTTCGGGAAGATCGCAGTGGCGATGGACACGGCGATCAGCGAATACGGCAGCATGTAGATGGTGTACGCATTCTGATACGAGGCGTTGCCGGCCACGTCCAACTGGCTCATATGCAGCTGTTCCGAAGCCTTGAACGGCGCGCTGGTGGCCACGCGGGTGACGATGATGTTGACGATCTGATCGACGCCGACGATGCCGAGGCTCCACGCGGCGACCGGTCCCATCGAACGCAGTCCGATGCCGTGAACGCCGAATTTCGGACGGTATTTCAGGCCGATTCTCGTCAAAGGAATGAACAGCACCAGCGCCTGGAACGCCACGCCAAGCGTCCAAGTGCCGGCGGTCAGCGCGATTTTCGTCGGCGTCCAGAAGTCCAGCGGACGTTCCGTGGCCCTGCCGAACATCGCGATGAACGCGCCGAAACCGATGCAGCTGATGATGTTCGCGCCGACCGAGCTCCACGCATACGTGACGAAATGGTCCTTCGCCGCGAGAATCTGCCCGATCACCGTATACAGGCCGTAGAAGAAGATCTGGGGCATGCACCACAAGGTGAAGGAGGTGGCGAGGGCCATGGTTTCGGCGCTGCCGTTGACATACAGTTTGGTCAACAACGGCGTGGCAACGGCCATGAGCAGCGTCACACCCAACAACAAGGTGATGGCAAGGGTGATGAGCTTGTTGAGCTTGGTTTCGGCGTCCTTCGATTTCAGCGTGCGCACGATCTGCGGCACAAGCACCGCGTTGAAGATGCCGCCGGAAACCAGTGTGTAGATGACCTGCGGAATCATCGAACCGGCCTGGTAGGCGTTGGCGGCATAGCCGGTGGTGCCCAAGGCCCAGGCAAGCAGGATGGTGCGGATTTGGCCGGTCACGCGCGAAGCGGCGGTACCGGAGGCCATGATCAGTGAGTTACGGCCAACGGAAGAACTCATTCGTCGGGATCCTTCTTACGGTTGAATTGACGCCACAGTCCCACAGCGCCCAAGAGCACGGCGAAGCCGATGATGACGAAACCGCTCTTGTCGCTGATCTGCAGCGCGCTGGTGATGTGGGTGACCTGCGTGGCTCCAAACGCTGCACCATTCCTGTCGAACAGGCTGATGGTGGCGTTGGCGGTGCCGGACGTGGACACACGGATGGTGAACGCCACCTGTGCCTCGCCGTGGGGCGGCACCTGCACGGTGTCGAATCGGGACGTGACGATCTGCATGGAATCGGTCAGCGACGAGACCTTCACCTTTACCGGGTACGGGTGGCTGTTGCTGATGGTCACCGGCATTTTCGCGGTTTCGCTGACCACGTTCACGCTTTCCGTCGGCGTGATCGCCACACCGTTGATCAGCAGGGCCGCGAGCTGGTTCGCGCCTTCCGCCATCGTGCTTCTGGAAGGGCTCTCGCCGCCCAACGCGTGCAGGGCCATGATGGTGTGGGCGTTCGTCAGCTGCCTGCTCCAGGTGTTGACGTCGGATTCGTCTTTTCCGTTCGGCTTGACGAGGATCGACGTATTGAAACGTTTGATGTTGCTCGATGAGTTCGCCAGCGCGCTCAGAGTCTGCTGGACGTCGCTGCGCATGCCATCGGTAAGGCCGTCCGTTTGGGGAAGGTCGGTTGACATGCTGGCCGCATCTTCGGAGATGTCGGCATCCTTCAACGTGGCGAGATCGGTGAGGTTCAGCCACGGCGACTGCTCGATGTCGCTCATCAGTGCGTCCACAACACTGGGGTCGGAATCCTCGTTCAGACAGACCAGCAGGTTGCGTTCCGCATAAGGCTGTTCCATCTGGTAGAACGCGCTTTGCGCGACGAATCGCGCCAATCTGCCGGCCGTGGTTCCCTCGCTGTCGGCGTTGGCATCGTCACTGGTCGCCTTGCCTTGGGCCAGGCCGGAAAGCACATTCTGCGCGGAAAGCACGGTGATGTCCCCGGCATCGGTGGAGACCACCGTCTTGCCGGTACGTACGGTAGCCGCATCGTCCTCTTCGAAGTCATGCGTGGCGATGACGGTGCCGTACCCCTGCTGGCGGGCCTTCGTCAACGCTTGTAGGGTCCAATTGCCGTTGCCCTGCCACGCGTATGCGGTGATGTCCGCGTTGCTGTCGCCCAATGCCGATTGATAGGTTTTCCGGGCTTTGGCTGCGGACCATTGACGGTCGTTGATACCGGCTGCGCTGTAGGCCGGAGCGTTGTTCATGGCGCTGTAGGCGGTCATGTCGAACAATGCGGGCTGGGTGATGCCGTCGACCCGCGTTGGCATCGCCATCGCCTGCAGGTAGGTCGGATCTCCTACGACCTGCAGCATGTCGTGCTTGGCGAAGGTCTGCTGCAACGATTTGAGCCGTGCGTCGTCATCCTTGCTGGGCATGGCGATTTTCGCCAGTTTCGAGGAGGAAATACCCCCTTCATCGACCAGCTGTCCAAGCAGCTTGCTGTCGGTGGTCCACCCGTTGGCGGCCAGCGGCTGGGCGACGGTGATGTGCAGCGCCGGCGTGCTGGGCGTGTGGAGTCCCGCGCCGGTGCGCGTCACGAACGTATGCGATTGAGCAAGGGGGGTTCCGTTGGCGGAATAGCTCAGCAGCACCGGCTTCGGCCCCCAAGAGTTGATGGCCGCGAGCGATTCCTGATGGGCGTCCGCGTCGATGCTCACGTTGGCGCTGGCTCCCGGCTGCAACGCGGGCACATCGGCCTGTCCCACGGATTGCGGGGTGGGGATTCGCCCGTTGCCTTCAGACCAATCCTGGATGTCGTTGCGCGAAACGAACGTGTAGAAGGCGTTCATGGCCAGCGTCAGCGTTCCCGCGGGAATCTCCTGTCCGGTCGTGTTGGTCACCGTGGCGTTCAGATGGTATCCGGAGGTGTCCGTCAATACGGCCGTGGAAGAGTTGATGGACAACATACCGTCCGTCGACTCCGCCGATGTGGTCGATTCCATGGCCCTTGCCGATGGCGTGGGTGCGTATAACAACATCAACGCCATGGTCAATACCATGGCGAGGATGGATGATAACGCGCGAAGGCCACGCGAAACGTGCCGTTGTGCGGATTGATTCACTATTACGCCTGTCTGTTGAGTTTCCTTGCGTACAACCATGCTATCTTCCGTTCGTTCGGATAGCTCAGCACATCGTCCAAATCAGCAAAATCCACCCAAATGGCGTCTTCGGCCTCATGGTCGGGATCGCCTTCGACGGTCAGCTCGCCGCCGATCTGCCGCAACGCGAAGTGGTGCACCAGCTTGTGCACGCGTTGGCTGGTACCGGTGAACCAATAGTCGATGGTGGCGATGGAATCGACCACCTCGCCCAGAATGCCGGTTTCCTCATGCACTTCGCGCACGGCCGTCTGCTGCGGCGTTTCGCCTTTTTCGATATGTCCCTTCGGCAGGCACCATTCCAAATGCCCGCTGCGTGAATGACGTGCGATGATCGCCACGCGACCCTTGTCGTCGAACACCAGCCCGCCCGCCGAATACTCGCGCACCACCGGCAGCTCCTGCGCGTCAAGCGATGCGAACGTGGTCGGACCATCCGCGGTGCGCCGGCGCGGCATCATCGCCGGCGTAGGCGCGCTCGGCGTGATGATCGTGCGCTGCTGCAATTGCTGTAGTTGTTGCAGCTGCTGCAGCGAAACCGACTGCGATGTGTACAGCAGTTCGTCCGGTTCCAGCGGATTTTGGGCATGGTCGTCCGCAGCATGGGCAAGCATGCGTGCAAGGTCTGCGGGCGTAATCATGATTCCAACCATACTCAATTCTGTGTGCAGGTGGGGTAACGGTATGCTGGTAAACGGAAAACTTGTGGTGCTGAAAGGTATGGCGTGAACTTCGAAGTGTGGCCAGAGGCCATTGAATTAGGACGTATGTTTGCTGCGGAAGGCTATGAACTGGCACTGGTCGGGGGTCCTGTCCGCGACCTGCTGCTGCATCGCAAATCGCATGATTTGGATTTCTGCACATCGGCGCGTCCCGAGCAGTTTGAGCATATTCTGCGCCGTTTTGGGCATGATGGCTTCTGGGATATGGGCCGCAAATTCGGCACGCTCGGCGCGATGCGCAGGCGTGAGGACGGCACCGAGGTGAAAGTGGAGGTGACCACCTACCGTTCCGACACGTACGACCCCGACTCGCGCAAGCCGGAAGTCAATTACGGCGACACGCTGGAAGGCGATCTTTCCCGCCGCGATTTCACCGTCAACGCGATGGCGTTGCGTGTTCCGGAACTCGAATTCGTCGATCCGTTCGGCGGTGCGAACGATTTGGCCAAAGGCGTGCTGCGTACCCCCGTCGATCCGCGGCAGTCGTTCGACGACGATCCGTTGCGCATGATGCGCGCCGTGCGTTTCGTGGCGCAGCTCGGCTTCCGCATCGAGCCGGAAACCGCCGAAGCGCTGTCCGACATGGTCGATCGCATCGAAATCGTCTCCGCCGAACGTGTGCGCGACGAACTGGTCAAGCTGCTGCTGTCCGATCGCCCGCGCGCCGGCATCGAAGCGTTGGTCGATTCTGGTCTTGCCGACATCGTGCTGCCGGAAATTCCCGCGCTGCAGCTGGAAATCGACGAGCACCATCGCCATAAGGACGTGTTCGAACACACCATGATCGTCATCGAACGCGCCGTCGCCCTCGAAACCGGTCCCGACGGTCCGGTGCCGGCCCCGGACCTGACGCTGCGTCTGGCGGCTCTGCTGCACGACATCGGCAAGCCGAAGACCCGTCGTTTCGAAGCGGGCGGCAAGGTGAGCTTCCACCGTCATGACGCCGTCGGCGCGAAGATGACACGCAAGCGTTTGAAGGCACTGCATTTCGACCACCACATGGTCGAGGACGTCAGCGAGCTGGTCAACCTGCATCTGCGCTTCCACGGCTACGTGGAGGAGCCGTGGACGGATTCCGCGGTCCGCCGCTACGTCAAGGACGCTGGCCCGCTGTACGAGCGTCTGAACCGCCTTACGCGCGCCGACACGACCACGCAGAACAAGCGCAAGGCCATGATGTTCTCGGCGGCCATGGACGAGATGGAACAGCGTGTACGCGACCTGAAAGAAAAGGAAGACTTCGACGCGATCCGTCCTGACCTCAACGGCGACGAGATCATGCAGCTGCTAAGTATCGAACCAGGCCCGATGGTCGGCAAGGCGTACAAGCACATGCTGGAATACCGCCTCGATAACGGTCCGGTGGAGCGTGACGTGGCCGTTGCCGAGCTGGAACGCTGGTACAAGGAGCAGAGCGAATAGCGATTGACATGCGGTGGTTTCGCCGCATGCATGGAACAGTGTGCTTGGAACAGCTCGAATACGAAAACCCGCGTTCCCGATTGGGGGAGCGCGGGTTTTTCATATTGCCTATATCGATTTCGATTGGCGGTCAGCTTTGCGGATTCACCGCATCATGCTCGGGCGCCTTGGGCAGGTCGGTCATCTTGTCCACCGCGACGCAGCCCTGGATGCCGGTGATCGCCTTGCCTGCGGCGGGAACCTTCTTCGTATCCTGCAGATTGTCGAATGTGGCGCCCACGATGACGTCGATCAGCTGGTCCTGACGGTCGTCCATAACCAGCATGGCGTCGGTGAAATTGCTTGCCACGGTGTACGCCTGATTCACGCCGTTCTTGCCGAAGACGATCATCGTGCGATCCACCTTCTTGGTGTAGTTGTCCGGCGTCTGGGGGTTGAACTCGCGGTTCTGCAACGCGTCGCTCACCGCCTTGGCGAAGCCGGAGAACTTCGTGCCGTTGAGCACACGCAGCGTGATGTTGCGATTCTCCACATACTTGGCCTTGCTGCCGTCGGCTTCCTTGATGGGGCACGGTGCCTGCTGGCCGTAGTTCGGCTGTACGGCGGCCGACTTGACGTTGCCCAGGCCTCCGACATGGAAAAAGAACAGCAGGGACACCACCATGGCGACCACCATGACGGCTCCGACGATGCTGAACACCGTCTTCTGACGGCGGCGAATGTACTCTTTGCGCGCGGCGCGCTCGTCGTTAGCCTGGGTCATTTACGAATTCCTTTTGAACAAACCAATTGCCATCAACTTTACTGTCATGCGGTGATATGTGTCATGCGGTGATATGCACAATCGGTCGGGCTGGGGCGTTCGTGGCGATGATGCGATCGACGCAACGGCTGTCCTGCCATGCCCGCTGCACGGCGTCCGCCGCATCCTCCGTCGGCACGAACGCGATGACGGATGGGCCGGAACCGGAGACGAACGCCTGGCTGGCTCCCGCACGCAAGGCTTCCTCGATCGCCTGTCCGCTACGCGGATGCAGGGAGACCGCCGCCTTCTGCAGGTGGTTCTCATCGCCATCGCCGGCACCGATCTGATCGAATGTGGCATACACTTCCGGCGTGCGCAGTTCCGCACGGTATGCGCCGACCAGCAGATGGCCGGTAAACCCACGTTCCGTAAGATCGCGTACGATATCGCCATCGTCATCAAGCTGTTCGATGCGTTCGCCGAAACCGGTGCCGCGCGCGTAACCGCCGGTCAGACAGAACGGCATGTCCGCGCCCAGCGTGGCCGCGACTTCCTGCAGGCGTTCGATCGGCCAATCGAGATCCCACAACGTGTTCAATGCCAGAATCGTCGCCGCCGCATCGGCGGAACCGCCGGCCATGCCCGCGCCGACGGGGATGCGCTTGTCGATGTTCAACGCCACGTCCGGCTCATGGCCGCTCGCTTCGGCCATGGCGAACAATGCCAGCACGGCATGGTTGCGGCGCATATCGCTGCCGGAAGAGGCCAGGTCGCCCAGATACGCGCCCTCGAGATTCAGCGAGAAGCCGCTTCCCGGCGCTTTGCGCGTGGCGGTGACGGTGTCGTATACGCCGACCGCGCAATAGATGGTGTCGAGTTCATGACGGCCGCCCCATTCGGCATGCGACGGGCCCACATGCAGGGTCAGATTCGTTTTCGCCGGGCAGTCCACGCTCACGGCGTTGATGGTGGCCGTTCCGATGGCGGGCGAATCAATGGTGCTCATGACGCGAACACCTCATCCAACGCGCGTGCCAACGCCACGAATTCGTCGATGGTGAGCGTCTCGCCACGACGGGTCGGGTCGATGCCGGCCTTCTCGAACGCTTCGGACGGCACGATTTTCTTCAATGCGGCGTGCAGGGTCTTGCGGCGCTGCCCGAAAGCCGCGTCGATCAAACGGAACACGGTTTCGCGATCCACCACGGAACCGTCCGCATTGTCCGCGGCGGGGGCGTGACCGCCCGGGTAGCGCTTGAACAGCACCAGCGCGGAATCGACGTTCGGGGCCGGCCAGAACACGTTGCGGCCGATGACGCCCACGCGTTCCGCGGTGCCGTACCATGCGAGCTTCACGCTCGGCGTGCCGTAGATCTTCGAACCGGGCTTCTCGCTCAAACGGTCCGCCACTTCCTTCTGCACCATCACCAGGAAGGTGCCCAGATTGTCGAAACGTTCCAACAGGGTGAGCAGAATCGGCGTGGCCACGTTGTACGGCAGATTGGCCACCAGCGTGAAGGAATCGTCATCCTTGAAATCGGGCAGATTCTCCGGATTGACGGTAAGTGCGTCGCGGTTGACCACACGGAAGCGGTCCACGGCGTCCGGCATGAATTCGGCGATGGTTTTCGGCAGGCGTTCGGCGACCGGCGGGTCGATTTCCACAGCCGTCATCGTGGCGCCGGTTTCCAGAATCGCCAGCGTCAGCGAACCCAGTCCGGGACCGACTTCCAGCACATGGTCGTCGGCGGTCACGCCGGCCTCGCGCACGATGCGACGCACGGTTCCCGGATCAATCACGAAATTCTGCCCGAATTTCTTCGTTGGGCTGATACCCGCGTCGGCGGCGATGCGTCGGATGTCGGCCGCCCCCAGCAAATGGCCCTGCGTATGCTCGTTCACGTTTTCCGTCATTCCCTCTTCTGTCATTCCCTCATTATCCGTTCATGCCGGTACGAAAATCGTTGGCGATTAGCCGGATCAGTACCATCCGGTCTGTTCGGAGTGCTGCCACGCCGCGGACGGGCTGCCGTACCGCTGTGCGATGTAGCTCAGACCCCAGTCGATCTGCACGGCGGCATCGTCCTTCCAATTCGCGCCGAACGTGGCCATTTTGCTGCCCGGCAACGCTTGTGGAATACCGTATGCGCCCGAATACACGTTTTCCGCGCTCCAGCTCCATCCGGATTCGCGATTCCAGAGTTTGACCAGATCCGTCCAGTTCTGGCCGGTCCAGCCGCGCTGCGCCGCCGCGCCGGAAGCGTAGGCCTGTGCCTGTGCCGCGGAAGGATGGTACAAGCGGCAGCCTGCGGAAGGATTGCTCGGCTGCGGCGTGGGCTGCGGTTTGGGCTGGGGTGCGGGAGTCGGCTGCGGTGCAGGGGTTGGTGTGGGGGTCGGTGCCGGATCGTCCTTCTCGGTGTTGTTGGAATTGTTATTCGAGTTGTTGTTCGAATTGTTCTTATCCGAGGAATCCGACTTGTTCGAATCGGTTTTGTCGGAATCGGACTTATTCGAATCGGACTTATTCGAGTCGTTCTTACCCGAATCGTTCTTGCCGTCGTCCGTCTTGCCGGAATCGCCGTTATCGCCGTTGCTGTTGCCGTTGCCGCTGTTGTCGGATTTGTCGGATTTGTCGGTATCGTCCGTAGTTTTTTCCGGTCCGACCGCAATGACTTTGTCGATGGCGATTTTCGTGGTTTTCTCTCCGGTCAGCGTCTCGCTTTCCTTCACGCCATCCACGTAGGTGACGGCGTACGTCTGCTGGATTTCGCCGTTTTCGCCTTCCTGCCGTACCGTGACTTCGCCCGGCTGCAGGTTCGGGTCGATGATGGTCTGCGTGCCGAACGGCACTTCCTTCGTGCGGGTCTCCTCACCATGCGTCACGCGGCGGACGCGCAGAATGGTCGTCTTGCCGTCCTTTTCGACACTGACGCGATCCTCCTTGCCCAACGTGATGCCTTTGGCGTCAAGAATGGAGGCAGCGGGCAGCTTGCCGTTCGGCGCCACCGAGCTTTTCCCGTCCGCGATGACGGTGACGGGCCCCTTCTGGTTGATGATGAGACCGCCGGTGAGCTTGTTGTAGACGTTGCTGATATTGACGGTGATTTTCGCCGCTTCGGTTTCGTTTTGGTTGAAGAAGTCCAGCAACTGCTCGGCGCTGGACGCGACCGTCCAGAACGGCACTTCCTGGCCGTCGATGGTGATGGTGGTCTGGTATGCGCTCTGCACGTTCACCACATCATGGTTCTTCAGCATGCTGGTCGGGCTGGTCGATTCCACCAGGTCGTGCGTTTTGACTTTCACGCCCTGCTCCTGCAGCAGACGGTCCACGCTCATCGCATATGTGGTCACCGTGGTGGTCTCCCCATTGACGGTCAACGCCACGGATTTGCGCGCGCCCACACCAAACGCCAACGCCGAAGTCAAAGTCAATGAGGCCACGCATGCCATGACGCGGACACGACGAAGCGTCACGAATCTCCGAGGGGTCCACCTTCTCGTCATTTATCCTCTTTTCAGCGCTGCCTACAACGCCGTTATTGTAACGGCTCAGCTGGAACGGTCGCCGTGCTTTCCGATGGTTTTATCCATACCGCCACATTTTTGAAAGCAGGTGCGAAAAGCGAAAAAATAAAAAGGGGGCAGGAGAGAAGGGGATGTCCTGCCCCCGGTCGGACGAGACAGGTTGGGGGACGTCTCGTCCGCTTTGCCAGAAGTCTCAAGTTGGGGGAAGACTTCTGGAGCACTTACCCATGGTAAGAGGTCCAAGCCCGTCATACGGGTTCGAGCCTCCTGTCGGGATCGAACCGACGACCTGCCGCTTACAAGGCGGCCGCTCTGGCCATCTGAGCTAAGGAGGCATGTCCTCTTTTGCTATGAAAACAACAGAGGAACGATGAATAGCATAACCAGCGCTTCCACCGCAGTCAACTTAGCATTGCGGGTTGAGACGCGCCGGCTGCCCGTAAGGGGTTATTCGCCCGTGGTGACGGAAATCGGCCCCTTCTTGGCTCCGATGGACGGCATCTTGCCGGCAACGCCGACTTCGCTGTCCTTCAGGCCGATCGATTCCAACAGACCGTCCTTAACCGTCGTCTGGGCGGTGGTCAGCTGGTCCATATCCCAATACTTGCCGTTGATGATCACGGTCGGCGTGGTCATGCTGCCCTTGTAGCTGCCGGACTGATGCCACAGTTCGGAACGCTTCGGCGTGTAAGTGTCGATCGCATCAAGCCATTCCTGATAATCGCGGCCAAACGCCTTGTCCGCAACATCCTTGGAAACACCCGCGGCGATCATCTGCTCCTTGATCTTGGCGTCGCTCACCGACTTGTATGCGGAGCCTTCCTCCGGCTGGAAATCCTCGGCGTAGACCTTCTCCAGGAAGGAGATCAGATGGTTCGGGTCGCTGTCATGCTCGGCCAGGTAGATGGCCGCGTTCGCCGCGCGACTGGAATACTCGTCGGTGGACCAACGGTCCATGAACGCCATGAAATGCAGGTCCAGATTGATCTGGCCGGCATCGACCATCTTCTGCAGGTCGGCGTCCAACTGGCGGTGCAGGTTGCCGCAGCCCGGGCACAGGAAATCCATGTAGAGCTCGACGGTCGGCGCGCCCTCCACAGCCTTGCCGTAGCCGTTCTTGGAAATCAGCAGGCCGCCCTTCTTATCGACGAGCTTCGGAGTGTTCTTCACTTTCTGCAACGCCGTGTACGCTTCCTGCACGGTTTCGGTGGAAGCCTTCGTTTCGGCCTTCTTATGCATGTTGTGGTACACGGTGAACGCGCCGATCGCCACCAGAATCACCAGCACCGCCACCACGATGCCGCCGATGATCGTCTGCTGCTTGCGTTCCTTCTCCATCTGCTCGGCGCGCGCCTTCATCGCTGCGGCCTCAGCGGCCCTACGCTCGGCGCGGCTGGTACGCTTCTGCGCATCCTTGCTGTTCTGGGCCATCGATATTCCTTTCGACCTCACGTTGTTATGCTGGGCACCATACTAGCGATGCCTTGCTATCGATTCGCCGGGAATTCCGTATTGCCTTGCGATTGCGTCGGCAGCTCGCTCAAGTGGCGCAGATACGGCTGTTTACGCAGTGCGCCGCCGCCCAATCGCAGTACGATCGCGCCCGGAGCGGCCACGGCCACAAGCCAGCCGATCGCGCAGAACGCAGCCTGCGCCAGCCCGCTTTCGGAAAGCGGACCGCCAAGCAGCGTCGGCATCGGAATCGTCAATCCAAATATCCACGTATCCATCACGGCATACGGAAGCTGCAGCACGACCGTGGTGAGCGACAAACCCAGCGCGGCCACGGCCAACATGATCAGCGTCCGCACGATGGCGACGCCGAAGCCCTTCACGATGTGCCAGGGCAGTCCCGCCAATCGCAGCAGCCAGTCGGAACTTTTCTTCTCGCCGCCACGTTTGCCTTCGCGCTCGAGCTGCGCCTCCGTGTTGAATCCGATGGTGGCCAGCGCACAGGCGAACAGCAACGCGGCTGCCATCGCCGTCCACAGTGAGAACAGTCCGCAGACGGCCACGGGAATCGCCATCAGCGCGCAGGGGAGCATGCCCCGGCCCAACATCGCGCCACGCTTCACATCGGCGGGATTGGGTGCTTCCGCAACGTTCGGCCCATCCATACCGGGTACCGGCGGGAATGACATTGCGGGCGATTGCTGCGCCGCGGCCACCGTGGCCTGCGGTATGACGGACGGTGGCTGCCGCATGGCGATGCGTTGCAACGCGGGTTTGATGGTCGGGTCGACTTGCGTCGGCGCTTCCGCTGGATTCCATGCGTTCTGGGCCGGCAGCATTTGTGTTGACGGCATGGATTGCGGCATTACCTGCGTGCCTGTCGGCATCGCCCGCGTGCCTTGCGATTGCGGCATCGTGCGCGTGTTGTCCACGTTGGGAAGTGCGTCGGAAAGCACACTGGTCTCGGCATCGTCAACAGGTGCGATCACCTGCGTTGCGCTCGCGTCGGATTGGCTGGTCACTTGTTTCCCGATTACTTGAGTTGCGCTCACATCGGGCTGCCCGATCGCCTGCGTTGCTTCGCTGAGCCTTGGCATCGTGCGCGTGCTGATGGCGTTTTCGCCGGTTATGTCGTCCTGCAATCGCCACAACGTGCGCGGATTGTCGGGCGATTCAACAAAAGGGGGCATCGCCTCCGTATCGCCATCCGCTGCGCCACCATTGTCGGCCGCAACCCACGCCTGCGGATTCAACGCATCCACGGCGATCGCCTGCAGCAAATCGTCCGGCGTGCACCGCTTCGTCCGATCCGGATTAAGCGCCGAACGGAACGCGGCCATCGTGCCCGCAGGAAGTCCCGCAAGATTGGCGCTGCCTGCCGCCGCACGTTCCAACACGGTCATCATCGGCTTCGTGCCGAACACCGGCTCACCCGTAGCGGCGAACGCCAATACGCTCGCCACCGACCACCAATCGGTCATTTCATCCGATTCCGCGCCATCAATGATTTCCGGCGCGATGAACCCCGGCGTGCCCATCACCAGACCGGTACGCGTCACATGGCTTTCGCCTTCGCCCATAGCGATGCCGAAATCCACCAATACCGGGCCGGTGCTCGACACCATCACATTCGTCGGCTTGATATCGCGGTGCACGATGCCGGCCGCATGCACGGCACGCACCGCCTCAATCAGCTTGCGTGCCAGCCGTTCCAAATCGTCGCCCACATATCGGCCATTGACGCGCACATCCTCACGCAGATTCTTGCCTTCGATCAACTCGGTCACAATAAAAGCCAACGCGTCGTCAAGTTCCATATCCACAATGCCGCACACGCCCGGATGCCGCACCTTCTGCAACGCCATCGCCTCCCTGCGCAGGCGCTCGCGTGCGGTCAACTCGTCGCGCTGCTGCTGCGGGGAATCGTCGTCGGAGAGGGAATCGCGCAAAATCTTCATCGCATATTGATGGCCGCCATCGTCCCGCACACGCCATACCGAGCCCATGGCACCCGAACCAAGCCGGGAAATCAATGTGTAGCCGCCAACCAGGCTGCCTGCTTCCAGATTCAATGCGCTTAAGTCGCTCATACTTCCATCGTACTTGGCGTGCAGATTATGCACGCGAATTGACAGGCTGGGGAAAACGCCATGTGCCGCACGTTGAAGTCTGATGAAATCGAATCATCGACATGAAGAAGTGTCTTCACTTGCCGCACGCATCTGCAGCCACTTCACCGAAACCATGAGATGCGGGGCAGTGTTGAATGGTTTCGCGGTTCCGATAAAGGCATCGGAGCCTACGTGTCGTTTGGTTATGAGAATCAAGGAGGAGGCAGACCATGCTGCAAATCAACATGGCTGACGTTATGAACGTCATCGGCTCATTGACGCCGTACCTTATTGCGATTGGCGTGCTGTTCGCGCTCGCGCTGATTATCACTTTTGCCGTCAACAAGAAGACGGTCAAGGACGTGGCGACCCGTAAGATCGTCCATTCCGAATCCTGGCTGGTGGCGCTTGTCGGCATCGTCGTGGCCGTGTCCATGATGCTGACCGGCCCGCTTTCCACGCTGCTCAACAACGCGACCACCACCAAGTACATGCTGTCCGACACCACCGTTTCCAAAGCCAACGAGCTGGCCAAGGAAGTGCAGTCGGAAGCCATCACCATGCTGAAGAACGACGATTCCAACCTGCCGCTGTCCAACAAGAAGGTCAACGTGTTCGGTTGGGGCTCCACCAACCCGGTTTACGGCGGCACCGGCTCCGGCTCCATGTCCGACCAGTACGAGACCGTTTCCATGCTTGACGGCATGAAGCAGGCCGGCATCGAAACCAATTCCGAGCTGACCAAGCTGTACACCGACTACCGCAAGGACCGCCCGATGGTGGCTATGTGGTCGCAGGATTGGACCCTGCCTGAGGTTCCGGCCAAGCAGTATTCCGACAAGCTGATCTCCGACGCCAAGGACTTCTCCGACGAAGCCGTCATCACCATCACCCGCGTCGGCGGCGAAGGCGCTGACCTGCCGACGAACATGAAGGCGAAGGGCATCACCTACAACAACAATTCCAAGGACTACGAAGATTTCAAGGATGGCGAGCACTTCCTGCAGCTGTCCCAGACCGAGCGCGACATGATCGACCTGGTCACCAAGAACTTCAAGAAGGTGACGCTCGTCTACAACGGCGCCAACGCGTTCCAGTTCGACTTCCTGTCCCAGTATCCGCAGATCAAGTCCGTGCTGTGGTGCCCGCCGGCCGGCCAGACCGGCTTCTCCGCACTGGGTGAGGTGCTCGCCGGCGATGTGAATCCGTCCGGCAAGACCTCCGACACGTTCGCGAAGGACCTGACCAAGACCGCTGTGTTCAACAACACCGATGGCACCGCCGCCGGCAACGCTTCGTCCGTCGGCACGAACGGCAAGTTCACTTACGACAATGCGGATGATCTCACTGCTTCCTACATGGGCTTCAGTGGCGACAAGGTCACGGTGACCCCGACGTTCGTCAACTACGTCGAAGGCATCTACGTTGGCTACAAGTTCTATGAGACCGCCGCCGACGAAGGTCTGATCAACTACGACGACACCGTCATGTTCCCGTTCGGCTACGGCCTGTCCTACACGACGTTCAAGCAGGAGATGGGCAAGGTCTCCTACAAGAACGGCAAGATCTCGTTCGATGTGACCGTCACCAACACCGGCGATAAGGCCGGCAAGGACGTGGTCGAGGTCTACTACAACCCGCCGTACACCGATGGCGGCATCGAGAAGGCATCCAAGAACCTGGTTGCGTTCGAAAAGACCAAGAAGCTCGAGCCGGGCGCTTCCCAGACCGTGAAGATCGAGTTCGACGATGACGACATGGCCTCCTACGACCAGAAGGACGCTAAGGCGTACGTGCTGGAGCAGGGCGATTACGACATCTCCATCCAGTCCGATTCGCACCACGTGATCGACCATCAGAAGGTCACCGTGAAGGACACCGTCACCTACAATTCCGACTCGAACACCCATAACGGCGATGCCGTGGCCGCCACCAACGAGTTCGATTACGCCGCCGGCGACGTGACGTACCTGTCTCGCGCGGGCCACTTCGCGAACTATGCCAAGGCCACCGCCGCTCCGACCAACTTCTCGATGAGCGACGAAGCCAAGGCCGAGTTCACCAACAACAGCAACTACGATCCGAAGAAGTATGACAACGATTCGGACGAGATGCCGACCACCGGTGCCAAGAATGGCCTGAAGCTGTACCAGATGTATGGCAAGGATTATGACGACGCCGATTGGGACAAGCTGCTCGACCAGCTCACCTTCGACGATATGGACAACCTGATCGCCAATGGTGGTTACGGCACTCCGGCTGTGAAGTCCGTCGGCAAGATCCAGCTGACCGACGCCGACGGCCCGGCCTCGCTGAACAACAACTTCACCGGTGTTGGCTCCATCGGCTTCCCGGCCTCCACCGCGTTCGCCTGCACCTGGAACCGTGATCTCGCCAAGCAGTTCGGTGAGATGATCGGCGACATGGCTCACGACATGCACGTGGCTGGTTGGTACGCTCCGGCCATGAACATCCACCGTTCGGCATTCTCCGGTCGTACCTTCGAGTACTTCTCCGAGGACTCCCTGCTCTCCGGTGCGATGGCCTCCAACGAAATCGCCGGCGCCAAGTCCAAGGGCGTGTACTCCTTCATGAAGCACTTCGCACTCAACGACCAGGAGACCAACCGCACCAACATGGTGTGCACGTGGGCCAACGAGCAGTCCATCCGTGAAACCTATCTGAAGCCGTTCGAGATGAGCGTGAAGGAAGGCGGCGCCCAGGCCGTGATGAGCTCCTTCAACTACATCGGCTACACCTACGCCGGCGCTTCCAGCAACCTGCTGCAGACCGTGCTGCGTGACGAGTGGGGCTTCAAAGGCTTCGTCCTGACCGATTACTTCGGCGGCTACGGCTACCAGAACGCCGATCAGGAAGTGCGTGCGGGCAACGATTCGATGCTTGCCACCACCAAGATCACCAACCACATCACCGATAAGTCCGCCACTTCCGTGAAGGCCATGCGTCAGGCCGCGCACAACATCCTGTACACGGCCGCCAACAGCTGGCAGTACGCGAATGGCGAGCCGAAGGTCGCCACCCCGATCTGGAAGACCGCCATGTACGTGGCTTGGGGCGTGGTTGCGGTGCTCGTGATCGGTCTGGAGTTCCTGACCATCAAGCGCTACCTGAGCCGCAAGAAGGCCGTCGCCACGATTGAGCCGGCTGCAGAGCCCGCTCAGGCCGAGTGATTGGCTGATAACTGAAAACCAATAATTGAATACCAAGCCGGGAGTCTCCGTGGAACATGGAGCCTCCCGGCTTTTGTATCTCATTGCCTTCGTTCGGATCCGTGTGCTGCTTTTTCTTGGCGCTGTATTTCCTGATATTGCATTGGTGCGGTTGTCAGGCTATGGATCTCATATCGCGGTCATAGCGCAGATGGCTGCATTGTTCGCGTCTTCGCTTCATCCGCATTTGGCTTTGCGATTCCGACACGCCGTGGGTTGTTGTTTTCGCGTTCACCTGGCCGTGGTTTTAGCGTCCTATGATGGTGTCATCGACGGTTTCAGGTCGCGTTTGGCTCGTTTTCGACACGCCGATGGAACGTTGGATTTCCAACGGTTCACGCGTTGTTCATGCGGCCCGGGTTGCGCGGATCGCGATCGTGCTGTAAGTTTATCTCTTGCTGCCGCTCAGCGAGTGGTCCGGATGGTTCCGGATTGCGAGGTGGGTGAGTGGTGGTGGTTTGAGAACTCAA
>NZ_JAHOJD010000037.1:0-366 GCF_019129655.1 Bifidobacterium sp. MSK.17.10 | reverse complement strand
TACTCCACGGCGCACGGCTGTTGGATGGCACTGCAATAGCTTTCCGTAACCCAGACTTTGATTAAATCACAGTATGGCACCGTGACCGGCGTGAAGTCTGGCAAGATCGCGCAGATTAGCATCAACTGGAAAAGCGCGAACACTGACTCGTGGGGCAGTGGACAGTTCGGTACAATTCCGGAGGGTTGGAGGCCTGCGGTCGTCACGCATGGCACGTGGGCGGGGCGTGATGGTGGCAGCCAGCGTGATTTCATTCTGGAAACGAATGGCAATTTCCGTTATGCCAATTGTGGCGCGGTGCAGAACAGCGGCATGTTCTCCGGGACGATGACCTACATTCTCGCCTGAATAGCTTTCCGTAACCCT
>NZ_JAHOJD010000036.1:0-377 GCF_019129655.1 Bifidobacterium sp. MSK.17.10 | reverse complement strand
CTGACGGTCATGCGCACGATTCGTCTGCCGTGGACGCGTTCGGTGGCGTTCTCCATGCAGTGTACGCGTCCGATGCGTGGCAGTTTCAACGCCTTCGGGTCGTCTTCGATAAGGCCGAAGCTGCCGGTCGTGTATGCGAAACGCGGGACACTGGAGCGTTTCGACTTGTATTTCGGCCAGCCCACCCTACGGCCCGCGCGCCTGCCCTTCCTGCTGTCCGACCAGTTCCTCAACGCTTGGGACAGCCATTCAAACGCGCTGCTGTACGCCTCCTTGCTGTTCTCTCGCCACCACGGGGCGATTTCGTCCTTCCACTCGTTCCACCAGCGGCGCATCGCGTACAACGTCCAGTCCGGTTTCTCACCCAAGGAGATTTG
>NZ_JAHOJD010000035.1:0-394 GCF_019129655.1 Bifidobacterium sp. MSK.17.10 | reverse complement strand
AAACATCGGCGACGTGACCGACCTCGCCGCCAGCATCAAAACCAACGGCCTCCTCTCGCCCCTCAGCGTCGTACCCACCGGCGAGCGCTACAGGGTCATCGCCGGCCACCGCAGGCTCGCCGCATGCAAACAGGCCGGAATCGGAGCCGTCCCATGCTTCGTGCTCCAGCTCGGCCCATTGCAGCAGTTGGAGGCCATGGTCACCGAGAACTGCCAGCGCGAACAGCTCACCGTGTTGGAGGAGGCCGATGCCATCCAGGGCATGCTTGATCTGGGGGCCACCACCGCCGCCGTCGCCTACCGGCTCGGCCGAAGCGGCGCCTATGTGCGTGACCGCGTCAAGGCCGCCAGCATCAAGACCGAGGTCAGGCGGACACGCGACGATTTTGGTCAG
>NZ_JAHOJD010000034.1:0-657 GCF_019129655.1 Bifidobacterium sp. MSK.17.10 | reverse complement strand
GCGGGCATGGGAAAGACTCATCATCGGAGCCGCGTAGCTTTCCGTAACCCTGTACCAGGATTCCAATTGGATCATCATGCGTAACGGCAGGATGATTTTGATCAAGTTCAGTGGGAAAATCGGTTCGGGCAGTTGGGATGCTGTTGAATGTCCGGCAAAGCTCGCGTCCTGGTATCGTCCCATCGTTGACTTGTCGACTGTCTGCCTTGTATCAAATGGGCAAACGGCGCGAAGCCTCACGGCCAGAGCTGATGGAACTATCCGAGTGGCGAACATGGGAAACGTTGGCAGCAATCAGGATTGCGTCGGCACGCTTTGTTTCCCAATCCCATGATTTCTAGCTTTCCGTAACCCAGCCATGGAAACCTCCATACACGAACGGCAGACTCACTCTATGTCGCGTCGGACGCATCGTCACGATCAACGGCAACGTCAAGTTCGACGGCAGTGGACAGCAGAACTACTCGACGGCGATTGAGACCATCCCAGAAGCGTTCCGTCCGCTCGCCGACCAGAGCATCATCGCGTTTCCGTCCTGCTGTTTCAGCCTGCTTGTCATGCGCGACGGGAAGGTGCAAATGCTGGGCGACCCGAAATCCGCCTACTCCACGGCGCACGGCTGTTGGATGGCACTGCAATAGCTTTCCGTAACCCAGA
>NZ_JAHOJD010000033.1:0-814 GCF_019129655.1 Bifidobacterium sp. MSK.17.10 | reverse complement strand
GTGATGGCGTGGATGCCGCCCCACTTGTCGATGTGCTCCTGCTTGTTTTTGGTGTGGGTGTCCATGACGGTGCGGCATGCCTTGAGCACCACAGCCGCGGCTTTGGTGACCTGCTGGGTCTTGCCGATGAGGTCGATGAGTGTGTCGGGCGTGGCTTCCTGCGGGATGAGCGCCTGTTGTTCGCTGGCTTTCATTGCTGCTCCTTAGAATTCCGGTTCCGGATCGGGTTTGCCGAAACCTCCGAATGATGACTGGTCGTCCGACGGAGCGCCCCACGGATCATCGGCAGGTGCGGCCGGTTGCGTGGACTGGGTCGGCTGTTGGCTCCAGCCGCCCGCTCCGGTGTTGACGGTCGGCGTCTGCGCGGCGGGATTGCCGTAGACGGGACCTTGCGGCTGTCGGCTGATGCGGCTGACCTGCGCGGTGGCGTAGCGTAGGCTCGGGCCGATCTCGTCAACCTGCAGCTCTATGACGGTGCGATTGGATCCGTCCTGCGCCTGGTAGGAATGCTGCTGCAGACGGCCTTGTGCGATGACGCGCATACCCTTCGCAAGGCTCTGCGCGCAGTGGTTGGCAAGGTCGCGCCACGCGCTGCAGCGCATGAACAGCGCCGACCCATCCTCATACTGGCCGGTCTGCTTGTTATATACGCGCGCGGTGTTTGCGATGGTGAAGCTGGCGACCTGCGCGCCCTGGCCGGTGGTCCTCAATTCGGGGTCCGCGGTGAGGTTGCCGACGATGGTGATGACGGTCTCCCCTATGGCCATGTCAGGCTCCCTTCACGTATCCGTCGGGCTCGGGGCCGAGCTGGCTT
>NZ_JAHOJD010000032.1:0-817 GCF_019129655.1 Bifidobacterium sp. MSK.17.10 | reverse complement strand
GTGATGGCGTGGATGCCGCCCCACTTGTCGATGTGCTCCTGCTTGTTTTTGGTGTCCATGACGTTGCGGCATGCCTTGAGCACGACGGCCGCGGCCTTGGTGACCTGCTGCGTCTTGCCGATGAGGTCGATGAGCGTGTCCGGTGTCGCTTCCTGCGGGATGAGCACCTGCTGTTCGCTGGCTTTCATTGCTGCTCCTTAGAATTCCGGTTCCGGATCCGGTTTGCCGAAGTCCCCAAATGACGATTGGTCGTCCGACGGCGCGCCCCACGGATCATCGGCCGGCGGCGCGGCGGGTTGCTGTGTCTGCGCCGACTGTTGCGGCCGTTGGCTCCAGCCACCGACGCCGGTGTTGACGGTCGGCTGCGGCGATGCGGGGTTGCCGTAGACGGGACCGCCCTGGCGGCTGATGCGGGCGACCTGCGCCGTCGCGTACCGCAGCGATGGCCCGATTTCGTCGACCGTCAGCTCCACGACGGTCCGATTGGTGCCGTCCTGCGCCTGATACGAGTGCTGCTTGAGCCTGCCTTGGGCGATGACCCGCATACCCTTGGACAAAGATTGGATGCAATGCTGCGCGAGGTCGTTCCATGCCGAACAGCGGAGGAAGAGCGCGTCTCCGTCCTCGTACTGTCCGGTCTGCCGGTTGTACTGGCGTGGCGTGTTGGCGATGGTGAAGCTGGCGACCTGCGCGCCCTGGCCGGTGGTTCTCAGTTCCGGATCCGCGGTGAGGTTGCCGACGATGGTGATGACGGTCTCGCCGATGGCCATGTCAGGCTCCCTTCACGTATCCGTCGGGCTCGGGGCCGAGCTGGCTT
>NZ_JAHOJD010000031.1:0-978 GCF_019129655.1 Bifidobacterium sp. MSK.17.10 | reverse complement strand
ATTATACCAAATTCAACAAGAACTCTAACATAGGCGAAATCAAGCCAGAATGTACCCCACTGGCCATCTATAAAGAGAGTTTCTCCTAATTTGTCGAGATAATGTCCTGTTAGATTCACTCCATAGAGACGAATTGCCATTACGGAACCGATGAATCTATACGAAAATGTGCCGGAGATGATTTTTCCTATGAAGCCAGTCTTCCCGGTGAGATACAAGGAGAAAATGAGGATACCGATAATTGCAACAAGATATGGTGTGAATCGTAGTATTTTCTTTTTGAAAAAATCAGGCTTGTTAAAGAAGAGAATTAAGAGAGCGTAGATAACGAGCACAACGCAACCGGTGACGCAGTTCGGGAAGATGTAAAGAAATGCGCTTGAAATAGCTAGGATAGCTATGGAAATTGAAGAAGACAATTTGCTTATGTATATGAAACATATAATCGTGAATGCAAATTGAATTCCAAAATTGTTTGGCTGAAGGAAGAAGAAAGTATATCTAGTTCTATCTCCTGTGTTATATAGACTAACGTTTATAAATTTGATTTTTAAAGCTAGAAAATATGTTATAATGCATGAGGCTAAAATGATTGATTGTACAGTTAAAAATGTATTTAATAGCTTCTTTTTTGTGCTTTGTGTGGTAGCTGCGAAGAGAAGAAACACGATTAGTGTGGTGTCTCGAGTTAGTAGCCAAGTGTTAAAAGCGAATAAAAAAACAAGTATTAAGAAAAAAGATTTTTTTTGAAAGAGGACAACACTAGAGACTGCAATTATGCCTAAAAGTGTGATACTGGACTTGCTGAGGGGATCTAGAAAATCAAAATCAAGCAAATTGGCATATTTGTTTATTAAAAGAATTATAAAGCCAGCAATGATGATGATGTGACTTACTCGGATTTTGTATATATTCTCTATCGTAGTTTTCATGTATCTCATTCCAAGCTTGCGCGCAATGCTGCAATTCTCTCTAAGT
>NZ_JAHOJD010000030.1:0-1131 GCF_019129655.1 Bifidobacterium sp. MSK.17.10 | reverse complement strand
ATTCCGGCACCGTATGGATTCCGATCGCCCGCATTCCAATCAGTGGCATCACCGCTGGAACTCCTGTCATGCTTGTCAAGCAGTTGCCTCCGATGAGCCAACTGTGGGATTCCGTAACCCTCACGAAGACGACGAGCGATAAGCTTGTTATTGACACTTCCATCATCCCTTTGGCTTGTGCCCAGTCAGGTGCAGATGCGCTGCTCGTGCTCAGCATCCTATGGCAGAACAGCGGCAGGTTCCGTTCTGTCTCATGGGGGTCCGTCAACTTGGCTACAGTCAAAGGGTGGAAGACCGCACGTGAATCCTTCGGCTGGTGCTTCGATAACAATATCGACTCCAGCACACAGTCAACGGCAAGGTTTTACATGGCCAACAACATAATCTCGTGGAGAGATTCATCGGAGCATGATATTGCTGCCGGCTGCTGGCATAATGGAGGCTTAATCGTGCCGGTCATGCGAGACTAGCTGAATATTACGCCATCAGGTACCGGAATGACTTTCTGGAAGCATTGGATGATATCGCCGGTCGAGACACCGCCAATGAGAGTCACTGACCCGTCCGTGTTCCAGTTCGCCTGTTTGCCATAGGAGTGGCCTGACACATTGGCGATACATCCAAGGCCGACAGTCTTGGAAGGTTTTATACCAGACTTGTACTGCCAGACTTGGAAATTCCCGACATTCACGGTACTTTGAAAAGAGGCTAGGTCAACGAAGATCAGCCCGTTTTTGACGGTGAATATATTACCGCCGCCATATGGCGAGCAGACGAACGATCCAGTGGATTGCCACTGAAGTTGACATGTCTGGGTTACGGAAAGCTATTAAAAGTGGATTTCCACGATTCCGCCTGTGACAGCCACTTCGGGGCCAACGAGGAGGTTGACGGTCCCGTCCGGCGCGATCGATACTTGGACTGAACGTTGCAGATATGACGGGTGGATGAATGGAATCGCCACTGTCGTTCCAGACGATAGTATGGCTCTGCCATTCAAAGCCTTAATCGCGTTCGGATTGGGTATTTTCCCGATTGGATAGATTCCTCCGTTGCCATTGCTTTTCCCGAACGGCAGGGTTACGGAAAGCTATTCAGGCGAGAATGTAGGTCATCGTCCCGGAGAACGTG
>NZ_JAHOJD010000029.1:0-1355 GCF_019129655.1 Bifidobacterium sp. MSK.17.10 | reverse complement strand
CCACCAACGTCGTCACCGGCAAGGCCGACGTGTTCTACGCCGATTCGCCGGTCGCGGGTTATGCGATCTCCCAGACCGACGACCAGCTTGAGGCCCTCGGTGAGGACGTCGGCGTGACCAAGGAGGCCGTGGCCATCAAGAAGGGTGATTCCGACACGGCCAAGGCGGTGCAGGCGGCCATGCAGAAGCTGATGGATGACGGCACGTACATGAAGATCCTCAAGCATTGGGGCGTCGAATCCGGCGCCGTCGACAAGGCCGAGATCAACCCGACCGATTTGGGCTGATCGGCGCACTGACGCTGCGGGCGTAGGGGCATCGGACGTATATAGATCGATGCCCCTACGCTTTTTGCCGATTAACGTCGGCGTAGCATTGCGGTTTTATCGTGTGCCTTTGGAATACTGGACGTCTGATTGGCAAATGGACGATTACCGTTCAGTGGATGGGAAGAGAATAGAAGGAGAACCCACTATGTCGTTGAAATTCAAATCGTTTGCCGCTCTCGCGCTGAGCGCGGCCATGATGTTCTCCGTCGCCGCATGCGGCACCACGGATTCCGGTGACGCCAAAAGCGACTCGAAGGCGAAGAACACCACCGTTGGTTACGATGTGAGCACCATCAAGAAGGATGACGAGCTGGCCAAGCTGGCCGCCTCCGCGAAGACCGTCAAGGACGGCGAGCTGTCCGTCGGCATGGAACTGTCCTATGCTCCGGCCGAATTCTACGCCGAAGACGGCAAGACGCCGGTCGGCTACGATGTGGACATGTCCAAGGCCATCGCCCAGACGCTGGGCCTGAAGCCGAAGATCGTCTCCTCCATGTTCGACACCATCGTCCCGTCCATCGGCTCCAAGTACGATCTGGGCATCACCGCCATGACCATCACCGAAGAGCGTCTGCAGTCCGTCGACTTCGTGAGCTACTACCGCGCCGGCTCCACGTGGGCCGTGCAGAAGGGCAACCCGAAGAAGCTCGACACCTCCGACATGTGCGGCGCGAAGATCGCAGTGCAGACCGGCACCGTCCAGGAGGACGAGGCCAACAAGATCGCCAAGGGCTGCAAGGCCGACAAGAAGGCCGAAGTGATGTCCTACAAGCGTCAGGCCGAAGCCGCCACCGCAGTGGCCACCGGTAAGGCCGACGTGTTCTACGCCGATTCGCCGGTCGCCGGCTACGCGATCTCCCAGACCGACGGCCAGCTTGAGGCGCTCGGCGACGTTGAAGGCGTGGCCAAGCAGGGCATCGCCATCAAGAAGGGCGACCAGCAGCTCGACGAGGCCGTGCAGAAGGCCGTGCAGAAGCTGATGGATGACGGCACGTACATGAAGATCCTCAAGCATTGGGGCGTCGA